>DFEO01000056.1 GCA_002368715.1 Ruminococcus sp. UBA3800
GCACAGACACGACCGTCAGCAGTGCCGCAAACACATAAGCGCTTATGGGCTTTCTTATCCTGCCTGTCAGGCGTGAGCCGTTCTCGGTCTTTTCAATGGTCCCGAAAAAGCCGCTGGTCCCGCCGTCACGCTTTTTAGCCTGGTGGTGGAAGATCATGACCCTTTTGTCATCCCTGCGGCAGCCGTAAAAGAAAGTCTCATAGCGGTGCTTTCTCATAAAGCGCCCCAGTGACAGGATATTAAGGGTGGGACGGTATTCCGTCAGCTCCTTGTCGAGCCTTTTGCAGAGCTTTTTGGGCGTCAGCGCCGTTTCGACGGTTATAAGCCTGCTCATTTATTGGGTGTGCCCTCGTCAGGCTTGTCGGGATAATCGGCAGGGTCAAAGACCTTGTCGTTTATCTTTATCTGGCCGCCGATCCTGGTGTTCAGAAGCATCCCGTATATAGTTCCGCACTTTGTGCATCTGAACTGGTGGAATATCTTCGGCGCATACCAGCGGTTCTCCTTGTCCATTATCTTATCGAGAGGACAGGTCTGGTAAACTATCTCGGCCTCTCCCGCAAGACACATCCTTGCAAGCGAGCCTACACAGAGCTGATACTCGGTCGGCGTGTGTATCTCCACAAGAGGAACATTCTTGCACTGGTCACATCTTTCGCTCATATCATTTGCCTCCGTTCTCCAAAAGCTTGGCTATATCGTCGTCCATACCGCTGAACATCTCGCTCACTGCGGCATTCGAGAAGGCGCTCACAAGCCCTTCGCCAAGGTCGATATCGGTCTGCTCGCCGCTTCTCATATTTTTAAGTTTTGCCCTGCCGCTGTCAAGCTCGTCGCTGCCGAGCACGATAACGAATTTTGCGCCTATCTTGTCGGCATACTTCATCTGAGCCTTCAGGCCTCTTCCTATAAGGTCATACTCTACAAAGAAGCCCTCGCTTCTCAGAGAGGACGCTATCGCCATAGCCTTTGAAGCCGCATCCTCGCTCATCGGAGCGACATAGAGGTCGCACTTTTTGGCTTCCATAAAGTCGCAGCCCTGCTTTTCCATCGTGAGTATGAGCCTTTCAAGTCCCATTCCGAAGCCCAGCGCAGGTGTGGGCTTGCCGCCCAGCTGCTCGATGAGCCCGTCATAGCGTCCGCCGCCGCAGACAGTTGCCTGTGCGCCGAGGTCGGAGCAGATGAACTCGAACACTGTTCTTGTGTAGTAATCAAGGCCTCTTACTATCCTTGGGTTCAGCTTATATTCTATCCCCATAACTCCGAGATAATGCTTCAGCTTTTCAAAGTGGTCGCTGCATTGCTCGCAGAGAAAATCCGTGACAACGGGAGCGTCCTTTCCTATCTCCTGACAGATAGGGGACTTGCAGTCAAGTATCCTCATCGGGTTCTTTTCAAGTCTTTCCTGACAGGTCGGACACAGCTCGTCCTTTCTTGCCGTAAAGAAGTCTTTCAAAGCCTTGTGATATTTCGGTCTGCACTCGGAGCAGCCTATGGAATTGAGGTTCAGGCTGATATTGTCAAGTCCGCAGTTATCGAGGACGTCCTTTGCCAGCGAGATCATCTCGGCATCGGCTCTGGGGCTCTCGCTTCCCACCATTTCACAGCCGAACTGGTGGAACTCTCTGAGCCTGCCTGCCTGGGGCTTGTCATGACGAAAGCACGAAAGCCTGTAAAAGATCTTCTGGGGCAGGCCTTCGTTTAAGATGCCGTTTTCGAGTATCGCTCTCATAGCGCCTGCCGTGCCCTCGGGGCGCAGCGTGAACTGTGTGTTGCCGGCAGCGGTAACGGTGTACATCTCCTTGGAGACCACATCGGTAGCCTCGCCCACCGAGCGCACAAAAAGCCCTGTTTCCTCGAAGGTGGGTATCCTTATCTCCTTAAAGCCGTACTGCAAAGCGACCTCATCGGTTATTTTTTCTACTGTGTACCATTTATTCACCTGAGAGGGTACGGTGTCAACGGTTCCCTTAGGTCTTTGAATAAGAAGTGCCAAACTATCATATCCTTTCGTTTCAACTGGTCTGAACCTTTATATTTTAACTCATTGTGCCCGAATAGTCAAGCTATTGTTTGTAAACATTGCCTTAAACCAGGTCTTTAAACATTTTTTCTTTCTTTGCCTCGGCGCTGTTTTCACGGTCTTTGAGCATCTTTTCAGTCTTTATTATCGAGAACACCGCACCTGCTGTCATAAGCGCAAGCATCAGTATCTGGAGCACCAGGGAAGCGGTGTCGGGAAGGCTGAACATGAGCATATAGCTGACAGCTGTCAGCAAAAACCCTGCGCCCCCGTCTGCCAGCCAGAAAATGCCGCATTTTTTGTTTGCCAGCATCCATGCTTCGTTGCTTGACATCGAGCGCTTTGTGCGGTAGCCCACAACGGGGTTTATCTGCTTTTTTCCCTGCGCCGTCATCAATGCGCCGCCCAGCAAAAGGGTCAGCGAGATAACGATGTTTACGATCATCATAGTTTCCATAATACTATCACTCCCAAAAACAAAAAAGCCGTCCCCCGAACAAGGGACGACTTTACCGTGATACCACCCTAATTACCCCCGGAACGAGCCGGGAGTCACTCTGTACCCTTAACGCAGGCAGCACGCCTGTCCTTTATCAGACAGGGGCTCAGGGGTGTCCTTCAGACAGCCGCCGTGCAGACCCTTTCACCATACGGTCCTCGCTTGGCACACAGACAGTCCTACTCTCCCCGTCAAAGCCTATCGGATATTTCTTATCTTGCCGCTCTTGACGCCTCTTACCTTGCCGCCGAAGCCGAAGGATTGACGATGTCTCTCCAGTCAAGGTCTCCACGCTCGAGCGCATGGATAAGAGCCTCGGCAGTAGCGATATTTGTCGCTACCGGTATATTGTGTACATCACAAAGTCTCATAAGGTTTGCCTCGTTCGGCTCGTGAGGCTTTGCAGAGATCGGATCTCTGAAGAACAAAAGAAGGTCGATCTCGTTGCAGGAGATCCTCGCAGAGATCTGCTGATCTCCGCCCTGAGAGCCGCTGAGATAACGAACAACTCCCAACCCTGTTGCTTCAGCGACCATTTTTCCGGTCGTTCCCGTAGCACAGAGATTATGTTTGCTCAGAACACCACAGTATGCGATGCAAAACTGCACCATAAGCTCCTTCTTTGAGTCGTGAGCTATAAGCGCTATATTCAATGTGATCCCCCCGATTCGTTGGATTTATTATAAGATCAGACCTTGATGGAAAGAGGAATATGCTCGCCCTTGATGCGTCTCGATATAGCCGAGAATGCCAAGAATCCCATAGAGCTCGAAGAAAGCGGAGCGCCCTTGCCCGTTGCAAGAGGTATTGCACTGTCCTCGGGGATAACACCCAGCAGCTGAACGCCTATCGTGTCGATGATAGCATCCAGATCGTCCATATCGTCATATTCAAATATCCTCTTATTGGCTTTGTTTATAACGAGCCTCTGCTTCTGGTTGCCTCTCTTATAGAATTCGTCAGACATCATCCTTCCGTCTCTTACACACACAGGATCCGGCGTGGTGACGATAAGGATAAGGTCGGAGTTTGTAACTATATCGAATACCGAACCGTTGATACCCGCAGAGGTGTCGATGATGATATATTCAAAATACTTTCTCATTTCGTGGGTTATCTTCTCGATATCCTCAGCCTTCAGCTGAACGAACGGGTCGCTCGGCGCACAAAGAACGCTCAGGTTCGACGCAAGCTTTACCGTTGTGGTCGCCTTGTAAACATCGCAGGTGCCCTCAAGCACATCACCGAGATCATAAGGGATGTTTCCCTGCATACCCAGCATGATATCCATACATCTCAGACCGAAGTCGAGCTCGATTATCAGGGTCCTGTTACCCTGTTTTGCAAGAGCATATCCCAGGCAGGCGCTGATAGATGATTTTCCTGTTCCGCCTTTACCCGAAGTTACTGCAATAATTTTTGACATAAGCTCATTGCTCCTTTCACAAACATAAAGCCGCAGAAAGCTCTGCGGAATTATTATCCCGCACCTTAGGCCGGTAATGCACACAAAACAAAGCCACCCGACCCGAAGGCGGCGGTCTAACGCTGCCGAAACACAAAACAGCGACAGACGTTACCTACATTTATTTTACCACATATTTTCGATTTGTCAAAGCTATTTTACCCAAAACGGACAAAATCGTTAATTCACATTAAATCTCACTCCGAGATTTAGTTATATTGCACAATCTTATACTTTGAGCACGCCGCATATACTTTACTAAATACACAGCACACCGCAAAACGGTACACCGCAAGAGAAGGAGAGAGACAAATGTATATCAAAACAGTCAGGCTGCGCAGCATCAGATCGTCAGCCGCAGTGCTGGCGCTGGTGCTTGCAGCAGCAGCGATCCTGGTGTGGGCCATAGGCTCGGCAGGAGCGAGAGTCAAGGACACGCAGATGAAGACCGAAAAGGACAGACAGCAGTTTCTTAGCAGTATGGGCTGGGAGGTGGACCCGAAATATGAGTCCTGCCGCCAGGTGACCATACCGCAGAAGTTCACGGCGATCTACAAGAATTACAATGAACTTCAGAAAAAGCAGGGCTTTGACCTTTCGGACTACAAGGGCAAAAACGTGAGCATATACACCTATACGGTCCGCAACTACAAGGGCTACGGCGGCAAGGACTGCATAAAGGCCAATCTCATCGTTTTTGAGGGAAGGCTGATAGGCGGCGATGTCTGCTCGATAGAGCTCGACGGCTTTATGCAGGGACTGAAAAAATAGCAGCTTTTATTATACGAAGGTATCCCTGCGAAATACTTCTTTTAAACGGCTCTTGTCGTATGCCGATATTGACAAGAGCCGTTTTTTTCTATATAATTGTATGCGGTGATGATATGAGACTTGACAGGTTCATTTGTTCGCAGGTCGCTGATGTTTCAAGAAAAGAAGTCAAAAAGCTTTGCTTAAAGGGCAGAGTGACCGTAAACGGCGAGACTGCAAAGCGTTCGGATATGCATATAGATGAGAACGGGGACAGCGTGATGCTCGACGGAAGGATCATAGAATATAAGGAGCATATCTATATAATGCTCAACAAGCCGCAGGGCGTTGTCTGCGCAACAAGGGACGGGCTGTCGAAGACGGTGCTGGAGCTTATACCCGAGCAGATGAGAAGAAAAGGGCTGTTCCCGGCAGGCAGGCTGGACAAGGACACCGAGGGGTTCGTTCTTATAACCGACGACGGCGAGCTTGCCCACAGGATGCTGTCGCCTGCTCATCATGTGCCCAAGACCTATTTCGTCAGGCTGGAAAAGCCCTGGGAGGAGAGCTATAAGGAGAGATTTGAGCAGGGCTTCGAGGATGACGAGGGCGGCAGGTGGCTTCCGGCAGTCTTTGAGCCCTCGCAGGATAACGGCAGGGAGTGCCTTCTGACGATCACCGAGGGGAGATATCATCAGGTGAAGAGGATGTTTATCCAGCTGGGCAACAAAGTGGAGTTCCTTAAACGTATAAGGATAGGGAAAATGGAGCTTGACGCAAATTTGCCTGTCGGAGGCTGTTTGGAGATACTGCACAAAGATGTTGATAAATTATTGACGAAGAAAACAGACTAATGCCAAAATTTTCCAGTGCGCTATCAATTTTCGTCAATATTTATAAAGAGATATGATAAAGTTTAGTCAAAAAAACTCTTGCGGGTGTGGTGGAAATCTGTTATGATAAGAACATAGCTAATTGGGATATTAGTAAAATTTCAAACAGGGAGGTTCTTTTTAATGGCAAGTGTATCATTAAGGGAAATCTATAAGAAGTATGCAGGCGGCGTTATTGCCGTTTCCGACTTCAACATCGAGATCAAGGATAAGGAATTCATCATCCTCGTTGGTCCTTCCGGATGCGGAAAGTCCA
>DFEO01000175.1 GCA_002368715.1 Ruminococcus sp. UBA3800
AGGTCACGGATTATTTCCATACGCTCGATACTGTCGATATCGTGGTGCATATATCTTACCTTCACGCCAAAGTTTTTCAGGTACCCGGTCAGATCCTCCGCCATTTTCTTTGTGAGCGTTGTGACAAGCACACGCTGGCTCTTTTCGACCCTTGTGTTTATCTCAGACAGAAGATCCTCGATCTGACCCTCGGTGGGTCTTACCGATATCTCGGGATCGAGCAGACCCGTAGGTCTTATCACCTGCTCGACTATCTGTGCGCTCTTTTCTTTCTCGATAGGACCGGGTGTTGCCGAAACGAATACGGCTGTATTGATGTGTGAATAGAACTCATCAAAGGTGAGCGGCCTGTTGTCGAGAGCCGAAGGCAGGCGGAAACCGTAATCGACAAGGGTGGTCTTTCGTGCCCTGTCACCGGCATACATTCCCCTAACCTGCGGTAGCGAAACATGGGACTCGTCAACAAACAGAACAAAATCCTCGGGCAGAAAGTCAAGAAGAGTGAAAGGCACCGAGCCGGGAGCTCTTCTTGCAAGCACTCTCGAATAGTTCTCAATGCCGCTGCAAAAGCCTATCTCCTCGAGCATTTCTATATCATAGTTTGTCCTCTGCTCTATTCGCTGAGCCTCGATAAGCATATCTCTGTCCTTGAAATACTTGATGCGCTCGTCCAGCTCCTGTCTTATCTCCTCTATCGCCTCACGCATCTTCTCACGGCCTACGATATAATGGGAGGCAGGGAATATCGAGATATGTGCAAGGTTTGACAGCACCTCGCCGGTGATAACATTTATCTCGCTTATGCGGTCCACCTCGTCACCGAAGAACTCGACCCTTACAGCAGTGTCAGTAGAGTTTGCAGGATATATCTCCACAACATCTCCCCTGACACGGAACTTGTTTCTCACAAAGTTTATGTCATTTCTCTCATACTGGATGCCGACAAGCTCGGCTATGAGCCTGTCACGGCTTTTTTCCATCCCCTTGCGTATCGACACCATCATCGACTTATACTCGGCAGGGTCACCGAGAGAGTAGATGCAGGACACGCTGGCAACGATGATAACGTCACGGCGCTCCATTATCGCTGCGGTAGCAGAATGGCGCAGCTTGTCTATCTCATCGTTTATCGAGGAGTCCTTTTCGATGTAAACATCCTTGCTGGGGACATAGGCCTCAGGCTGATAATAATCATAATAGGACACGAAGTATTCAACGGCGTTTTCGGGGAAGAATTCACGGAATTCCGAGCACAGCTGAGCTGCAAGTATCTTATTGTGGGCAAGCACTAGAGTCGGACGATTGAGCCGCTCGATAACATTTGCCATCGTGAACGTTTTGCCGGAGCCTGTTACACCCATAAGTGTCTGCTCCTTCATGCCGCTCTCTATCCCCTTAACGATCCTGTCTACCGCCTCTGGCTGGTCTCCCGAAAGCTTGTAGTCAGACACCAGTTTAAATCTGTCCATCTGTTTCCTCCAAAATAAAAAGAACATATTTTCTTGTATCCTTATTATTATACAACAATAAATTTTAATTGTAAAGAGTTTAATCCTAACAATTTATGGTCGTGGTATGAATAAGCCCTTTATCGCCGGTATGCTTTTGAAAACATAACAACGTACTGCAAAAAGGAGCTTTAGAATGTTTTCCCGATATAACACTTGTGTTATGAGAAAATATCGTGTATAATAGTCTTGGTGATGATATGAAACAGTTTGTTATAAACCAAAACGACAGCGGACAGCGTGTTGATAAATTCCTGCAAAAGGCTGTCCCTGACCTTCCGAAAAGCCTGATGTATAAGTATATCCGCCTCAAACGAATAAAGCTGAACCGTAAGCGCTGTGAGATAAGCACAAGGCTCAACAGCGGAGATGTGCTTGAGCTCTATATTAACGATGAGTTTTTTGCTCAGAGCCGCCAGAAACACGCTTTTATGTCAGCGCCTGCCGAAGCTTTTATCGTCTTTGAGGACGAAAATATACTTATCTGCGATAAACCCTCAGGGCTGGTCGTTCACGAGGACGAGAGCGGCGGTGCCGACACACTGATAAACAGGGTGCTGCGCTGTCTTTATGAAAGAGGAGCTTTTGACCCTGACATGGAAAACAGCTTTGCGCCTGCCCTGTGCAACCGTATCGACCGCAACACTCAGGGGCTTGTCATCTGTGCAAAAACAGCGCAGGCTCTGAGGATAATGAACGAGAAGATAAAAAACAGAGAGATAGAAAAAGAATACCTCTGTGTGTGCATAGGGATACCAAACGAGAAAAAAGCCGAGATAAAAGCCTTTTCAAGACGTGACAAGAAAAACAAGACAGTTACCGTTTCGGACAAGCCGCTGCCAGACGGCAAAACTATGGTGACACGGTATGAGGTGATAGCCGAGAACAAACAGGAAAACCTGTCGCTGCTTCGGGTCAGGCTGATAACAGGGCGCACCCACCAGATAAGGGCGCATATGGCTCACATAGGCTATCCCCTGCTGGGAGACGGAAAATATGGAATAAACAGGGTCAACCGTGAGTATAATGTAAAGACACAGGCACTCTGCTCATACCGGCTCACCTTCTGCTTCATGGGGGACTCGGGCTGCCTTGAAGACTTGAACGGCAGGACTTTTACGGCTTCACAGCCATGGTTTGTGAAGAAGTGGTTCCCTGAATCTGGTAAAATGGTATAGTCAAGTTGTACTAAGATAGTGTCGCTTATTTGTTTGAGTGTACAAAGATTATCGTTTTGTGTCGAAAAAAGGGATAATTTGTAAGTTTTTGCTTGCAAAGTGAGCCGGGATGTGATATAATTTATGTCAGATTTTGTGCGCCGGAGATTGCGCACTGTTTGGAGGATAATGTTATGATCGGCGATCTTCATGTTCATACTACTCTTTCGGATGGTTCGTTCGGTATAGAGGAGGTCATTGCTCAGGCTAAGAGAATGAAGCTTGACTGTCTTGCGATAACGGACCATGATACTCTGTCTTCTTCGAGCCGCTCGCAGATACTTGCGGAGAGGTATGATATAAAAGTCATCCCTGCTGTCGAGCTTTCGGCATGGGACAAAAAAAGGAACACTAAGGTACACATACTCTGCTATGCACCCCAGAAGCCTGACAGGCTGGAGGGCCTGTGCCTTAAATCCTGCCAGATCAGGACCCAGTGCGCCAAGGATATGATCGAAAAGGTGATGAAGAGATATCCCATACCTCAGGATGCGTTTCTTAAATACACAAAGGGCTCGAAGAGCATCTATAAACAGCATATAATGAGAGCGCTTGTAAATTATGGCTATGCTACCGAGCTTTACGGTTCGGTAAATGAAAAGCTGTTCTCTTATCCCAGGGGTGAATGTCTGGTGACAAGAGAGTATCCGGACGTTAATTTTGTGTGTGACCTTATCCACTCCTCTAAGGGTGTGGCTGTTATGGCACATCCGCATATGTTCAAAAACATCGAGCTTCTCAATGAGCTTATCGAGGCGGGAAAGATCGACGGTATCGAGTGCTATCACTACTCCGCTACCAAGCAGCAGCAGCAGAGGCTTGTGAGTCTTGCAAAGGAGAAGGACCTTATCATCACGGGAGGTTCGGATTTCCACGGGCTTTATAACAGCACGATGACTCACATAGGCAGCAGCACCACCGATGATGAGAATCTGGACAAGCTCTTCAAGCTCATCCACCAGAACGCACAGAAGGCAAATAAGAATGCAGCAGCAAAATAATTGATATTTAGCTCCCGGCTCAGGTCGGGAGCTTTTTTGCGCAAAAGCTTATGTGCGCTTTGTTCATCGATATTCTATTGATTTTTGAAGGAGCTTATGATATAATGAGATGGTAAAAAAGTTATACTGAAAGGATGTTTTAAAAATGAACGTTATGGAAGAGTCTTTGCAGCTGCACAAGCAGTGGAAGGGAAAGATCGAGGTCGTTACAAGGACTACTATCGAAAACGCAAGGGATCTTACTCTCGCTTATACACCCGGTGTCGCTCAGCCCTGTCTTGAGATCGAAAAGGATCCCTCGCTGTCCTATGAGCTGACAAGAAGAGCGAACCTTGTTGCTGTTATAACCGACGGCTCCGCTGTACTGGGACTGGGAAATATCGGAGGACTGGCAGGTATGCCTGTTATGGAAGGAAAATGTGCGCTTTTCAAGGCGTTTGCTGATGTTGATGCTTTTCCTATCTGCCTTGATACAAACGACGTTGACACTATCGTTGATACTATCGCTCATATCGCCGGAAGCTTCGGCGGTATCAACCTTGAGGATATCGCTGCTCCCAGATGCTTTGAGATCGAGGCTAAGCTCAAGGAGAGACTCGATATCCCCGTATTCCACGATGACCAGCACGGTACTGCTATCGTTGTGGGCGCCGCTATGCTCAATGCCTGCAAGCTGACAGGCAGAAAGATAGGCGAGCTCAAGGTCGTTATGAGCGGTGCCGGTGCGGCTGGCTGCGCTATCGCTAAGTTTTTGCTTGACCTTGGCGTCAAGGATATCATCATGCTCAACTCCAAGGGCATAATCTGTGAGGGCGACGACATAAAGAACCCTGCTCAGGCTGAAATGGCTAAGATCA
>DFEO01000173.1 GCA_002368715.1 Ruminococcus sp. UBA3800
ACGAGAGGTCGCCCCTTTGAAAAGCCAAGACGAAACTTTCCTCAAGCCGCTTGCGGCTTGACGAGCAAGTGTGAAGCAAGGAGAGGGATGGACATCAGTTTAAATGCCGAGATCTGCCGCCGGCAGATCGAAGGCAGGCGAACTGAGAAGTCCTGTTTTGACACAGTGAAGGATTTAAGGCTTTCGCTGTGAAAAAGGTGTCGGCTAACGCCGACGGATTTTAAATGGGGGCTTTCCGGTCGCCCCAATACCCCTTCGGGTATACACTCTTCAGGGATACATATTTACAACATATAACGACAGAAAACGACAGAAAACGACATTGACCGACGAAAGCGACGAAATCAGACGAATAAAGCCTATATGCGCACAGCCCTGACCGCCATGATAAGTGCGTCCGTCTGACGGGCGGTGCTGAATGCCGACGGCGAAAACCTCACCACCCCCTGCCCCAGCGTCCCGAGCGTCCTGTGGGCTAGCGGCGCACACTGCAATCCGCCCCTCAGTGCAAAGCCCCTCTCGCCAAGCAGCCTCGCCGTCTCCTCCGAATGTCTGTCGCCAAGGTTGAACGCCACTATCGGCACCCTCGGCACATCCTCCTCGTAAAGCTTCACTCCGCCGATATCCCTGATGCCGTCCGCAAACCGCCTGCACAGCGCCTGCTCGTGAGCCCGTATCGCTGCCGTACCCCTGCGCTTGACAAAACGGATACCCTCGCCCAGCCCAAGTATCCCTACCGTGTTGAGCGTTCCGCTTTCAAGCCGCTCGGGCATATCGGGCGTCTGCTCGAGCAGCGCCGATGTCGCTCCGGTCCCGCCCTCGATGATCGTAGACAGACTGTATTCGCCGTCCGAGATCAGAAGCCCCGTTCCTGTCGGGCCGTAAAGCCCCTTGTGGCCTGCCGTGCAGATAAAGTTCATCCCGTCAGCAAGCGTAAGCTCCGTCACTCCGCAGGCCTGTGCGCCGTCAACGATAAAGCAGACACCCTTTTTGCGGCAAAGCTCTGCTATCGCCTTTATGGGCATGAGCCGCCCCGTGACGTTTGAGGCAGCTGTAACGCAGACGCATTTTGTGTCGCTTTCCATAAGCGACCCGATGTTTTTCACCGTCTCCTCATCGTCCCTGCCCATCTCAAAGACCGACAGCCGCACACCTGCGCTCTGCGTCAGCCGAAAGGCAGGCCTTGCCGAGGAATTATGCTCGTAGGGCGAGATCACCATATGTCCGCCGTACTGCATTATCCCCTTTATCGCCATATTCAGCGCATAGGTGCAGTTTTGCGTAAATGCCACGTTCTCGGTCTGCGCCCCGAAGAAGCCTGCTGCCAGGCTCCTCACTTCATAGACCTTTTTTGCCGTTTCGACAGACAGTGCGTGGCCGCTGCGCCCGGGGTTTGCACCAAAGCGCTCCAGTGCCATGTTGCAGGCACGCTTTACGCTGACAGGCTTTGGAAAGCTGGTGGCTGAATTATCGAAATAGATCATCTGTTTTGCCAAGCAGGCGGTCAGTTTTCCCGCCAGCCGATCCCCCTTTCTTTGAGAAGCTTCTTTATCTTTTCGGGTTCGTCCCTCACCTTTATCGAATAGCCGCAGCCCGAGGCGAGCTCTTTCGGGGTCTTCTCTATCTCACAGAAAAAGCCCATTTTATTAAGAAGCTCCTTTGCTTTTATCGCATAGGTTATTGATCTCATTGCTATCATATACAGTTTCATTTTATCATCCTCTTTTTCTTCGGCGCCAAGCGCCCCTGCCTGCCGCCGTTATACGACCGCTGGTATATCATATGCCGCTTCTGCCCTTTCTGACACAAAAATACCTGCTAAACCTAAATTGGCACCTCACCCCGAAGGGGGTGAGGTGCCATAATTCACTTTTTTACTTCGCTGCCCGCTAAAGACCCAGTCCTGTTTATCTTTTTTTAAGAAGCCTCAGAAGCGTCTTCATCGGATGCTTGTGCTCTTTATAAAAGTGCTGATAATCCTTCTGCGTCTGCCAGTGGCCGCCCCAGCGCCATCCATGGGATGTGAATATCTTGTAGCAGATATCGTCCTCGTCTATCTTGTGGGCAAAGTCACGGCTGCGGTCGGCATAGGGTTCGCCGTTTGGCGGCATTATCTTTTCTCCCACGATGTAAGGATTGTAAAGCGGATTTATGTCTATCGCCCTGCCGTATCCGTGAGCCGACACCGTCTGCGTTCCCGACACCGTGCGGTAATTAAAGGCGGAGCTGTTGTTGTCCGCCATCGAAAGGTCGTCGTCGGCGCCGTAGCAGTCAACGAGCCTTATCTTCTCTATTTCATACCCATTATCAAACAGCTCTGCGAAGATCTCCAGCACCTCTGCCGCAAGCCTGCGGTCAACTATCAGCTCTCCATCGCAGATGTTATGCTCAAAATCGTAATACCTGACATTAAGATAGCTCAGATCCTTTTCTGTCACCTCAACGTCCGGTTTCAGTGAAACACCGCTTATACGCTCCAGCACATCCTCTGGTATCTCCTGCGAGCAAAAGCCCTCTCTCAGTTCGTAAACGCTCATAAGCCCTCCTTAAATTTATCATTAGTTTTCTTTGCGGTTTATGTCCTCGCCGCCTGCGGCGGCGAGGAGCGTGCGGAAAAAGGTATTCTCCCCCTACGGGGGGAGATACCATTTTTCCGCCGGATTTATAGTTCTTCTGCGGCAGCCCGGGTCGTGCTAAAAGCACTCTCCCATACGGAGTGAGATATCATTTTTTTGCAGATCACCGCAATTGTATATGTACAAAAAAGCGGACAGTTTCCTGTCCGCTCTGATCCTTACTCCATCCAGTCATTGCTTTTGTCGCTCTCATAATACATTACGACAGGCGTTCCCAGCTCGACATTGTCATAAAGATATTTTGCGCCCTCCAAAGGCATATTGATACAGCCGTGAGAACCGTTCCAGGTGTAGATAGAGCCGCCAAACGCTCCGCCTCTCCACTGGCTGTCGTGCATACCTATGCCGCACATGGAAACATTGTTCCAGTAGTCGCAGGTGGTGTCCCACTCCTCGCCGTCAGCGTTTCTGTCCTTCATGCGGTAGTTGGTAGCCTTTGCCCAGAGCTTGTAAACGCCCGGGAATGTGGTCCTTGTTCTCGAGGTCGTCTGACCCGAAACTATATAGCAGTCATAGTCAAGCTCACCGTCCACATAATACCACATATGCTGAGCGCTGAGATCGACCTCGACATAGGTCTTTCCTATATCGTCCTTTGCGCTCCTTGCACCCTCGACGCCCGTGTAGACAAATCCGCAGGGATCTTCATAGTAAAACGGCTTTAATGAATCAACGCTCTCGCCCTCATAGAGCAGCTGCACCAGCTCCTCGCAGGTCTTCTCCTGATCTATCCACCAGCCGTACTTCGCATCGGTGCTCGGCGGAACGATGATATCGCCCTGCTCGGTAGCGTGGAACTTTCTGGGCTTGTTGAGCGTGTCATACTTTGCCGCCAGCTCCTCGACATACTCCATCACCTTATCCTCGTCAACGTCATAGGACTGATCCTCGTTGACCTCGAGCATCTGCATCAGCCTGTCGCCCGTCAGAGTCTCGGTGGTATAGTCAAAGTCATAGGTGATATACATATTGAAGATGTTGTTCATCTTGTCGCATTTTTCCTGAACATCCTTGGCCTTTATAACGGGGCTCTCATAAACTCCGCAGTCCTTGTCCAGCACAAGGCTCATCTCGCCGTTTGCTGCCGCCGTATTAACGAGCGCCACAAGTCTGTCCATATCCACGACCTTGTCGCCCTGTGTCTCGGGAACGACAGAATAGCCTGTTCCGTCCTCATTGAGTACGACCACAGCATCCGAGGTGGCTGTGCTGCCCCAGTCAGTTTTCTTTATTATCTCGTCAAGCTTTGCCTTATTATAGCTTGCCGTTTCGATATACTCATAATCTCTCTTTGAAACGAGCGCTGTCAGCCACGAGCTTTTTTTGCGGTCGTTATAAAACTTCTTTATCGAGTCCTTTGAGCTGAGCTTATAGTCGATATCGGCAGTCTTTATATCTATCGTCTTTCCGCTGACAGTCGTCACGCTGAGCTTCTCTGGCAGATCGTCTGCGCCCAGCAGATCATATGCCTGCTCGAGCGTTTTTCCGCTGACTATTTTTCCGTTTATCCTTGTATTGCTCAAAAACTTGTCACTGTAATAGGACTTGCCTATAAGATAAGCGACAACAGCGAACACCACAACAGTAGCAGCGATCATGCCGCAGATCATTCCGACAGGAGCCTGTTTCTTTTTCTTTCTCTTTCTCTTTACGGCCGAAGTACTCAATTTATTGACCCTTCCTCACTTTAATAATTAGCAGACTTATCCCATTTTGCCTAGTTATTATACCACACGCTGCTCCATTTGTCTACACTTTTCCTATGATTTCGATGTTTTTAACAATCCGTAAAATTTTAAGTCCTAAAAAATGGTCAATTTGATGCCCGGAAAAAATGAATAATGAATAACGAATATTGAATAATGAATAATTAAGGTATCGCCTGCGGCGATGATATTTATTAAACGCTCTCAGCAAAAAGACAAAAAAACTCCCGGCGCAAAAGGCCGGGAGAAAATGGTCGGTTTAATTTTTGATATAGTTTCCTGCTACCTCTGCATAGGTCTTGCAGAATCTTGCATGGGAGGTATATCCTGCCCACGACATATCATCATCCACCTGTGCATCCATAACATAGACCTGTCCGTTAATGATGACCTCTGTCCACATATGATAGCCGTAGCCGCCTGCTGCCATTGCTGTCTGGCCGTCAACTGTCCTTGCGTTGAAGCCCATATACCTCAGCATTGCGGTAAGCGTTCTCGAATACTCGGTGCAGGTGCCGAAGCCGTTCACAAGCACGGACTTGTAAGGCTCGTTCCAGCCGCCGTAAGCATAATATGTGTTGTTTATCAGATAATCATACACAGCAAGAGCCTTTTCATAATTGCTCATACCGCTGTTTACGATCTTCGCAAGATAGCTGCGCACGATCTTGTCGTCCTCGCCTGTCAGACAGTAATCGGGCGAAAGCACGACATTATTGAGTCTCGACTCGGGTGTAAGGCCATTGTCAGCCGACGTTGTCTTCTTTGTCGTTGTAGTCGCCTTTGTCGTCGTCGTTGTTGTGGTGGCCTTTGCAGTCGTAGTCGTTGCCTTTGTCGTGGTGGTCGTAGTGGTCTCGGGCGGCACTGTAAGAATGTCCGGCAAGGTCGTCACGGGCGGTACTGTCGTAGTAGTGGTGATTATCGGAGCGGTCGTTGTGACCTCGCTCTGCTCCCACTGTTCCTGCGGCTCCTGCGGCTCCTCAGCTCCCGAAGTGGTCGTCACGACCTCGGCAGTGCCCGGCTCCTCATAGCTTTCGACCTCGTCCTCAGCCGACTCCCATATCTGTTCCTCTTCAGCTTCGTCCTCCGCAGCGGCGTTATCTGCCGGCGAGTCAAAGGTGATCTCTACTACCCCCGAAGGCTCCTCATACACTTTTGGTGCAGCCTCGGTCTCTGTGATCTCGGGTCCCTCAGAAAGCTCAGGCTCCGTCTCTGCGGGTGCGGTCGTCGTTTCGGTCTTCTGCGTCTGCGTCTGCGCCGGCGCCTGCGTTACTGTCGTTGTCTGCGTAACGCTCACGGAGACCTCTGCATCACCCATCTGCTGTGCAGCCCTGACAGGCTCGAGCTTCTCCTCCAAGGTGTTTACCCGAGGAATATTCTTATCAGGCTTTATAGCCGTTCTGTCCAGGTCAACAAACACCGCCGATGATGCGCCCAGCACACCCACAGCCGTAACTGCTGCCAGCTTGCGTTTGAACCCGGATACCAAATAACCCATGTATAACACCTCTCCTTTCGTTTTTGTCACCGCTGTTTTCTTTTTAAAACGGTAACTATCCTAATTTTTACACAATTTTTGGCGACCGTTGTCATTATATCTCATATTATAAATGTTGTCAAGCTGTGCTGTAACCGAAATGTAATCGAAAACGTTTTTGAAAGCTCCGATTGTGAACATTATATTAACTAATTATTATGCCCTATTGTGCATTTTTCATTTCGATACAGTTTGACAGCCCTCTTCTTGGGCATTTTTCACAAAAATATTAAAACGTTTATTAATAATACGAAAAAAAGGACAGTTAAAAACTGCCGCTCCCCATTTAAGTATATCAAAACATCTTTCAGGTAAAAATTTGTACTGATCGAAGGTCCCGTGCCGGCTCCAAAGCACTGCGCTCTCCACGACAAAAAAGTGAAGAGCGCAGCACAGAAGTATAGAATTATATGGAGAAAAAAGAATATGAAGTGCTAAATGGTTTCCCTTGTTTCTTTGCTGTCTATAATATACTCCCCCAATGTGACAGCTTTGTGTCAGCATTCTGAAAGCTTGGGGCTTTTACGTTCAGACAAAAAAAGCACCCCTGCCCAAAGACAGAAGTGCTTTGTTATGTATCAGCAAATTACTGAGCGGAAGGTGCTCCTACGGGGCAGGTTCCCTCACAAGCGCCGCAGTCGATGCAAGCGCCCTCGTCGATAACGTACTTTCCGTCGCCCTCAGAGATAGCGCCAACAGGACATCCCTCTGCGCAAGCGCCGCAGCTGATGCAATCGTCAGAAATCTTATATGCCATACCAAATGACCTCCATTCATAGAATTCGGGGCTATGCGCCCTCAATTATTATAATATCACATATTCGCCATTTTTCAAGTGTTTTACCCGACTTTTAACGGAAATTTAATAATTAGTTAGTTATATCTAACCAATTATTAAGTTAGTTATATCTAACTCTCGTCCGCCTGCCACAGATCCGCCGCTCTTCGTCGGATAACGCATAGATGAAAAGCCGGCACTCTTGAAACGTCCGGGCAACAAAGTGCGAGCACCCACCCGATGTAGCGACCGAGCGGAGCGAGCAGAGCGTAACGTGGCGGTGCAGGGGCTCGCCCCTGCTCCGCAGTTGCTTGGAAGTGTCCACCCGAAGGGGTATGGGGGCACGCAACGGCTCCGCAGTTGCTGGGAAAGCCCCCATTTAAAATCCGTCGGCGTTAGCCGACACCTTTTT
>DFEO01000134.1 GCA_002368715.1 Ruminococcus sp. UBA3800
GCAGAGCGTAACGTGGCGGTGCAGGTGTACACACCTGCAAGGTTCACGCAGTGTCACAAAATGAAAAGCTAAAACTAAGCTCACCCCCTCCCCTCCGGGGAGGGCAGCGGCTATTGAATAGCCTGCACAAAACTATGCGGGGTGGGGGAGGTGGTCCAGGTGCACGCACCTGGGTTGACAAAAAATGGAGATTGGGTTATAATGGTAATCAAATAACTAGGAAAAGAGGGGTTGCTTTGAAGATATCAACAAAAGGACGCTATGCGCTCAGAATGATGCTCGATCTTGCTCTTAATGAGGAAAACGGATATGTTTCTATCAAGGAGATCGCTAAAAGACAGGGTATTAGTGATAAGTATCTTGAGCAGATCATATCTACCCTCAATCACGCCGGCTATGTAAAAAGCGTGCGTGGCGCAGGCGGCGGCTATAAGCTGACTAAGAAACCGTCCGAGTATACCGTCGGGATGATAATGCGCCTGACCGAGGGAAGCCTTGCTCCCGTTTCGTGCCTCGAAGACGAGGTCAACACCTGCGAAAGAGCAGAAAACTGCGTAACGCTCGGTGTTTGGAAAAAACTTTATACAGCTATAAACGACGTTGTGGATAATATAACGCTCGAGGATCTTGTGGAGGATACAAAAAACATCTCCGCCGATTATGTGATATGACCAACGAACGATAACGAGGTATGCCGCTTAGTGCATACCTCGTTTTATATTGTTAAGCGCCCCTTTTTCGAGCCGTGAGACCTGAGCCTGAGATATCCCGATAGCTTTTGCGACCTCGACCTGAGTGGCGCCCTTGAAAAATCGCATAAACAGGATGCTTCGCTCTCTGGGGTCAAGCCTTTTTATCGCTTCCTTTATCGACATCTCCTCCAGCCAGCTGCGGTCATCGGTCATATCGCTCACCCTGTCCATAAGATACAGAGTGTCGCCGCTCTCCGAGCACACAGGCTCATAAAGGGACACAGGCTCCGCCACCGACTCCATTGCCGCAGCCACATCGCTGCGCTTTTCTCCTATGCGCCCTGCAATGTCCTCCACCGTCGGCTCGTCCGCACGCTCATTTCTGAGCGCTTCCCTTGCCTGCATAGCCTTATAGGCAAGGTCCTTCATGCTTCTCGGCACACGCACCGACTGGTAGTCCCTCAGATGCCTCCTCAGTTCTCCGGCTATCATCGGCACGGCGTATGTCGAGAAGCGGACATTGAGGTTCGTGTCGAAGTTATCCACCGCTTTGATAAGCCCCATTACACCGACCTGAAACAGATCGTCAGGTGACTCCGAGCGCCCCGAAAAGCGCTGGAGGACGCTGAGCACCAGCCTGAGATTTCCCTTTATCAGCTTGTCCCTTGCGGCCTTGTCACCGCTGTGGGCACGCTTCAGAAGCTCCAGCTTCTGCTTCTCGGTCAGCGTCACCAGCTCGCCTGTGTTCACTCCGCTTATCTCGACCTTGTTGTACTGCATAGCAACCTCCGCAAACTATTCGTTTTACAGAAGTATTCCCGAAAAATGGGAAAATATGCAGAAAAAGAGGTATACCTCCGTTTCGAGGTATACCTCTTCTGAGTCAGGTATGACTTTATTTTCCTAACAGCTTTTCCGCACCTGCGATCTTTGCGGCCAGAGCAAAGACCTTTGCAGCTGTTTTCAGCTCGTCTATCGGCGGATAAGTAGGAGCGATCCTGATGTTTGAGTCATCGGGATCCTTTCCGTAAGGGAAGGTCGCACCTGCGCCTGTGAGGACAACGCCTGCTTCCTTGCAAAGCTGACATATCCTCTTTGCACAGCCGCTCATAGCGTTGAAGCTTATGAAATAGCCGCCGTTCGGCTTAGTCCATGTTGCGATGCCAAGAGGTGCTATCTCTTTTTCAAGCTCATCCAGCACAGCCGCAAACCTCGGTGCGATAAGTGCTGCGTGCTTCTTCATATGCTCGGTCACGCCGTCAAAGTCCTTGAAAAACTTTACGTGCCTGAGCTGGTTTATCTTGTCGGGACCTATCGACTGGACAGCCATAAGCGACTTCACATAGTCGATATTAGCCTTGCAGGCACCCATCACCGCAACACCTGCGCCCGGGAATGTCACCTTCGAGGTCGATGCATACATCAGCACCCTCTCCTCGTTGCCTGCCTTCTTTGCCTCGTCAAGGAGGTTGAGCAGCTTGTCGGGTTCATCGCTCAGGTGATGGATACAATAAGCGTTATCCCAGAATATCCTGAAATCCTTGGCAGCCGTTTTCATTGCCGCCAGTCTCTTTACCGTTTCGTCCGAGTATGTCACACCTGTCGGGTTAGCATACATAGGAACACACCAGATGCCCTTGATGCTGTCATCCTCAGCCACCAGCTTCTCGATCATATCCATATCGGGGCCGTTCTCGTCCGTGGGGATGTTGACCATCTCAAAGCCGAACTTTTCGGTTATAAGAAAATGTCTGTCATAACCCGGCACAGGACACAGCCACCTGAGCTTTTTGTCCCTTGCCTGAACGCTCCAGGGCTCGGCACCGTTTCCCGTGCCGAATACCATAAATTTGGCGATGTTGTCATACATTATAGTAAGGCTGGAATTGCCCAGCACCATTATCTCGTCCTCGCTCACACCAAGCATAGGCGCAAAAAGCTTCTTCGCCTCTGAAAGTCCGTCTGCGATACCGTAGTTGCGGCAATCCGTGCCGTCAGCTGCATAGCACTCGTCGTTTGTGCTCACCGCCGTGAGCAGTCCCTCCGTCAGGTCGAGCTGCTCTGCCGAAGGCTTTCCTCTTGCCATATTCAGCGCAAGACCCTTCGCCTTGTAGCCTTCATACTCCTCGCAGGCCTGCTTGTAAAAGCCTTCGAGCTCGCTCTTTGACATAGCCTTTAATTCCATGTGTTCACCCTCCAAAAATTACATAACACGATTTCTCTTTGTTCCTATACTATATTATACCAAAAAGCCCCATTTTGCAAGTAGTTTTTGCAAATCCTGCAAAAAATCAGAGTTTTCCACGAAACAGCGCAGCCAAATATGAATAATATGGGCATTTTGGATAACGAAAATGCACGTTTTCAAAACCTATGTAAAACCCTACAAATTTATGAATGAAACAAGAGCAAAATCAACAAAGATTGTTCATTTTTAAATATTTTGTATTGACATTGTGAAAGATTTGTTGTATAATATTGATAGTTATTGAGCCGTGTATGCGGCGAAACGAATTTCTGAAAGGATTGATATAATTGGCAAAGAAACAGGAAAGCATCAGCGACAAGATAATCCGTCTTTACAAGGAGGGTTACAACACCGCTGAGATCGCTAAGGAAATGGAGATGCCTGCCGGCAATGTCCCCAACATCCTTGAAAAGCACTGGCCTGACTATAAGAGCTACATACAGCCCGAAAGAGACCGTCTGGCAGAGGCTAATCAGAAAAAGGGTTCGATCCTCCCGTTCGGAAGAAAGGGCAAGAACGACAAGCCTGCTGTTAGCGCCGAGCCATTTACTCCCACACTCAACCTTACCATGGATGATGACGGCTTTGTAGACCACAGTGTTGTGGGAATGGCAAATATGCTGAACAAGGGCAGGACCGCTAAGGAAACTGCTGAATTCTTCGGCAAGGATATCAACGACATAAAGGCTGTTGAAAAGGTGATGGCCGAGCATTTTGCGAGAGTGAATGCACAGAAGGGGCCTTCTGTAAAGACGGTGCAGCCTGAGCCGGCTGTACCGGAAGCAGTTGAGGAGGAGCCGAAGATCGACCCCAAGGCTGCGAGCATCGCAAGCAGCATTGCGAAGAGAAACAGCACCTCGACCTTTGAAACAGGTGCGGCTGATGCAAGCCCTGTAAAGTTCCCGGAGCCTGTCAAGGAGCCGGAGCCTATGCCTGTTGAGAACAATGTTCCAAAGCCCAGTGAGACTGTTGCTGCTGAAAAGGCAGCGGAAGAGATACCCTCGATGGATGAGCTTCAGGTGCCCGATCTGAGCTACGATGAGCTCGACCCTGAGATGCCTTCGATAGAGCCTATCGCTCTTGACGATGCGTTCCATGCCGAGCCTGTGCCCGAATCGACGATGCCTTCGATAGAAGAAGAGCTTGCTCAGCGTGAGGCTGAGAAAAAGAAACTTGAGGCAGAAAAAGCGCAGATCACAAAATTCAGTGAGAATATGGAGGAAGAAACAATGAGTCCACAGGAAAAAATGCGTATGTTTGCTCAGGAGCAGATAGAGCAGAACAACAAGAAGATCGACGAGCTTCAGATCGGCATTGCCGACAAGGAGAACAAGTCAATTGAACTTGGCAAGCAGGCTGACGAGATCTACTCTCAGATCATTGCTCTCCAGGAAAAGGCAAAGGGCTTCAGCACCGAGAAGGAGAAGCTTGACATCGAGATCAGCCAGGTAAAGGGCGATATCGAGGGTCTGAAGAGAGAGAACGAGGAGTTCAAGTCCTATATCAAGTGATCGTATCTTTAAAGATAAAAGCGCTCCGCTTTTTTGCGGAGCGCTTTTTTGTCTTTAGCCGTTGTTCATTTGTCAAGGTCATGGGTCTTTACGGTGTTTTCGACCTTGTCCACCGAGTTTTTTTCCGTTATCTCTATCTTATAGCAGTAGGTCTTGTCCTTGGACAGAGTCTTTTCTGTGAACCATTTCAGTTCGCCGTCCTTTTCAAAACAATACTCTGTTTCAAAGCCCGTCGCCTCTATCCCATCTATCTCGGCGCCCAGCTTTTTCAGGTCGTATTCGTACCTCAGCCTTATCTCGCCGTCCTGCTCGCTCTTTTCGGCCTTTTTTACAGCCGTCGGCGTATACACCAGCAGACCCTCGTCCGCCTGCGGATGCTTGGCGCTGCGGGTATACTGGTTAAAAGACTTTTCCCCTCTTACAGTGTGAGTATACTTTCCGTTTTCATATTTCATATCCTCAACGCCGTTATTGAACTGTGCATACTCGTCCTCGCCGTTCTTACCGTAATAGGAAAAAACGCAAACGTCCTTCTCATCATACTTGAAGGTGAACTCCTGATCCACCTCGCCTGTCTCGGTATTGGTCATTATCACCTTTGCCGAATCAAGCTCTGCATAAGCCTTTCTTGCATCAAGTATCAGCTCGGCGCCCTCGGGAGCATCAAACCCGGCACAGCCTGAAAGAAGCCCCGAAACAGCCGCCGCAGCCGTAAGCACCAGCGCTTTGAATCTCATTCTCATAAAAGCGCCTCCGTCACAGGTTCTTGCAGGTCTTTGCAAATATGATAAGAGCAGCCGCCACCGTAAATATCTGCGAAACAGTCGCCCTCAGCATAAGCCCCAGGCTGAACTTTATAACATAAAGGTCCACGGACACACTTTCAAACCCTATGCTCTTGCCCCATGCAAGCCATCCCACATAGTCCTTGCCGTCGCATACATAAGCTATGAACGCCCCGAGGATTATACCCGAAAGCATAAAAAATATAAACGCAAATGTTTTTTTGAATTCCTTCATAGTGTCCTTCCTTAACAAACAAGGGAGGGCATCACCCTCCCATATTTTTATGCTGCTGTGATCCTACTTCCTTCTGGAAGGTGATCTTCTCTTGTTGTCGATGACCTTTTTCAGGTCTGAAAATCTCTCCTCACTGCTGGCCTTGAACTTTGAAAGCATATCCTCAAAGTCCGCATTCCCCGAGTTCGCATTCGGGTCATATACAGGAGGCGGGTTTTTCGAGAGATCCTGCACATCGGCAGGCTCACGAGAAAACCTCTGTCTCGGCGGTGCATCTCTGCGCTCGCCCTTATTGAAGGGTCTTGCGCCCTTGCTGTCGTTCCTGTTGAATTTTCTTGGCTGCTCGGGCATCGCCTTCTTTATCGAAAGCGATATCTTGCCGTCGTCGGTCAGGCTCAGCACCTTGACCTTTACAGTCTGCCCCTCGGTAAGATGATCCTTTATCTCGCTTACAAAAGTGTTTGCCACCTCCGAGATATGTACCATTCCCGTCTGATTTTTGTCCACCTCGACAAATGCGCCGAACTTGGTGATGCCTGTTACTTTTCCCTCATAAATTTTTCCTACTTCAAGCTGCATGGTGTTTTTAATGATCCTCTCTGAACGTGCCCTTGGCAAATTTGTGCGGCGTCAGTCGCCGTCTGTTACTATGTAATACCTCTTTTCATTCGGATAAGCATACCCCAGCTTTTCGATGGCGATCCTTTTCATATACTCGTCCTCGTCATCCGATTTGAGAAGCCTTACATATTCGTCGTTTTGCTGCTTTGCAGCTGTTATCTTCTTGCTTATCTCGGCAGATTCCTTTCTCAGCTGTGCCACCTGTGCCTGCTGTGAAACGATGGTATATACCGAATAGCCCAGAAGACAGATTATCGCCAGAAACACCAGCAGTCTTACGACCCGTGATCTGCGGGGCTTTGCGGCTGCGCCGCTCTGCGCCTTGGGCTCAAACGCAGCATCTGTCTCTTCGCTGCCTTTGTTTTTCCCGAACCAAAGCATTTTTCTCCACTCCCAATGTTTTACACAAGTATTGTCTTTTTCCAAAGACAATTTCACTCCATAACATTATACACCTGTTTTGCCACAACTTTCAAGTGCTTTTTTCGATTTTTTTCACAAATTCACAAATTTATGCTATTTTAACAAACAAGCTTCTTATTTTTCCTATCAATTTGGTGATAAATCCTTTCAGCGGTCTCAGCACCCTTCTCAAAACCCATCTCCACAGCCTTCCGAACGCTCTCACGAGCAGGTTCCCAAGGCTTATCCGCTCCATAACGGCGCCTGTCAGCATACCGACAAGAGCAAACACCCTTATCTGCCCTGTCAGCCCCGTGCAGAAGGTGAACAGCACGAACCAGAACAAAACGGTATACACCAGATCGCACACGAAGGTCAGGATGCGAATGTTTTTTGAAACTATCCTCAGCATCCTGAAAATATCATAGACCGCCCCCATAGCAAACCCTATCAGCACCGAAAGGAGAAACAACTGTGTTTCAAGCTCGAGCCCGAGCTGCATTTTATCCATTTACCTCACCCCGGCAGCCGCCCCAGCAGCCCGTGTTTTTTCCTGGTCTTGCGGCTTTCATAGCTCATCGAGCTTATCTCGCCCTCGACGTTTATCTCGCCGCTCTCCACGCTCATATCGCTTATGCGAAGTGACGACCCTTTGATATAAAGCTCGCCAAGCTCTGTAAACAGGTGCATACCGCTGTCATCAAAGCTGCCCACCTCGGTTATGCCCGTAAGAAAGAGCTTTCTTCTGTCCTCAAGTATAAAATTATGTCTGCCCTGTGTTTTGTTTTCGTTCATCATAGATGCCTCCCTTCGTTCTACATTATATTTGAGAAGTTGTTTTTATATTCCGTTCATGGAGCTTCAAAACCTTAACTTGACAAATAGTGATATAAAGGTTAAAATGATAATACACTGAACGACTTTGGGAGGACTTTTTTATGAAAACATTTATCAGCCCGACCTGCAAAGCGCTGGCTTATATGGGAAGGATAGACACAACATCCGATGAAAAGGCAGGCTTTTTCTTTGCAGGCTCGAATGTTACGCTGCGCTTTCGTGGCACAGCCGTTTCGGTGAGGCTAAAAAATTTCAGATACTATGCCGACACGATGCTTGGCTTTATCCTTGACGGCGAGGAGCATAAGACCGCTGTCTCCGAGCATTACACGATAACCGATATCGTTCTTGCCGAGGGACTTGAGGACACCGAGCACGAGCTTATCCTGTTCAAGCGTATGGGCGGTTCACATTATTTTGACTTTTACGGCTTTGAGATCGAGGGAGAAGCGCTTGAAGCAAAGAAGCTCCCCGAGCTGAAGATCGAATGCTTTGGTGACTCTGTTTCCGCAGGCGAGGTCTGTGAAGCTGTCGAATATGTGGGACAGAATGACCCCGAGGGTCACGAGGGCGTTTATGACAATGCTTGGCACAGCTATCCCTTCCTTACCGCAAGGGCGCTGGGCGCACAGATACACGACACCGCACAGGGGGGCATCGCTATCTTTGACAAGACCGGCTGGTATCATATGCCCGACTGTATAGGTATGGAGTCGGTCTATGACAAGCTGAGATATTTCCCCGAAGCTGAGGGCGGTATCTCACAGTGGGATTTTTCAAAATACATTCCCGACATTGTTATTTTTGCCGTGGGTCAGAACGACAGTCACATTGAAGGTCAGCCCGACCCCGACATCACCGACCCTGAATTCAGGACAAGGTGGAAGGAGGGCTACAAAAAGATCATCCGTAACCTGAGGTCACATTATCCCGATGCGTTCTTTGTTCTCACGCTCACAGTGCTTGGCCACGATGCCCAGTGGGATGTGACTATCGGTGAGATAGCTGACGAGCTCGGGGACGACAGGATAAAGCATTTCGAGTTTTCGAGAAGCGGCAAAGCGACCCCCGGCCACCCGAGGATACCCGAGCAGGAAGAGATGTGTGAAGAGCTGACGGCTTATCTGAAAAAGGAGCTCGGCCTCTGAAAAGAATAAACACAAAACTCCCCCACCGACAGTGAGGGAGTTTTTCTTTTGAAACAAAAAGAGCATCCCCGAAGGAATGCTCTTTAAATTCCTGTCTGTCAGCTTAGTTGCCGTACTTAGCAGTGCTGATCTTTATTCCGGGGCCCATTGTCGAAGCAACGACAACGCTCTTGAGATACTGACCCTTTGCTGC
>DFEO01000153.1 GCA_002368715.1 Ruminococcus sp. UBA3800
AACCTTAAATTCGGCGAGCAGAAGCGTGTGTTCTCGCTCATCCCGGGGCTTGAAAATGCCGAGATAGTAAGATACGGTGTTATGCACCGCAACACGTTTATAAATTCACCGAAGCTCCTGACACCGCAGTTTGAGATGAGGCAAAGAAGGGGAACGTTCTTTGCAGGGCAGATAACAGGAGTCGAGGGCTATATCGAGTCGGCGGCAAGCGGCATCTTTGCGGGGCTCAGCCTGGCAAGAGAGCTGAAAGGACAAAGTGGCGTGACCCTTCCGAGAGAAACGATGCTGGGAGCTTTAGCGGCTTATATCAGTGACCCGACGGTGGAGACTTTCCAGCCTATGGGCTGTAATATGGGTATACTCCCGGATATCGGCGAGAGGATAAAGGATAAAAAGCTAAAATACGAAAAGCTGGCACAGCGTGGACTTGACAGGCTGGATGAGCTTATCGCTGAGCTTTGAGGATACAGGAGGTTCGTTTTATGAATATAATCATAGATGCTTTCGGCGGCGACAACGCACCGCTGGAGGTCATAAAGGGCTCGATAGATGCTCACCGTGATTTCAAGGTCGATGTTACTCTGGTGGGCGACGAGAACAGGATAAAAAAATGTGCATCCGACAACGGGCTTGATATAACAGGGCTGAAGATAAGACACGCAGATACGGTGATAGATATCTGCGAGGAGCCCACCGAGGTCATCAAGGGCAAAAAGGACTGCTCGATGGCGGTCGGGATGAAGATGCTTGCCGACGGCGAGGGCGATGCTTTTGTTTCTGCCGGTTCTACCGGTGCCATCGTTGTGGGCGCCACCTTTATCGTAAAGAGGATAAAGGGCATCAAGCGTCCCGCTCTTGCGACTATCCTTCCGACAGCAGGCGCACCCACTATGCTGCTTGACTGCGGCGCAAACGCAGAGTGCCGCCCCGAGATGCTGGTACAGTTCGGTATAATGGGTTCGGCTTATATGAACAAGATAATCGGTGTTGACAAGCCCAGGGTAGGTCTTGCGAATATCGGCGCCGAGGAAACAAAGGGAAGAGAGCTGGATAAGGAAGCTCACCAGCTTCTGAAGTCTGCGCCTGTGAACTTCATAGGAAACCTTGAAGCAAGACAGCTGCCTCTGGGTGACTGTGATGTGTGTGTTGCAGACGGCTTTACGGGGAATATGATGCTCAAGCTTTTTGAGGGTTCGGCAAAGTTTTTCGCAGGGGAGTTCAAAAACATCCTGACCAGCGGCTTCAAGAGCAAGATAGCAGCCCTTATGGTAATGAAGAATATCAAGGCCTTCAAGAAAAAGACCGACTACACTGAGTACGGCGGAGCACCGCTTCTGGGTACGGCAAGACCCGTCATCAAGGCTCACGGCTCTTCCAATGCAAAGGCTTTCTATAATGCGATAAGACAGGCAAAGCTGTTCTGTGAAAGAAACGTTATCGAGGAGATAACCTCGGCTGTCGCTTCTATGAAAAATACAGGCAAAGAGGCATAAAATAATGAATGAACAGGAAGCAGTAAAGAAGTTTCAGGAAAAGATAGGCTATCAGTTCAAAAACGAAGCTCTTCTTTATGAGGCTCTTTCACATTCGTCCTATGCGAATGAAAACAAAAAGACAAGAAACAGCAACGAACGCCTTGAATTTCTCGGCGACTCGGTGCTTTCGATAGTGGTTTCCGACCACATCTTCGAGCATTACAAGCATATGCCCGAGGGCGACCTTACCAAGATGAGGGCAAGCCTTGTGTGTGAAAAGGCGCTGTTCGAGTTTTCAAAAAAGATAGATCTGGGGTCGTTTATTTTTCTTGGCAAGGGCGAGGAGATGACGGGCGGCAGAACACGTCCTTCGATCGTGTCCGACGCTTTTGAGGCGGTCATCGCCGCTATCTATCTTGACGGCGGTATGGAGGTAGTATCAAAGTATATACTCTCGTTCCTGCCCGAGAACATAACCCCTGATTTTTCAGTGTTCCACGATTATAAGACGGTGCTCCAGGAAATAATCCAGAGAAACCCCGAGGAGAAGATAGAGTATCATCTGAAGGGCGAATCGGGCCCCGACCACAACAAGCAGTTCACGGTACAGGTGCTTTTAAATTCCAATGTTATCGGCGAGGGAACAGGCAGATCGAAGAAGAATGCCGAGCAGCTGGCCGCAAAGGAAGCACTGAGCCTTATGGGTATAGACGTTAAGTAATGGCACACAGCAATATTTCTATTTTCGTGACCCATGTGGGCTGCCCACACCGGTGTGCTTTCTGCGATCAGAGAAAGATAACGGGAACGACAGACCTGCCAAGGGGCGAAGATGTAAAACGTATCTGCGCCGAGCAGCTTGGGATGATAAAGGATCCTGCCGAGACCGAGATAGCCTTTTTCGGCGGCAGCTTCACTGCGATCGGGCGCTCCTATATGACGGAGCTTCTGGAAGCAGCTTCACAGTTTGTGGGCGAGGGGAAGTTTCGGGGCATACGCCTTTCGACAAGACCCGACTGTATCGACCGTGAGGTGCTCTCTGTTTTGAAAAGCTACGGGGTCAGCGCTGTCGAGCTGGGAGCGCAGTCGCTTGATGACGAGGTGCTGAATGCAAACGAGCGGGGTCATACCGCACAGGACATAACGGATGCGGCAGAGCTTATTAAAGAATACGGCTTTGAGCTGGGGCTCCAGCTTATGGTGGGGCTTTATAAAAGCAGCCGCAGGACCGAGCTTGAAAACCTTGAAAAGGTCCTGGCTGCAAAGCCGGACACCGTGAGGATCTATCCCGTGGTGGTGCTTGGCGGAACAAAGCTTGCAGAGCTTTATGAAAGCGGCGAATACAGACTGATGCCTATGGATGAGGTCATGGATATATGTGCGCTCATGCTGGAGAGGTTTGAACAGGCAGGCATAAAGGTGCTCAAATGCGGACTTCATGCCAGCGAGTTCGTCGAGCGTGATATGGTGGCAGGGTATTATCATCCGGCATTCAGAGAGCTTTGCGAGGGTCTGATCTACCGCAGGGCGTTTGAGCGTGAGATAAAAAAAGCCGGGATAGAAAAAGGCAGCGCCGAGTTTATGGTGCCGTCAAGGTGCCTCAGCAAGGCACTGGGACAGAAAAAAAGCAATGTGCTCTTCTTCAGGCAGAGGGGTATAACACTGAGGATAACAGCAAGCGATGAGCTTGAAGACAGGTACAGAGTTGTAAAGATCACAGACGTCGGGAGGTGAGAGCGTGTATCTTAAAAGCCTTGAAATGCAGGGGTTCAAATCGTTCCCGGATAAGATAGAGCTTAAATTCGACAAGGGAATAACAGCGGTCGTCGGCCCCAACGGCTCGGGCAAGAGCAATATCGGCGATGCGATGCGCTGGGTAATGGGAGAGCAGTCATCAAAGCAGCTCCGAGGCGAGAAGATGCAGGGCGTTATCTTCCACGGCACGCTCACAAGGCCGAAGGCACCCTTTGCACAGGTGACGATAACCATTGACAACAGCGACCACAGGCTTGGCGATGAGGACGAAACGGTCAGCGTTTCGAGAAAGCTTTACCGTAACGGCGACAGCGAGTATATGATAAATGGCAAACAGGTAAGGCTGAAGGACGTTGTCGAACTTTTTATGGACACGGGTCTTGGCCGTGACGGTTATTCGATAATCGGTCAGGGCAGGATAGCAGATATAGTAAACGAGAAATCAAACGAGAGAAGAGAGATATTCGAGGAAGCAGCAGGTATCTCGAAGTTCAGATATAAAAAAGAAGAAGCCGAGAGAAAGCTTTTGCAGGCGCAGGACAATATCTCCCGCCTGGGAGATATCCTGGGAGAGCTCTCTTCACGCATCGAGCCGCTGAGACATCAGTCGGAAAAGGCAAAGAAGTTTGTTGTTCTTGACGAGCAGAAGAGAAAGCTCGAAGTGTCGCTCTGGGTAAAAAGGCTGGACGAGTATTTTGAAAAGGGCAGACAGCTCGAGCAAAAGCTGGCCGCTATAAACGAGCAGTATTCGGCGCTTTCGGAAGAGCTCAGGGACGTTGAAAAGGAGATAAACGACAGCTTTGAGCTTGGTGCAAAGAAAGCCGAGGAAGCGGAGGAGCTAAGAAGGCTCATCCACGAAACACAGCTGAAAAGCTCAAAGTCCGACTCCGACATTGCCGTGCTTGAAAATGACATAGAGCACCTGAAGGAGAATATTTCAAGGCTGGAGGAGCAGATAGAGCAGTCAAGACAGTCGGCACAGTTTCTGGAGGAGCAGAAAAAAGAGCAGCAAGCAGAGCTCGATGCTCTCAGAGATAAGGAGCAGGCTTCACGCAAGGGCGTGACAGACCTGGAGGATGCACTAAGGAAGCTGGAGGTCAGGACCGATGAAACGGATAAGGACCTCAGCGAGGCAAATGACCTTATCAGCTCGGTCTATGTGAGAAAGTCAAAGATCAGCTTTACGATCGAGAACGCCAAGAACGAGATAGCCGATTGCGAGGAGCAGCTGGAGGCGGCTCACCGGAGAAGTGCCGAACTTGAAGAACAGTTCGATGACGCATCAAAGGAGCTGAGAGAGCTCAATGAAGCCAGGAATGCTGCCGAGGAGAAAAGGCAGGACTCACAGAACCGTGTCAGCGGAATGGAAAGGCTTTTGAGTACTAAAAAAGAGAAGCTTGAAAAATGCAATAAAGAATACACCGACACCGATGTTGCCATAAGAGAGACCGAGTCAAAGCTTGCTATACTGCGTGACCTCGAAAGCTCGATGGAGGGCTTTGCTTACAGCGTCAAGCACATAATCAAGGCTTCAAAGCAGGGCAGACTCAGCGGCGTCGAGGGAACAGTGGCGCAGCTCATTGACGTAAAGCCCGAGTATTCTCTGGCTGTCGAAACGGCGCTCGGCGGCGCTATGCAGAATATAGTCGTTGCAAGCGAGGAGACCGCAAAAAGAGGCATACGCCTTTTAAAGGACAGCGGCGCCGGCAGAGCGACATTCCTGCCGATCACCTCGGTCAAAGGCTCCAGGCTCGAGGTGCAGGGGCTGGAGGATGAGGAAGGATTCGTTTCAAACGCAGGCGACCTTGCACAGTGCAGCGACAAGGTGAGGTCTGTTATCGACAGCCTGCTCGGACGCATAGCCGTGTTTGAGGACATTGATGCGGCAGCGGCGGCAGCAAAGAAATATAAGTATAAATTCAAGATCGTCACACTGGATGGTCAGGTGATAAATGCGGGCGGTTCCTTTACCGGAGGAAGCGCTGCGAAAAAAGCAGGTATACTTACACGCAAAAACGAGATAGGCTCTCTGGAGGCTCAGAAGAAAAAGCTGGATGAACGTTTCTCTCAGCTCAGGACTGACCGTGAAAGGGCTGTTCAGGAGAACGCAAAGCTTGAAGCTGACCTTGAAGCCCTGCGTGCGGATGCAGCTGCGGTCAGCGAGGATCTGCTGAGGTTCGAGCTGGAGATCAAGCGTGTGAGAGAGTTCCGTGACGGCTATGAGAAACAGCTCGACGAGCTGGAAGAGCTTGTGGGAGATCTTGGCAGGAAGATAGCGGCCGCACAGAAGGACATCTCTGATTCCACTGCCGAGATGGAGAAAACAGACCGTGAGATAATCGAGACCGAGGCAAGGCTCTCACAGTCGCAGAGCGAACAGGTGAAGCTGCGCCGTGAGCGTGAGGAGCTTGGTGAAAAGCTTTCGGCGGCAAGGATCAAAGGCGCAGAGCTGGCAAAGGATATTTCAGCCTGCGAGATGTCGATAGCTCAGATCGAAAATACTATCAGGTCAGGCGGAGAAGAGGTCGAAAGCGTAAAGGCACGGATAGCCGACAACCGCAAGAGCATCGGTGATAAGGAGAGCGAGATAGGAGATATCCGTCTTTCCCAGAGCGATGCGGGCGAACAGATAAAACGTATAGAGAAGCAGGCCGAACAGGCGCTTGCGGACAAGATAAGGTTTGAGAATGAAGCCAGCAGACTGAGAAACAGCCAGAAAGGCAAGCTTTCCGAGAAGGAAGCGCTCTACGCTTCGATATCCAGGACTGAGGAGCAGCACAAGAACACGCTGGCTCAGTTTGACAAGCTGGTGGCTCAGCTGTGGGACGACTATGAGCTGACAAGAACGGATGCCGCAGAGGTAGCCGAGGAGATAGAGGACTATTCCGAAGCCGAGAAGCAGCTGACGTCTTTGAGAAACAAGATCAGGAACCTTGGCAGCATAAACCTTGAAGCCATAGACGAGTTCAAGGAGGTAAGCGAGAGATACGAGTTCATAAACTCGCAGCTTTCGGATGTGAACACCTCGAAGGCGGAGCTGGAGGAGCTTATCAGGGATCTGACGGAAAATATGAAGTCTATGTTCATTCAGACCTTTGACAGCATAAACCGCAATTTCAGCACTATATTCACCGAGCTTTTCGGCGGCGGCAAGGGCGAGCTTTCGCTCTCCGACCCCGACGATGTGCTGAACTGCGGGATAGATATAAACGTTCAGCCTCCGGGCAAGGTGATAACGAACCTTATGTCACTTTCCGGCGGAGAGCAGTCTCTGGTGGCTGTGGCGATATATTTTGCGATACTTCGTATCTCGCCCTCGCCATTCTGTCTGCTCGATGAGATAGAGGCGGCTCTTGACGATGTGAACGTAACGAGATACGCCCAGTATCTCCACCGCCTGACGGACAAGACACAGTTTATAGCTATAACGCACAGAAGAGGAACAATGGAGGAGGCAGATGTTCTCTACGGAGTGACGATGCAGGAAAAGGGCATATCGAAGCTTCTGAGAATGGATGCCGCCGAATAGAAATAAACGGGAGAGCATTATGGGATTATTTGAAAAACTGAAAAAAGGTCTGGCAAAGACCAAGAATTCAATGATGGGAAGGATAGAGTCGCTGCTCCACTCCTTCACAAAGATAGACGAGGAGCTCTTTGAGGAGCTGGAGGAAACGCTTATCCTCTGCGATATCGGCGTGAATACCTCGGTCAAGATCTGCGATATGCTCAGAGAAAGAGTCAAGCGTGAGGGGGTCAAGGATCCCGATCAGATAAAGGACCTTCTCAAGGACGTTATCACCGATATGCTGGGCGAGGATCAGCCGCTGGATATGTCGACCACGCCGTCTGTCATCCTTGTTATAGGAGTTAACGGTGTGGGCAAGACCACCACCATAGGCAAGCTTGCAAACAGGCTCCACAGCGAGGGCAAAAAGGTCATCGTTGCGGCAGCCGATACCTTCAGGGCTGCGGCGATAGACCAGCTGGAGGTGTGGACGCAGAGAGCCGGAGTAGATATAATAAAGCATAACGAGGGCTCGGATCCCGCATCCGTCGTTTTCGATGCCATGCAGGCTGCAAAGGCAAGAAATGCTGATGTGGTGATCTGTGACACGGCAGGCAGGCTCCATAACAAAAAGAACCTTATGGATGAGCTCAAGAAGATCTCAAGGATAGTTCACCAGCAGGCCGAGGGCTGTGCGCTGGAGGTGCTTCTGGCACTGGATGCGACGACCGGCCAGAACGCCGTAAATCAGGCAAAGCTTTTCAATGAAGCGGCGGCTATCACAGGAATTATACTCACAAAGCTTGACGGAACAGCAAAAGGTGGTATAATAATAAGTATAACAGACGATCTGCAGATACCTGTAAAGCTTGTTACGGTCGGAGAGCAGATAGACGACCTGCAGCCGTTTGTGGCAAGAGATTTTGTGGAGGCTCTGTTTGAATAAAAATAGCAAATAATTTTTTAGGGGTGATTTTTTTGGATAAAGCACTGATGGTCCTGGATATGCAGGATATGTATGTGGGCAACACAAGGGACAAGACACTTTATCCCTATGATGCGGAAGAGCTCATAAAGAATGTGAATAAAAGGATAGAGGCTTATGAGCCCGAAGCGGTGATCTATGTCAAGAGTATCAAAAAGGGGTTGTTCGGAGGCGCAATGCCAAAGGCAGGTACTTCTGATGCAGATTTTGTGAGAAACCTGAAGGTAGTGTCCAAGAACATATATGAAAAGAACAAGCCCGATGCTTTCTCGAATGAAGTGCTGTTCGAGTTTGTAAGAGCAAGAGGGATCAAGGAGCTGGAGCTTGTCGGCGTTGACGGCGGCAGCTCGGTAGGCTTTACTGCGGTCAGCGCAACGGAGGATGCGGATCTGAAGATCATCTTCTGCGAACCCGCTATCGGAACGCTGCAGCACGAAAAGGCGATGAAGTGCCGTGAGAAGATAAGAAAAACAAGAATGACCAGCATTTTCGAGGTGTGATATGAAGCTTATCATAGCCAGCAACAATAAGGGCAAGATAAGAGAATATAAGCAGATACTCGAACCTCTCGGATATGAGGTGGTGTCTCAGAGCGAGGCAGGTGCCGATATCGAGGTCGAGGAAACAGGCAGGACCTTTGCCGAGAACGCTGCTTTAAAGGCACAGGCGATATATGATATGTTCGGCTGTGCTGTGCTTGCGGATGACAGCGGTCTGGAGATAGATGCTCTGGGCGGAGAGCCGGGAGTCTATTCGGCAAGATACGGCGGCCTTGGAAAGGACACCGAGAGAACAGCACTTGTGCTGGAAAAGCTGAAGGATGTACCGGAGGGGAAAAGAGGAGCACACTTTAGCTGCTCTATATGCTTTATAAAAGAGAACGGAGAAAAGATAATGGCCGAGGGTAAGGTCTTCGGTGATATCGCTTTTGAACCCAAGGGCGAGAACGGCTTTGGCTATGACCCGGTGTTCATTTACGAGGGCAAGACCTTTGCCGAGCATACGGCAGAGCTCAAAAACAGCGTTTCTCACAGGGCGAATGCGCTCAGAGACCTCGAGAAAAAGCTTGGTGACAAGCTGTGAGACCTCAGAAAAGATAGGAATGATTATTGATGCAGATAACTACTAAACAGAGAGCGGCCTTAAAGGCAATAGGCCAGAAGCTCACACCTGCCTTTCAGGTGGGCAAGGGCGGCGTGAATGACGCTCAGGCCGCACAGATAGAGGACTACCTCAGAGTTCACGAGATAGTGAAGATATCCGTTCTCGACAACTCTATGCTGACAGCCCGTGAGGCGGCAGAGGATATAGCACAGAGAACAGGCGCTATCGTTGTCCACACGATAGGAGCAAAGGCGGTCCTTTATAAGAGAAACGAGAAGAAGCCCGTTATTGAGATATGAGGACAGCTATTTTCGGGGGGACCTTCGACCCTGTACACCTGGGACACAGACACTGTCTTGAGTCGGTGATGAAAAATGTTGAGCTTGACCGTGTTTTCATCATCCCCGACAGGATACCCCCACACAAGCAGCGCCCGGATATAGCTTCGGGAAATGACAGGCTGGAGATGCTGAGGCGCACCTTTGCAAACACAAGGGGAGCCGAGATATCGGACTGGGAGCTATGCCGTGAGGGCAAGAGCTATTCAGTGCTGACGATCAGACATTTTCACAGCCTTTATCCCGATGACAGGCTTTATTTCATAATGGGCAGTGATATGCTTCTGTGCTTCGACAAGTGGTATTGCTGGGAGGAGATCATCTCCATGTGCGCCCTTATCTGCGTGTCAAGATGCAGCGCAGACAAGGACAGGCTCGGACAAAAAGCCAAAACGCTCAGAGCTGCCGGCGCAGAAGTGATAATAGTTGATGTAGAGCCCTTTGAGGCTTCGTCCTCGCAGATAAGACAGATGATAAGAAACGGCGAGGATTGCTCGGGCTTTATGGATAAGAATACTCTTGAATATATCAGGAGCAGAGATCTTTACGCCAAGAGGGATTTTGATGATCGATAAAAAGCTGATAGGAAAATATAAGACCTATATAAAAGACAAGCTGTCAAAGAAGAGATATACTCATTCGGTCAATGTTGCGAATGCGGCGCTGGAGCTTGCAAGACGCTATGGCTGCGATGAGGATAAGGCTTACATAGCAGGGCTTTTGCACGACTGTGCAAAGGAGATGCCCGTGGAGGAGCAGCTGGCACTGGTAAAGCATTCTCAGCTGGATGTCCACGAGATAGAGCAAAAGGCTGTGCCGCTCTATCATGCGATAGCAGGAGCCGAGATAGTAAGAGCGGCTCTGGAGATAAAAGACCCCGATATAATATTGGCGATAAGGTATCACACCGTGGGCTGTGCCAATATGAGCAGGCTTTCGCAGATAGTTTATCTGGCAGATCTGATCTCTGAGGACAGAGATTACAAGGATGTCAAGAAAATGAGAAAAACAGCGTCCCAGAGCCTGGAACGGGCAATGTTCGAGGCCTTCCGCTTTTCGATAAAGGATTCGGCAGAAAAGGGCAACCCCATACCGCCGTCTACCTTTTTGGCATATAACGAATTTGCGGCAATGATGAAGACGCCGGAATGAACCAAGACATAAAGGAGAAAATATGGAAAAGATAACCTATGAGCAGAAGCTCAGAACGATAATCAAGGCTCTTGATTCAAAGAGGGGCGAGGATATAAAGATAATAGAGATAAGCGATCTGACTATCGTTGCGGATAGCTTCGTTATCGCCGGAGCATCCTCGACCACACAGACAAAGGCTCTTGCCGAGGAGGTCGAGTTCAGGCTTTCACAGCTTGGCATCGAGCCTCACCACACCGAGGGCTACGGCCCCAATAACTGGATCCTGCTCGATTACAGCGATATCGTTGTCCATGTGTTCAATAAGGAAACGAGAGACCAGTATAACCTTGAAAGACTGTGGGCAGACGGCAAGGAGATAGACCCGCAGCAGTATCTCGGTGATGAATGATGAATGATCTTTTCTCGAAGATAGAACCGCCGAAGGCTGCGGCCGCTGTTGGGTGCTGGATGGTGCTCAAAAGCATTATCAATCTGATACTCGGCTTTTCCGGCGCAAATGCTGCTATGCTGGTGGTGTCGGCAGTGCTCGGCTTCACGCTTGTCAAGGGGCTGCCGTATATGAATATAGTTGCTGCTGTGCTTCTGGGCTTTGTGGCTGTGTCTCATCTCTGGGACAACCTTATGAATGCAAGGATACTCTACATTGCAGAAGCGGCGTTCGATATGCTGTGCGTGGTCACTCTTGTTGTTCCGAAGCAGATGAGAGAGCATTTTAAAAACGAGTTTTAAAACCAGCTCATTCTGATGCAGACACAGCAGATCACAAAACAGTCCGAGGTATCACGAGCTTATCAGAAAGTATGAGAGCGAAGAGCTTGATAAAGAATAATATTTTGAAAAGGATTGATAGAATATGAAAAACTACGATTTCAAAGCTGTCGAGGCTAAGTGGCAGCAGTTCTGGGACGAGGACGAGACCTTCAAGGCTTCAGACGACCACAGCAAAAAGAAGTTCTACGGCCTTGTAGAGTTTCCCTATCCCTCCGGTCACGGTATGCACGTAGGCCATATCAAGGCTTATTCGGGACTTGAGGTGGTTTCCAGAAAGAGAAGGCTCCAGGGTTATAATGTGCTTTTCCCGATAGGCTTTGACGCTTACGGCCTGCCCACCGAGAACTCGGCTATCAAGTTCGGTGTCCACCCAAGACAGATAACCGATGAGAACATAAAGAAGTTCACTTCCCAGCTCAAGCGTGTTGGCTTTTCCTTTGACTGGTCAAGAGTTGTCGATACCACTGATGAGAACTATTATAAGTGGACTCAGTGGATATTCCTCAAGATGTTTGAAAACGGCCTTGTTTTCAGAGACAAGACCCTTGTAAACTATTGCCCGAGCTGTAAGGTCGTTCTGTCGAACGAGGACTCTCAGGGCGGCAAGTGCGATATCTGCCACAGTGATATCGTTCAGAAGACAAAAGAGGTATGGTATCTCAGGATAACCGAGTATGCCGACAAGCTGCTCGAAGGCCTTAAAGATGTGGACTATCTTCCCAATATCAAGCTCCAGCAGGAGAACTGGATAGGCAAGTCCACAGGTGCGTTCGTTGACTTCACCATCAAGGAAAACGGCGAGAAGATGCGTATCTATACCACTCGTCCCGATACCCTTTACGGCGTGACCTTTATGGTAATGGCTCCCGAGCATCCGCTCATCGAGAAGTATCGTGACAGCATAGCTAATATCGCAGAGCTCGATGCTTATAAGGCCGAGTGCGCAAAGAAGAGCGAGTTTGAGAGAACTCAGCTTGTCAAGGACAAGACAGGTGTTAAGATCGACGGTTTCACTGCGGTCAATCCTGTCACCGGCAAGGAGATACCGATCTACATCTCAGACTATGTAATGATGGGCTACGGAACAGGCGCTATAATGGCGGTGCCGGCTCACGACACAAGAGATTATGAGTTTGCAAAGAAGTTCGGTATCGACATCATCGAGGTCATCAAGGGCGGCGACATAAGCGTTGAAGCCTATACCGGTGACGGCGAGATGGTAAATTCGGGCGAGCTCAACGGAATAAAAAACAAGAAGGACGCCATTGCCAAAATGCTGGAGGTGCTGGCAAAGCTCGGCTGCGGCGAGGCAGGCGTTCAGTATAAGATGAAGGACTGGGCCTTCAACAGACAGAGATATTGGGGCGAGCCTATCCCGATAGTTCACTGTGAGGACTGCGGAATGGTGGCTGTGCCTTATGAGGAGCTGCCGCTGAGACTTCCTCCTGTCGATGACTTCAAGCCCGGAACGGACGGTGAGTCGCCGCTTGCAAGGATAGAGAGCTTTGTAAAGTGCAAGTGCCCCAAATGCGGCAGGGACGCAAGAAGAGAGACCGACACTATGCCCCAGTGGGCAGGCTCCTCGTGGTACTTCCTCAGATACTGCGACCCTCACAATGATGACGAGTTCGCTGCTCAGGAAGAGCTGAAATACTGGCTGCCCGTGGACTGGTATAACGGCGGTATGGAGCACGTTACACGTCATATGATCTATTCTCGTTTCTGGCACAAGTTCCTCTTTGATCTAGGTCTTGTTCCCACAGCAGAGCCTTATGCCAAGAGAACAGCTCAGGGCCTTATCCTCGGTACTGACGGCGAGAAGATGTCCAAGTCAAGAGGCAATGTCGTTGACCCCAACGATGTAGTTGATGAGTTCGGTGCAGATGTTCTGAGGCTGTATGTCCTGTTTATGGGCGACTACGAAAAGGCAGCGCCCTGGAGCGAGAACAGCGTTAAGGGCTGCAAGAGGTTCGTTGACCGTATTTGGGCGCTCCAGGACAAGGTGACCGAGGGCAGCGATTACAGCGATGCTCTGAGGAGCTCTATGCACAAGACCATAAAGAAGGTCACAGAGGACATCGAAGCGATGAAGTTCAACACAGCTATCGCTGCTATGATGAGCCTGCTCAATGAGATATACAGTGTGGGAAGCATAACAAAGAAGGAATTCAGGGATCTGCTTATCATCCTTTATCCTTTTGCTCCGCACATCACCGAGGAGCTTTACCAGCTGATAGGCTGCGAGGGCATACTCAGTCATCAGGAGTGGGTAAGCTTTGATGAGGCTTTGTGTGTTGACAAGACTATCGAGATCGTTGCTCAGATAAACGGCAAGATCAGGGCAAAGCTTATGATCGCAGCAGATGCAGACAAGGACGAGGTGATCGCTCTTGCAAAGGCTGATGCGGCAGTGGCAAAGGATCTTGACGGCAAGAATATAATCAAGGAGATCTATGTTCCCGGCAAGCTTGTAAATATAGTTGCAAAATAATTTGTTAAAAATAAAGAAATACTATTGACTTTTTTGTGGGAATGTGATATACTCTGTATGTAATTGTTTTTGGTTTTGAGGCTATGCGGTATAAGGACAGAGACACTGCAGAATAAGCAGTTGGGAGACCGCTTCTCACGAGAGTGGCATTCGCCTTCACTATCACCGTTTTACGCACAGCCGACCGGCAGTTACCTCTGTCATAAGGTGGCAAAGGGAGGGAATAATTTTGGCAGAAATTCGTGTTGGTAAGAACGAAACTCTGGATACAGCGCTCAAGCGTTTTAAGAGATCATGCGCAAGAGACGGCGTTATCGCTGAGGTTCGTAAGAGAGAACACTACGAAAAGCCTTCGGTAAAGCGCAAGAAGAAGTCCGAAGCTGCTCGTAAGCGTAAATATTGATAACATCAAAGCGGGCATCTTTGTATGTCCGCTTTTTGTTTTAGGAGAAAGCTATGTTTATTTTCAAACCAACTTATGTGTTTGACAAGGTGGTCGATATCAGGCCGGAGTTTCTTGAAAGAAAGCATATAAAGGGGCTCATACTAGACCTTGACAACACGCTGACTACGCACAATAATCCCATAGTACCGGAGTCCAGCCTTGGGTGGATAGCGGATATGAAGGCGGCAGGGATAAGGCTTATGATAGTTTCAAACAATCATGCGCCGAGAGTCGAGCCTTTTGCCGAGCAGCTGGGGATAGAGTTTGTCAGCGAGGGCAAAAAGCCGCTGACCTTCGGCTATAACAGGGCAGTGAAGAAAATGGGACTGAAAAAGGCTGATGTTGCGGCTGTGGGCGACCAGATCTTTACGGATATAATGGGCTCAAATCTCTGCGGCATAAGGTCGGTTTTCGTCTTTCCCATAAAGCCCGAGGGGAGCCTGCCTTTCAGGTTCAAGAGGATGATAGAAAAACCGCTGCTGCCCAAGCTGCCGGATAACAAGGCGGACGCTTAAAGGAGAGGATATTATGAAAAAAGTTTTAGTTATGCACGGACCCAACCTTAACCTTCTGGGAGAGCGTGAGCCCGGTATCTATGGGACAGATACCTTCGAGTCTGTGAATGAGGAGATAAAGGCTGCGGCAAAGCAGCTGGGCTTTGAGTGTGAGGTGTTCCAGTCAAACAGCGAGGGCGCACTGATAGATAAGCTCCACGAAAGCCGCCTTGACTGTGCGGGCGTTGTGCTAAACGCAGGTGCGTACACACATTACAGCTATGCAATAAGGGATGCTATCGCCGCTATAAAGATACCGGTGGTGGAGGTACATATCTCGAACGTTCACTCCCGTGATGAGTTTCGGTCGAAGTCCGTTATCTCGCCTGTCTGCGCCGGCGTTATCGCAGGGTTCGGCAAGAATTCCTATATCCTCGGGCTGAGGGCACTTAAAGACATAACGGAGGCGCAGGGCTGATGACACATATCGAACAGCTGAAGCAGAGCCTTGAAGAGAACACCTGTGTGCTTATCGACAGCGATGTGAACAGACGCTATTTCACGGGAATGAAGTCAAGTGCGGGAACGCTTCTTGTGTTTCGGGATGCGGCTTATTTCATCATAGACTTTCGCTATATCGAAAAGGCGAAAAAGACCGTTCACGGCTGTGATGTCATTTTGCAGAACAAGCTGTATGAGCAGCTTTGCTCCCTGATAGAGAAGCACGGTGCAAAAAAGGTCTTTATCGACAGCAGCGTGTGTACGGTGCAGCAGCTGTCAGTGCTAAGAGGAAAGCTTTGCGCCGAGGTCGTTTCTGACGATACGCTCTCAAAGCTGATATCATCGCTAAGGATCGTCAAGACCCGTGAGGAGCTCGAAAAAATGACGGCCGCTCAGCGCATCGCTGAGAAGGGCCTTGCTCATATGACGGAGTTTATCCGTGAGGGAAGAACGGAAAAAGAGATACAGCTCGAGCTTGACTACTATATGCTTTCCCACGGTGCCGAGGCGCTTTCGTTTGACACGATAGCTCTTTCAGGCCCGAACACCTCGCTGCCTCACGGTGTGCCCTCGGACAGAAAGGTGAAAAACGGCGAGTTCGTACTGCTGGACTTCGGTGCGGTCGTTGACGGCTGGCACAGCGATATGACAAGGACCTTCTGTGTGGGTGAGCCTACGGAGGAAATGAGAAAGGTCTATGATATAGTCCTGCGTGCCCAGAAGGCAGGGCTAGGAGCTGTGAGGGCAGGTATAAGCGGAAGAGCGCTTGATGCGGTGTCGAGAAAGGTGATAGCCGATGAGGGCTATGGAGATGCTTTCGGTCATTCGCTCGGTCATGGTGTGGGTATGGAGATCCACGAAAGCCCCTATGCTTCTCCGAGTGCCGATGACACCATAAAAGCGGGAAGCGTCGTCACCGTGGAGCCGGGGATCTATCTTGAGGGCAGGTTTGGTGTCAGGATAGAGGATTTTGTTATCGTGACCGAAGATGGCTGTGTGAATATGACAGAGGCGCCAAAGGAGCTTGTCTGTCTGTAAAATTTTTGTGAGAATGGAAAAAATGTTTAAAAGCCCTTGCAATATTGCATATTATGTGTTAAAATAGTATTGTAAGTATTTATGCTTTGAAAAATCAATGGAGGTATAAAATAATGGTAACTGCTGGCGATTTCAGAAACGGAATGACTTTTGAGGAAGACGGCAATGTAATGCAGATCGTGGAATTTCAGCACGTTAAGCCCGGTAAGGGTGCAGCCTTTGTAAGAGCAAAGGTCAGAAACGTTATTTCGGGTTCCGTGGTAGAAAAGACCTATAACCCCACAGCTAAGTTCCCGACAGCTTATGTCGAGAGAAAGGATATGGAGTATTCCTATAATGACGGCGATCTTTATTACTTTATGGATCCCGAGAGCTATGAGCTCGTGCCTGTAAACAAGTCCGAGCTTTCCGACAACTTCAAGTTCGTTAAGGAGAACATGGTATGTAAGATACTTTCCTACAAGGGCACTGTATTCGGTGTTGAGCCTCCTTACTTTGTTGATCTTGAGGTAACAGAGACAGAGCCCGGAATAAAGGGCGATACCGCTACAAACACAACAAAGCCCGCAACTGTTGAGACAGGTGCAGAGATCAGAGTTCCTCTGTTCATCAACACCGGCGACAGGATCAGGATCGACACACGTACCTGCGAGTACATGGAGCGTGCATAACAGCCGGAGTGTTTATGGGGCTGCCTGGTTGGCGGTCTTGTGAGGCAAGAGGAGCCCGGCTGTTAAAGTGCCGGCTTTCTTTAAAGAGCTTGATTTGAAACGGAGGTTTTGATATGGAGCTTAGTAACAGAGCGGCTTATCTTAAAGGCCTGATCGACGGCCTGAAGCTCAGCGAGGAGACCGATGAGGGAAAGATCATCAGGGCTATGGCAGACCTTATCTCGGATATGGCTGCCGCTATCGAGGATGTTTCCGATGAGGTGGATACAGCTGTTGACGTTATAGAAGAGATCGGTGATGAGCTTGCTGATCTTGAAAACGATCTTTATGATCTTGATGAAGATGATGAAGACTGGGATGACGATGACGACGAGGACGACGATGATGACTTTGAGGAAGAGGTCATGTATGAGTGCGTCTGCCCCAACTGCGGCGACCAGATAATGCTGGGCGAGAGCGTTGTTGAAGAGGGCTGCATTGATTGTCCCAACTGCGGAGAGAAACTTGAATTTGACTTCTCCGAGCTGGATGAGCTCGAATAAGCGGGCAAGTCCTGAAAAGAATATACAAACAATAAACAATGTTTCAGGGGTGGTGAAAGTCCACACCGGAGGTGATAGTCCTCGACCGCTCGAGAGAGCGCTGATTCGGTGAAATTCCGATACCGACGGTAAAAGTCCGGATGGAAGAAACGACGGTACGTTTATGTGAAGCTGTGCCCCCGAATGGTTTCGGGGGCTTTTCATTTTTCCGCTGTTTCTCCTAATAATACGCAAGAGTTCAATTATTATTGGAGGAATGAATAATGACAGATCAGAATACTGCTATCAGAAAAAGCACGTTTACGACAAGAACGATGGTAATGACAGGGATGATGGGCGCTGTTGCGACGGTCATCTACTATCTGGATTTTCCTGTGCCGCTTATGCCGGCATTTATAAAGCTTGACTTTTCAAATGTCATCTCTATGCTAGCCGGCTTTTCGCTGGGTCCTGTACCGGGCATAATAGTCTGCCTGATAAAGAACCTGATCCAGCTCCTTTTAAAGGGCTTTGGCACAACGATGGGCATAGGCAACATCTTTGACTTTGTGACCAGTGCTGTGCTGGTGCTCACTTCGAGCCTCATCTATCAGAGGAAAAGAACTAAAAAGGGTGCGCTCATCGCAGTTATCGCAGGCGTTCTCGCATTCTCACTTATAACTCTGCCGCTCAATTATTTCATCGTATATCCTATCTATTTCAAGGCATACGGCGGCGAGCAGGCTGTCCTTGCGGCGTATAAGGAGATAATGCCGAGCGTCAAGAATACCTTTGCGGCTCTGTGCATATTCAATCAGCCGTTCACCTTTATAAAGGGCATCATCTGTGCGCTGATAGTTATGCTTATCTATAAGCCCCTGTCCCCGATAATAAAGGGCGGCAGAAGCTGACAACTTTACCTGTTTATTGTTTGCATATAAAAAGCCGTACCGCTCAAACACTGCGGTACGGCTTTGATCTTTTTGTGTTATTTTACTGCCTCCAGCAGAGCATCCACTTTGTCGGTCTTTTCCCAGGCAACGCCCAGGTCCTCACGGCCTATATGACCGTATGCCGCAAGCTGCTTGTACTGGGGCTTTCTAAGATCCAGCATCTTGATGATAGCCGAGGGTCTCAGGTCAAACACCTTGTTCACAGCCTCGGAAAGCTTGTCGTCGGAGACCTTTCCGGTGCCGAAGCTGTCCACCATTACGGAAACAGGATTTGCAACGCCGATAGCATAAGCAAACTCAACCTCGCACCTGTCAGCAAGGCCTGCCGCTACGATATTCTTTGCCACATATCTTGCCGCATAGGTTGCCGAACGGTCTACCTTTGTGGGGTCCTTTCCCGAGAAAGCTCCGCCGCCGTGACGTGAGTATCCGCCATAGGTATCCACGATTATCTTCCTGCCCGTAAGTCCGCTGTCGCCGTTGGGGCCGCCCACAACAAAACGTCCTGTGGGGTTGATGAAATATGTAGTATCGTCATCAAGAAGCTCTGCCGGGATAACAGGCTTTATAACATTTTCGATAATATCCTTCCTTATCTGCTCGAGCGTTACCGCCTCGTCATGCTGCGAGGACACAACAACGGCGTCAACTCTCACAGGCTTTCCGTCATCATACTCGACAGTCACCTGAGTCTTCCCGTCGGGTCTGAGATAGGGAAGTATCCCGCTCTTTCTTACCACGGTAAGTCTTTTTGCCAGCTTGTGTGCCAGCGAGATAGGCATAGGCATGAGCTCCTTTGTTTCGTTGCAGGCATATCCGAACATTATTCCCTGGTCGCCTGCGCCTATATCAAAGGCGTTTTCCTCTCTGCCCTCAAGTGCGTTGTCAACGCCCATTGCGATATCGGGAGACTGCTTGTCTATCGTTGTTATCACCGAGCAGGTGTGAGCGTCAAACCCGTATTTTGCCCTGTCATAGCCGATCTCGACAACAGTGTCTCTTGCTATCTGAGCGATATCTATGTTAGCCTTGGTGCTGATCTCGCCCATTATCATAATAAGTCCGGTCGTGGTCACTGTCTCGCAGGCAACTCTCGACAGCGGATCCTGTTCGAGCAGCGCATCAAGTATCGCATCCGACACCTTGTCGCATATCTTGTCGGGATGACCTTCGGTCACCGATTCTGAAGTAAAAAGCAATTTTGACATTTTAAAACATCCTTCCTGAGTATTTTTGGCATCAAACGTCCCTGAGGACGAAATGATCTGAAAATCAAAAAAGCGCTTCGGCAGTCCGAAACGCAGAAGAATTCTTTATCCCTCATCTTTCGGATCAAAACCGCAGGATCTGGCACCTTAACTCTCGTCAGGTTGCCGGGCTTCATAGGACCTGTTTCCTCCACCACTCTTGATAAGGCTGATTCAATACTGATATTATAACACACTTCGACACTCTTGTCAATAAAGCAAAGGCGGTGCATTTACCATATGCGTATGGAAATTGCACCGCTTTTTTGCGTTGTTTTTAGATATTCAGCACAAGAAACCCATAGGTGAGATAAAGTGCGTACGCTGTCCACAGCAGATAAGGGACATTTATAAGCGCCGCAGTCTTGTTTATCTTAAAGAAGCTTTTCATCATTGCAGCCACCATGAACAGGAGCACGGTAACTACTATTGCCGCTCCGACAAGGGACTTGAACCTGAAAAACACAGGGCTCCACAAAAAGTTTACAAACAGCTGTCCGACATAGATGACGAGCGCTTTGCCCTTATCGGGGTGGCCGGTGGAGTATATCATATAGGCTGAGACCGCCATTATGATGTAGAGGATCACCCAGGCGACAGAGAAGACCCAACCGGGGGGCGCAAACGGAGGCTTCGAGAGTGAGTTGTAGAAGGACTTGAAATTGCCCTCGGAAAGAAGACTGGAGGCAGCCCCCACAAGTCCCGTTCCTATAATAAAGAGCAGAAGGTCGGTGATGTTTTCTTTGCTTTTCGGGGCTGCGGCAGGCAGCCTTTCGACAGCAGGTCCGTTCATAGGATCATTCCTTTCATGTTTACTTGTATTAGTGTATGCATAATGTGACCTTTTATGCAGAAAACTAACGATCGCAGGCAGGGGCGTGGTGCTTGCCGCACGGCTTTGCCTCTGGCGGATGATTTCAACTTTGTTGTGAAACGGACATTTCAGCTATCTCCCAAGGTTCACGCAGTGGTGCTCGCCGCCAGGTGCGTGCACCCATGCCGTCAAGCCGCAGGCGGCTTGAGGAAAGATGGTTCTTGCTTTTCACAAGGGGAAGCCCCTCTTGCAGGGCTTTCCCTCTTCAAAAACAGTCCACCGGACTGTTTTTGAATTCACCCTTTTCGAGCGCCTCCGTGTAAAGGGGATTTCGCCCTCTGCGGAGGGCGACCAGGGGCGCCGCCCCTTGGATCCCTGCGAGCCTTTGAAAAGGCTCGACCCAAACTTTTAACTCCCTGGCGGATCATTCTTGCTTTGTTGTGAAACGGACAGATCAGCTATCTTTCAAGGTTCGCAAAGCGTGACTATTGAAAAGTCCTAGCAAAGCCTACCCCCTCCCCTCCGGGGAGGGCGGCAGCTATCTACTAGCCAGCACGCCCCCGGGCGGGGTGGGGGAATTAGCCGTGCGGCGAGCACCTTGACAAAATGAGGCATTTGTATTATAATAGGTGTAATATGGAGTAAATGCGATGAGGGAATTATCCGACCTGAGGCCGGCGCAGAGAGAAAGCGGCTGGTGTAAGCTTTTGCGGCAAAGGCGGTGGCTAACCTGAGTATCGGTGTGAAAGCATCGGCGTAGGCCTGCGTTAAAGGCACTGAGAGTGGCCGGCACAGCAGATGCTGCGGCGGCAATTTGGGTGGTAACACGGAGTCGGAAGCTTCGTCCCATGTCTGGGGCGAAGCTGTTTTTTGTGTTATCTTACGATAGCTGTGAACACGGGGTGAGCTATGAAAAAGTATGAATGTCCCTGCTGCGGATGCCTGACGCTTGACGAGAACAAGGCGTGGGAGATATGCCGGGTCTGCTTCTGGGAGGACGATGGCGGCATATATGACGGCGACAAGGTGAAAGAGGATATGGTGAGCGTTGCGAACCATATGACACTTTTACTGGCAAGAGAGAATTTCAGGCGCTTCGGAGCCTGCGAAAAGAGCATGATAAAAAACGCAGGAAAGCCATATGAGCATGAAATAACTGATACTTATTTGAGATTAGTAAATAATGACCGGGAGGAATTTAAAATGAAATGGACATCACTTAACGAACTCAGAGAGTCTTATCTCAAGTTTTTTGAGAGCAAGGGCTGTCTGAGACACAAGAGCTATCCGCTCGTACCGCAGGGAGATAACAGCCTGCTGCTCATCGTTGCGGGAATGGCTCCGCTCAAGCCTTATTTTACAGGACAGGAGGTGCCGCCGAGAGCAAGGATGACCACCTGTCAGAAATGTATCAGAACAGGCGATATAGAGAACGTGGGCAAGACCGCAAGACACGGTACCTATTTTGAGATGCTGGGAAACTTCTCCTTCGGAGATTATTTCAAGCATGAGGCCATTGCCTGGGCATGGGAGTATGTTACCCAGGTGCTGGAGCTGCCGAAGGACAGGCTTTATATCTCTGTTTATGAGGACGATGACGAGGCGGAGCAGATCTGGAACAAGGAAGCCGGCGTGCCTATGGATCACATCGTGAGGATGGGCAAGGAGGACAATTTCTGGGAGGCAGGAACAGACGGCCCCTGCGGTCCGTGCTCGGAGATCTACTTCGACAGGGGAGAGAAATACGGCTGCGGAAAGCCCGACTGTAAGGTGGGCTGCGACTGCGACAGATATATGGAGTTCTGGAACCTTGTGTTCACACAGTTTGAAAGACATGAGGGCGGCACCTACACTCCTCTTGCACAGAAGAATATCGACACGGGAATGGGTCTTGAAAGGCTTGCAGCACTTATGCAGGACGTAAACTCTATCTTCGATGTCGATACCGTTAAGGCTATCCGTGACCATGTATGCAGGATAGCAGGCTGCGAGTATGGCAAGGAATATAAGAAGGACGTTTCTATCCGTGTCATAACCGACCACATCCGTTCTGTCACCTTCCTTGCTTCGGACGGTGTCCTTCCTTCAAACGAGGGCAGAGGCTATGTAATGAGAAGGCTGCTCAGACGTGCTGTGCGCCACGGAAAGCTGCTCGGAATAAACGGTATGTTCCTCAAGGAGCTGGTAAGGACGGTCGTTGACTGCAACAAGTGTGAGTATAACGAGCTTGAGGAGAAATACGACTACATCGTAAAGGTGCTTTCGACAGAGGAACAGAACTTTAACCAGACTATCGACAGGGGAATGAAGATACTCGACGATTATATCGAGGAGCTTGAAAAGAGCGGCGCAAAGGTGCTTGACGGCGAGAGCTGCTTCAAGCTTTCCGACACCTACGGCTTCCCTATCGACCTTACAAGAGAGATACTCGAAGAGAAGGGGCTTTCCTGTGACGAGGAGGGCTATGAGAAATGTATGCAGCAGCAGAGAGAGACCGCCAGAAACGCAAGAGGCGGCTCCAAGTATATGGGCGCTGACGAGACTGTTTTCCATAAGATCGACAAGGAAGTAACTACCGAGTTCACGGGCTATGACAAGCTTGTAGATGAGTGTGAGATAGGGTATCTCGCTACCGAGGACGAGCTTATCGAGAACGCCGGTGTCGGCGATGAGGTATATATCGTTGCGGCAAGGACCCCCTTCTATGCAGAGAGCGGCGGACAGGTCGGAGACAAGGGCTTTATTACGACCAAGACAGGCAAGGCAGAGGTGCTGGATGTTCAGAAGGCTGTCGGAGGAAAGTTTGCTCATAAGGTAAAGGTGACCGAGGGCGGAATAAGCGTCGGACAGACGGCAAGGTTCGAGGTGGACAAAAAGAACCGCTTCGCAATAATGAGGAACCACAGCTGTGCACACCTGCTCCAGGCAGCGCTAAGAGAGGTGCTCGGGGACCACGTTCATCAGGCAGGTCAGCTCGTTGATGCCGACAGAGTGAGATTTGACTTTTCTCATTTCTCGGCAATGACCGAGGAGGAAAAGCTCAGGGTCGAGGCTATCGTAAATACCAATATCCTTAAGGCTCTGGACGTTGAGACAAAGGTCATGCCTATCAAGGAGGCTGAAGCTCTCGGAGCTATGGCTCTGTTCGGAGAGAAATACGGCGAGTACGTCAGGGTCGTGACTATGAGCGACGGGGACGAGATAGCATCCCGTGAGTTCTGCGGCGGAACACACGTTGACAACACCTCACGCATCGGTCTTTTCAAGATCGTTTCCGAAAGCTCGGTGGCTTCGGGCGTAAGAAGGATAGAGGGTGTAACAGGAAGAGGCGTTCTCAAGCTTATCGCCGAGCATTCCGAGGAGATAAAAAAAGCCGCACAGGTGCTCAAGGTGGCAAATCCCATGGAGCTTGCAAACAGGTGTACCGCTGTTATGCAGGAGGTAAAGGATCTTGAAAGAGAGCGTGACGCTTTGCAGAGCGAGATAAACGCTGTCCGTGCAAAAACCATCCTTGGAAGCACAGTTGATATCAACGGTGTAAAGGTCGCATCCGCTATGATCTCAAATATCAAGCCCGATGCGCTCAAAAAGATGGCTGAGGATATCAAGGCGCAGTTTGATGATGTGGTCGTCGTTATAGCAGGTGTGAATGAGGACAAGGCAAACATCGTTGCCGCAGCAGGCAAGGATGCCGTTTCAAAGGGTGCGCACGCAGGAAAGATAGTCGGCAAGGTGGCTGCACTTACAGGCGGCAAGGGCGGCGGACGTC
>DFEO01000170.1 GCA_002368715.1 Ruminococcus sp. UBA3800
TCTAACTTTTTGGGGTCAGTTCATTTTTGCATCATTATTCTTTCTTTTTCTTTTTTAGTGATGTTTTAATAGTTGTAGCTGCTGCCTCCTATGAATTCACGGCACAGGGCATTGGCAGGTATAAGGCTGTCGTCCAGCGGCTTTGTCTCCCTGAGTGCTTGCAGCATCGGCTCGAATGGCTCAAAGCCGTCATAGGTCATGGCTGTTTTCTCCAGCTCGTCAAGTAAATACTTTCTGTACAGAGCAAGTTCATATGCGAAATATGTGTCTATCTGGAAAGTTGCCTCATGCTTGTATGGCATTATGTATTTGTCCTCTCCCAGCTGAACGCTCCTGAACATATCGAGCGTATCCGCAAAGCTGCGTCCACGGTAGGAACGGTCCCTTATAAGGCGGCGCATGAGCCTGTGATATTTCGGGTGCAGCAGCGTCCCGTCCGAAAGCTCCGTCCTTCGGCGCACGCTTATATACAAGGTGTTTGCCGTTTCTTGAGCGCCCTTGGTTATTATCGGATTGAGCGCATGGATGCTTTCGATAGAGACCATTTCGTTCTTGCCGAGGGTTATGGTCTTGCCCTCGCCCCGTGTCTGGTTGGCAAAATTGAATTTCGGGAGCGTCACCTTCTCGCCTTTGCCAAGCTTTGTCATATCTCTTTCCAGAAGCTCGAAGTCTATCCTGTCAGGTGTTTCATAATCAGGCTTGCCGTGTTTGTCAAGCTTTATAACATACCGGTCGGCAGGCAGGAAATAGTCGTCAAGCGAAATGGTGTGGACGGTTATGCCCTTTGCTTCCAGCAGCTCATCCAGCTTTATGGCGGTAGTGGTCTTTCCCGAGCCCGAGGGTCCCGATATGAGCAGAACGGGCTTCTGTTCACGCTGCTCGAAAATGGACTGAGCCGTTTGCTCCAGCTTTTTTTCATACCTCTGCGAGCATTCCTCCACGAACTGTAAAGCATCCTCTGCTATCTTCTGGTTTATGGTGTATGTGCTGATCTTTTTCATTGCTGCTCGTGTCCTTTCAGAAATATCAAAATTTTGAGCACAGATTGTTGATCGAATCCGTGAGCCTTGCAAGATCCTTGTTGTTGAGCCCCTTGCTTGCCTTGACAAGTGACGAAAGTCTGTCCATAGCCGTGAGCAGCCGCTGATAATTGTTTGTGACCGCCTCTTTATGGGCGATGCGTACAGGTTCGGCATTTGTAAACTGTCCCGTCAGAAGGTCCAGTTGTGCGCCGCTGTAAGGTGCATAGGCGTCGATGTGAAGCTCGTCTCTGAGATGCTGTGTATAGCTGTCGGCGCTTTCCTCGTCGCCGTGATTGACAAACACCTTTTCAACTCTTTTGAAGCTTGTTATCCAGCGGTCGAGCCCTGCCTTGTCGGCATGGGCGCTTATGCCTGCAAGCACCTTTATTTCGGCCTTTACAGCTATCTCCTCGCCAAAGAGCTTTACTATCTTTGCCCCGTCAACAAGGCTGCGCCCGAGTGTGTTTGCCGCCTGATAACCCACGAACAGCACCGTGCATTCCTCTCTCCACAGATTATGCTTGAGATGGTGCTTTATCCGTCCTGCCTCACACATACCGCTCGCAGAGATTATGACCTTCGGTGAGGGGTCAAAGTTTATCGCCCTCGATTCGTCGCTGGTGACAGCCGTCTCCAGACCCTGGAAGGTGAGCGGATTGATATCGGCTCTCACAAATTCCATAGCCTCCTCATCAAAGCAGGAGTTTTTGTTCCGGTTGAAGATGCCTGTGGCCTCGATAGCAAGAGGGGAGTCTATCCACACCTTGAAGCCGTCGTGGCCCTTTATCATTGATGCGGCCTTTATCTTTCTGATAAAGTATAAAAGCTCCTGAGTCCTTCCGACAGCAAAGGACGGTATAACAACATTTCCGCCCCTGTCAAAGGTGCGCTGGAGGATATCCGCAAGGTCGTTTATATAGTCGCCCTTGGGCTTTTCGTGATACCTGTTGCCGTAGGTGGACTCCATTACTGCATAGTCGGCATCTTCAAGATACTGAGGGTCACGGATAAGGGGCTGGTTGAGGTTGCCTATATCGCCCGAGAAAACTATCTTTCTTGTATCACTGCCCTCGGTCAGTGTCAGCTCGACAGATGCCGAGCCCAGCAAATGACCTGCGTCAACGAACCTTACTTTTATCCCGTCGCTCAGCTCTATGCTCTCGTCATACCGGTGAGGACAAAGACAGCTGATAGCCGCCTCTGCATCTGCCAGAGTATAAAGAGGCTCGGTGTCGGCGCTGCCCTTACGTCTGTTTTTGCGGCTGCGCCATTCAGCTTCTATCTCCTGGATGTTTGCCGAATCTCTGAGCATTATCTCGCAGAGGTTGCAGGTGGCGTCCGTTGCGTGGACAGCCCCCTTGAAACCGCCGGCGGCAAGCAGGGGCAGAAGCCCCGAATGGTCTATATGTGCGTGGGTAAGCAAAACAAAGTCTATCTCGCCGGGAGCACAGGGTATCTTTGCGTTCTCGAACCTGTCTGCACCCTGTTCCATTCCGAAGTCCACAAGGAACTTTCTGCCGCAGGCCTCGATATAGGTGCAGCTGCCCGTGACCTCGTGGTCGGCTCCGATAAACATTAGCTTCATAGTGTCAGCTCCTTTTTTCTATATTATATGATGATTATACCACATTATTTGCCAAAAGTAAAGTCTATTTGTCTAAAATGCCCAACTTTTGTTTCGCACTGATCCCAGCGGGCGGCAGCTGTTTGTTCGGGGGTGTTCATGCTTGGCGGCTCGTGATAAAGTGCTTGCATTTTTTGTAACTTTGTGTTATAATGTTATGATAGTATTTTTATGTGAACAAAGACTTAACATAAGCGAGAATATATGCGAAAGGCAGGATAAGAATGAGCAAAGTATACGATCTCGGAATAGATGTGGGCTCCACCACCGTCAAAACTGTCATTCTTGATGAAGGTGAGTTTGTCTATAATAAATATGAGAGACATTTCTCTAAGGTGCGTGAAACCGTTGCACAGCAGCTCGGCGCAATAAGAGAGCTCTATCCCGAGGATAAATTCCGCATCGCCATTACAGGCTCTGCAGGTCTTGGCATTGCACAGGCAAGCGGCATCGCTTTTGTCCAGGAGGTGTTCTCGGCTTTCATTGCCGTAAACAAGCGCTATCCCAAGGCCGATGTCGTTGTGGAGCTTGGCGGTGAGGATGCAAAGATAATCTTTCTCACAGGCGGTGTTGAGCAGAGGATGAACGGCTCGTGTGCAGGAGGTACAGGAGCGTTTATCGACCAGATGGCAGGGCTTCTCGGCGTTGACCCTGATGAGATGAACGAGCTTGCTCTCAAGGCTCAGAAGCTTTATCCTATCGCATCAAGATGCGGAGTTTTCGCAAAATCAGATATCCAGCCGCTGCTCAATCAGGGAGCCAGGAAGGAAGATATCTCGGCTTCTATTTTTCAGGCCGTTGTTGACCAGACGGTGTCGGGTCTTGCGCAGGGAAGAAAGATAGCAGGCCAGGTGCTTTTCCTCGGCGGACCGCTTACATATCTCAGCGCTTTGAGAAAGGCCTTCAGAGAAACGCTCTCTCTTTCGGAGGAAAATGCGATACTCCCCGAGAACTCGTCATGCTATATGGCATTCGGTGCGGCTCTCCATGCCGAAACTATGGCTGAGGAAATGACCATCGACGAGGCTCTGAAGAAGATAACTAATGCAAAAACAGGCGACAGCATCGTTATAGGCAAGCGCCTTTTTGACAGCAGGGAGGACTATAACGAGTTTGTCAAAAGACATATGAAGTCCGACCTTCGCTATGCTGATATAAGAGAATATGAGGGCGAGGCATACCTCGGAATAGATGCCGGCTCCACCACAACAAAGCTGGTGCTCATCACTCCTGACGGCAAGCTCCTTTACCAGCACTACTGCTCTAACAGAGGCCAGCCGCTGGACATCATCGCTCAGAAGCTGGGCGAGATATATGAGCTTGCAAATCCAAAGCTCGTTATCAAGGCTTCCGCTGTTACAGGCTACGGCGAGGAGCTTATAAAGGCAGGTCTCGGTGTAGACTACGGTATAGTCGAGACTGTTGCCCATTATAAGGCTGCGGCTTATTTCTGTCCGGACGTTGACTTCATCATAGATATCGGCGGCCAGGACATCAAGTGCTTCAAGATAAAGCAGAACGCAATAGATTCCATTATGCTAAACGAGGCTTGCTCCTCGGGCTGCGGCTCTTTTATCCAGACCTTTGCCGGAGCTATGGGCTATGATATCGCAGAGTTTGCAAGACTCGGGCTTTTTGCAGAGGCTCCGGTGGAGCTCGGCTCACGCTGCACCGTGTTTATGAACTCGTCCGTAAAGCAGGCTCAGAAGGACGGAGCGTCGGTCGAGGATATCTCGGCAGGCCTTTCGTCCTCGATCATAAAAAATGCGGTATACAAAGTTATCCGTGCAAAGTCCATTGACGAGCTGGGAAAGAATATCGTCGTTCAGGGCGGTACCTTCCTCAATGATGCTGTGCTTCGCTCCTTCGAGATGGAGCTTGGCCGAAACGTTATCAGACCTGCGATAGCTGGCCTTATGGGTGCCTTCGGCTGTGCGCTGTTCGCAAAGGAAAAGTCCAGAGGGCTCGACAAGAATTCCAATGTTCTTTCAAAGGAGCAGCTCGAGCAGTTCTCCTACAAGTCCACCGCTGTTACCTGCGGCGGCTGCGG
>DFEO01000035.1 GCA_002368715.1 Ruminococcus sp. UBA3800
TCTTGCCGCCTGCCTCGATAGCCATATTAGCCATACAAAGCCTGTCCTCCATAGAGAGGTTCACAAGTCCCTCGCCCGAAAATTCCATCGATTTGTAAAGTGCTCCGTCAACACCGATCATTCCTATTATGTGAAGGATAACATCCTTGGCGGTGCTCCACTTCGGAAGCTTGCCAACGATATTGAACTTTATTGCCTCGGGCACCTTGAACCAGGTCTTGCCCTTTGCCATACCCGCACACATATCGGTCGAGCCGATACCTGTCGAGAAAGCGCCGAGAGCGCCATAGGTACAGGTGTGGGAGTCTGCGCCGATGATGCAGTCGCCGGGAGCAACGAGTCCCTGCTCGGGGAGAAGTGCGTGCTCGATGCCGACTCTTCCGGTGTCAAAGAAATTTGTGATCTTATACTCACAGGCAAATTCTCTGCACTGCTTGCACTGAGCGGCAGCCTTGATATCCTTATTAGGTGTAAAGTGGTCGAGGACCACGGTCACTTTGTCTTTGTCAAAGATCTCTGTGAAACCGGCTTTGTTGAATTCATTGATAGCGACAGGCGTGGTGACATCGTTGCCAAGCACAAGATCAAGATCAGCCATGATGAGCTGTCCGGCCTTGACGCAGTCAAGTCCTGCGTGAGCCGCAAGGATCTTTTGTGTCATAGTCATTCCCATAGTAATACTCCTTTAATGTATATTTATACTCATATATTATAACACGATATTGAACTCAACATAATAACAGTTTGTTTCCAAATAATGAATAAAAGATGATTTTCTTAATTGCCGCCCTGTGCTGCAAAACTTTTTCGAGCTGGCTTAATTTTCTGTTTATTTTGATCTTTTTTGCGGACATAATATAGATATCAGATCATGAAAGGAGCAGAATCTATGAGCATAAAGTCGCTTACAACGAGCATCTGTGTAGCCTGTGCGGCCGGCTGGACCGCTTTTTCGGTGTCGAGAAAGGCCGAAAAGCAAAAGAAAAAGCTCAGGACCAAAGCCGCAAAGGCTCTTCGTGCTGTCGGAGAAGTTATAGAGGACCTGAAAAAAATGGCGATGAAGGCCTGAAACCCCGGGCGTTCACAGCAAAGAGCCTGTCTCTGAGGAGGCAGGCCTTTCAATGTGCTCGGGCGGTTGACACGGGGCTTGTGTTGTGATATAATTTGCCTATCGGATTTGTGGCATTCACGGGCCGTGTGCCTGTGGTATGAAGAACAGGAGGGCAAAATGAAAAAGATCATCGCTAATGAAGAGAATATGAAGCTGATAGGCAGGGTATATATGAACGACGAGACGCTGTGGCTTGGAATGTCGGGAACAGGAGCAGAGTTTACCTGTGATGCCTCTGCGCTGACGCTTACCCTATGTGCCGATGAGGTGTATAACGGTGAGCGAAAGGACTTTGCCAGAGCTGCGGTCTATGTGAACGGGGAGCGCCGTTCGGATATCCTTTTCGATCAGGCATTCAAGACTGTTACCCTTGCACTTGACGGCAAGAGCGTGATAACCATAATCAAGCTCTCCGAGTGCGCAATGGGAAATGTGGGCATAAAGCCGCTGATGATCGACGACGATGCCAATATATCACCTGCGCCGAAAAAGAAACTGAAGATCGAATTTATAGGTGATTCGATAACCTGCGGCTACGGTGTTGACGATGAGAATGAGCTCAACGAGTTCAAGACCGAAACGGAGGATGTTACCAAGGCTTATGCTTATAAGACCGCAAAGGCTCTCGATGCCGATTATTCTATGTTTTCGCTCAGCGGCTACGGTATAGTAAGCGGCTATTCCTCCGAGGGCGAAAGACACGACGATCAGCTGGTGCCCAGCTTTTATGAGAGCTATGGCTTTTCGATAGGCTCGTTCGGCGGCGTAAAGCCTATGGATATCCCCTGGGATTTCAGACGCTTCGTTCCCGATATCGTCGTTATAAACCTCGGCACCAATGACGACAGCTACTGCGGTGAAGACGAGGGCAGACAGAATTTCTATGCAGCAAAATATACCGAGTTTCTCAGTGTCGTTCGTTCTCATAATGAGAAGGCTCATATCATATGCGGTCTCGGGATAATGGGAGACAGGCTTTTCCCTTCGCTCGAAGCGGCGGTAAATGAATACATAAGGCAGACGGGCGACAAAAACATCTCGCTTATCCACTTTGCCGATCAGGATGCCGGGACAGACGGCTATGCCGCAAACTATCATCCGACCGAGAGGACACACCAAAAGGCAAGCGAAAAGCTTTGCAAGATAATAGAAATGGCTTGTCTTGCCTGAATATAGAACGGAGAAACAAAAATGAAAAAGAAAATATGTATGCTGGCGGTGCTCAGTCTTGCTGCTGCTGTTTTCACTTCCTGCACCGAAAACGAGCCTGTGTCTGATATCAGTGCGGACACATCAGCCGTTTCACAGCATGAGACCTCATCCGGGCAGACCTCGGAGAGCGAGCCTGAAACAAGCTCGTCCGACGAGCCGTCAGGCTCCGAGCCTGACTCGTCGGCATCGGAGCCTTCCGCCACCTATGAGGGTGCCACTCCTGCTATGTGGGAGGTAACAGACGACAAGGGAAACACAATGACGCTCTGCGGCTCTATGCACGCACTTATGGAAAGCGATTATCCGCTTCCGGATCCGCTCATCGAACGCTTTGATGCGGCTGATATGCTGGAGGTCGAGTGCAATATAAACTCCGAAGAGTCGGCGCAGCTGAGTATGTCGATACTGTCCGAGGCTTACTACAAGGACGACGAAACGGTCAGGGATCATATATCACAGGAAGCCTGGGATGCACTGACCGCATATTTTGCAGATGCAGGGCTTGATATCAATTTATATGAAAAAATGAAACCGTGGGCTCTCGACAGCATCGTAGAGGAGCTTTACACCAGAGATACCGATGTGAAGTCTGAGCTTGGGCTCGATACCTATCTGATCGACAAAGCCGAAGAGGCAGGCAAGACTGTCACGGAAGCCGAGAGCGTTGAGTTTCAGCTGGATATGCTTCTTGGGTTTTCGGATGAGATCTATGATTTTCTTTTCCGCACCTATGAGGGATACACTGTTGCTCAGGCTCACGAGGAGCTGTATGCTCTCCACGATGCCTGGTATTCGGGGGATATCGAATCACTTGAGGATCAGACTTACACTCTGGAGGATATGACGGACGAGGACAAGGCGATCTATGAGGAATACAACCGTCAGATGCTTTATGACCGCAACAAGGGGATGGCTCAGAGCATCAAGGATCATCTGGAGAATGGCGACAAGGTGTTCTTCCTTGTAGGGGCTGCCCATTATGTCGGTGACAAGGGCATAATAGCCCTGCTGGAAAATGACGGATACAAGGTGGAGAGGATAAAATATTAAGGCCGCCAATGGGAATATTCGGCTTTAAAAGCGGCAAATAGTTACAGAATGACATAATTTGTAACCTAAATGCAACCAAATGTAACTTACTTGTTCTTGAAGTTACGGGCGATAAATAGTACAATAGGTATGTAGAACAAAGAAAGAAAAGAATGTAAACACTAAGATTAACTCTTAGCTCGTTTCATCCTCTCCAAAATTTTTACACAAGCAAAGGGCTGCCATTCGGTGGCCTTTTTGTTTTGCACAAATATGCCCATTCCGCCCTGCGGCGGAAGGACAAAATATAGTACACACAAGCAAAGGGCTGCCATTCGGTGGCCTTTTAGTTTTGCACAAATATGCCCGTTCCGCCCTGCGGCGGAAGGACAAAACAGTACACACAAGCAAAGGGCTGCCGTTTGGCGGTCTTTTTATCTGCAAAAAAATGCCCGTTCCGGTGACAGTCTGAGGCTTTTAGCGAAGCTTTTCGAGAGCCTTTTTTTCTATCCTCGAAACGTAGCTGCGTGATATCCCGAGCTTCGCTGCCGTTTCACGCTGTGTCAGAGGAGCATTCCCGTCAAGACCGTAGCGCATAACGATGATCCGGCGCTCTCTGTCATCGAGCCGTGAAACTATGCGCCTGCGCAGCTGCTCGCATCTTATCGACAGCTCTGTCTGTTCGCAGACATCCGAGCTGTCCGCCAGCATATCAATAAGGCAAAGCGTACTGCCGTCCTTGCCCTGCTCGACAGGCTCATCAAAATGCACCTCGGCTGCGGTCTTTTTTACAGCCCTGAAATGCATAAGTATCTCATTCTCAACGCATCTGCTGCCATAGGTCGCAAAGCGAGCGGCTTTTTTGTAATCAAAGGTGTTCACAGCCTTTATCAGCCCGATAGTCCCTATCGAGATAAGGTCTTCCTGGTCGCAGGCGTTCGAGTAATACTTTTTAATTATATGCGCCACAAGCCGAAGGTTGTGTTCGATAAGCTTGTTTTTGGCCTGCCTGTCGCCGTTTGCCATACGCTCAAAGCATTCACGCTCTTTCTTTGCGGAAAGCGGCTTCGGAAACGCCTGACCGCTGTCGATGTGCAGTGCAAAGAAAACGAACTGCGACAAAAACTCCCATAGACCGTTAAGCATAAGATCATCTCCTGTTATCTTTTAGGATATTCTATGCTCACGGACAAACAGGATATGTATTCAGGACTTTGTCCTTTTTACAGCGTAAATTTTTGGACAGCTACAAGCTCTGTATCAGCCCCGGTATCCGCAAGCGCAGAACCTCTTGATACAAGTGATATTGCCCGGGAAATACTTGACTTTTAATTAAGAATGCAGTAAAATATATTTAGTATTTTTGGCCGCCTTATGGGATAGTTTTAAAACGTATGATAAGGCGCAGATGATGACGGCGACAGGAGGATAATAATGAAAGGAAAGCTTATAAGATCGGCGGCAGCTGCCGTTACGGCAACGGTCATATGTCTTGGTATGTTAATGACAGGCTGCTCGGATTCGGATAACAGTTCAAAGAAAGCCGACAGCAGCAAAGCACAGCCTCTGGAGAGCTCGTCGGCAGCCGAGCCTGAGGCTAACGAGAGCAGCTTGCAGAGTCAGGCCGAGCCCGAAGCGGAGCCTGCGGAGCAGATGCCGACAAACATAGTTGACGGTATCGACTATCTGACACTTGTAACACACGGTCATAAACTGCCCGATGACTGGGAGGACACGATACAGAAGGTCACCTTTGTAAACGGACAGGGTTATGAGGTGACTATCGAGAAAAAAGCATACGATGCTTATATGGAGCTCAAGGAGGATCTCGAAAAGGACGGCATCTATGTTGATGTTGACACGGGTTACAGGAGCGTAGCCGAACAGGTCGAGATAAGGCAGAGATACAGGGAGAGATACGGCACCGAGTATGCCGAGAAATATGTTGCTGTCCCCGGCTATTCCGAGCACCACACTGGTCTTGCGATAGACCTTTATCTTATCGTTGACGGCGAGCCTGTCATTTATAATGAAGACCTTGTAAAGTATACAGATATCTGGGAAAAGATACACGCCAAGCTTGCTGACCACGGCTTTATCCTGCGTTTTACCGAAGAGAAGGAGGATGTCACAAAGTTCGACTACGAGCCATGGCATATCCGCTATGTAGGAGTTGAGCCTGCAAAGGAGATCACCGAAAGCGGTCAGGCGCTCGAGGAATATCTCGGGGTCACGATAGGCGACGGCGAGGATGTATATGAGGAGCCGACAGCTCCCGTAAATACGGAGACTATTTATCAGGTGGCATTGCTCCAGTCGCTCGCACAGGGCTTCTATGACGGTATCATTTCAGTTGATGCTCTGAAAGAAAAGGGAGATATCGGCATAGGCACCTTTGACGGAGTCAACGGCGAGATGATAGTTCTTGACGGTGAGGTATACAGGGCAGATGCCGACGGCAATATCGAAAAGCCCGAGGGAGATGAGATGATACCGTTCTCGACAGTGACCTTCTTTGAACCGGACATGACAGCCGAGCTTAAAGATATAAAGGATATAGACTCTCTTAAAGCCGAGCTTGACAAGATAGTCGAGCCCAACAGGAATATGTTCGTTATGGTAAGGATAGACGGCGAATTCAATTCTCTGAAGGCAAGGAGCGAGTCAAAGCAGGAAAAGCCTTATAAAATGCTTGACGAGGCTCTTGCCGAGAGTCAGAATGAGTTTGACTTTAAGGATGTAAAAGGAACGATAGTCGGTCTTTATTGTCCCGACTATATGTCCGACCTCAACAGCGTTGGCTGGCATTTCCACTTCATCAGCGAAGACCTGACAAAGGGCGGCCACGTTCTCGGCCTTGATATGAAGCAGGGACAGACACAGCTCGATATCACCCCCGGCTTCAAGATGTATATGTTCGACAGCGAAGAGTTCCAGAAGCTGGAGCTGTCAAAGGATGTTGACAAGGTCATCGAGAGCGCTGAGACAAAATCGGTAAAGGATTAAAACCGGCCTATATGCGGCTTGTGAAAGGACAGGTGACGGTCAATGACTGTGTTTGATGGCAGGGGAGTTTACGGAGCGGTCGCTGTCGGAAAAGCTCAGCTTTTCAAAAGACATCAGACAAAGGTCCGCCGTGTGTCTGTCAGTAAGCCCGAGCAGGAGCTTGAACGTCTGAGGGCTGCAAAGGATGCAGCTGTCCGTCAGCTTTCCGCTATACATAAAAAGGCACGTAAGGAGCTTGGTGAGGCAGGCGCTCTCATTTTCGAGATACATATGATGATGCTCGATGATGACGATTTTATCGACACTATCAAAGATATGATACGGACACAGAGGGTCAATGCGGAATATGCCGTTTCGTCGGCTGCGGACAGCTTTGCAAAGATGTTTTCCGATATGGAGGATGCCTATATGCAGGCTCGTTCGGCCGATGTCAGGGATATCTCGAACAGGCTTATCGCCTGCCTTTCAAAGGGCGGCGGGAGCAGGGCGCTCCCTGACGGGAAAATGATAATCTGTGCCGACGACCTTGCGCCCAGCGAGACGATCTTGCTGGATAGAAGCAAGGTCACAGCGATAGTCACAGCCTTTGGCTCTGCAAATTCGCACACCGCTATCCTTGCAGCAGGTATGAATACTCCTGCTGTGATCGGCGTCGGAAAAGAATTTCTTGACGCTGTTGAGGACGGATGTCTTGTCGGTGTCGATGGGCATACGGGCGAGGTTTTTGTAGATCCCGATGATAAGACAATAAGACACCTGAAGCAGAAGCAGTCCGAAGATTCGAGGCGGTATCAGCTGCTGGAGCAGCTGAAGGGAAAGGAGAGCATCACTCTCGATGAAAAGAGAGTGAGCATCTGTGCGAACATTGGCGGCGAATGCGGCACGGATGCGGCTATTGCCAATGATGCGGACGGGATAGGGCTGTTCCGGAGCGAGTTTCTGTATCTCGGGAGCGAGGACTATCCGACAGAGGAGCAGCAGTTTCGGGTTTATAAAAATGTGCTCGAAAGCATGAAGGGCAAAAAGGTCGTTATCCGCACGCTCGATATAGGAGCTGATAAGCAGGCAGGTTATTTCGGACTTGAAAAAGAAGAAAACCCGGCACTCGGGTTCAGGGCGATACGCATCTGTCTTTCACGCCCCGAGATATTCCTTACGCAGCTGAGAGCTCTTTACCGTGCGTCCGCTTTCGGAGAACTGGCGATAATGTTCCCGATGATAACGAGCGTTCCCGAGGTCCGGCAGTGCCTTGATATGTGTGAGCAGGTAAGAAAAGAGCTTAAAGAAAACGGCATCCGTTTTGATGAGAATACCGAGCTCGGGATAATGATCGAGACTCCTGCGGCAGCAGTTATAAGTGATAGGCTGGCTCCTATGGTGGACTTTTTCAGCGTCGGCACAAATGATCTCACTCAGTATACCCTTGCCTGCGACAGACAGAACGAAAGGCTCAGACCGTTCGTTGACACTCACCACGAAGCGATACTGAGGCTGATAGAAATGTCTGCCAAAAATGCTCATGAAAACAATGCCTGGATAGGCATCTGCGGAGAGCTTGCGGCTGACCTGACTCTTACGGAGAAGTTTTTGAGAATGGGCATCGACGAGTTTTCCGTTTCGCCTCCGTTCGTTTTGCCGCTTCGTGAAAAGGTAAGGAGCATATCGCTGAAATAAAAAAATACAGCACTCCAAGATCTTACGGAGTGCTGTATTTTAATGATTTTTAAGTGCAGATGGTGGGAGCTTGACAACAGACCTGCGGTCTGTTTAATTCAAGTCTGCACTCTGCACAAATAAAAAAACACAACACTCCTCGATTCCTCGGAGTATTGTGCTTTTTTAAGTGCAGATGGTGGGACTTGAACCCACACGTCCTTGCGAACACTAGCACCTGAAGCTAGCGCGTCTGCCAATTCCGCCACACCTGCATTAAATAAAGTGGTGGGCCTTGCAGGACTCGAACCTGCAACCGCCCGGTTATGAGCCGGATGCTCTAACCAATTGAGCTAAAGGTCCAT
>DFEO01000103.1 GCA_002368715.1 Ruminococcus sp. UBA3800
CTTCTTTGCAGGAGCCTTCTTTGCAGCAGCCTTCTTAACTGTCTTCTTGGCAGTTTCAGCCTTTGCCTTTGCTGTTGTCTTTGCAGCAGCAGCCTTTGTCTTGGTAGCAGCAGCTGCCTTCTTGGCAGTAGCCTTTACCTCTTCAACCTTCTTCTCAGCAGCAGCCTTTACTGCAGCTGCCTTCTCTTCTGTCTTTTTAACAGCCATTTTTATTTCCTCCTGTTATTCTGTATATTATTTGTCTACTGCTTCCTTAAGTGCCTTGCCGGCCTTGAATGCAGGGACCTTCTTTGCAGGTACATGGATAGGCTGCTTTGTTGCAGGATTGATGGACTCCTTTGCAGCTCTCTCACGGACCTCGAAAGAACCAAAGCCTACGATCGAGATCTTTTCGCCGTTTGCAAGTGCATCTGTGATAGTGTTTACAACAGCGTCAAGTGCCTTCTCGGCATCCTTCTTGGAGTAACCGCCCTTAGCAGCTACGGCAGCAATAAGCTCACTCTTTTTCATTTTTTCTACCTCCATTGTTTTTCAACAAAACGTTTTCTATATGCGTATTATAACGCATTTTATCCCTGTTGTCAAACGTTTAAGCCCGATTTTACGGGAAAAACTCAAACTTTGGCGATTTTGATTAAAAAAAACACAGCCAAAACAAGGATTTTGTCATTATTAACGTTATGTAAACAACATTTTTCGCCAAAACAGAACATCCTATCGTCTAAAACAACGTAAATATGTGGTTTGCCGTTCAGGCACCGGCAGCCGGAAAGTGTAATTATTGACGTTTTATTAAATTGATAGTATATGTATCTACTGAACTTTGCGATGCCGGGTTTTTAAAATCTGAAAACCGGATAATGCTGCGGCCATGCCGGATTTGTTGACAACCGGGGCAAAATGGTTTATAATATAATAGTGTTATTATGAACTGATGTAAAGAGGAAACCGATATGAATTTTCTTGTACTCGGCTCGCCGTTTCTGTTGTTTATGCTTAATTACGACTGGACAACGAGCTATTTCATAAAGCTGGTCGGTGCGCTGCTGACGCTTGCCGGCATCATCGAGCTGAAAAACGAATTCAGGGGCATGCTGAAGCTTAAAAAAGCCACAGCTCTCTATGCCGTTTTCTGCGGTGTCAGTGCAGGCTGTATTGCGCTTATGAAGTTCTTCCATATTCTCGGGAGCGAGAAGATAAAACTTCGTCCGCTGGGTGATATGCTTAGTCTGGCCCTCTGGGCAGGAGCCGTTTTTTTCGGGCTTTACATAAGCAGGCAGGTTTATAACTGCATAGATAAGGAACGTGAGAACCTTTCGGACACTGTCGGTCTTGTAAGACTCGGCTACACCCTGACAAAGGTGATATACCTTACCGTGTTCACCTATGCCGCAAATGTGATCTACATCCTTCTGCCTTACAGACAGACCGCTGATTTTTTTGCGGTGCTTATGATGATAGGGAAAATAATACTCTATGCCCTTATCATCGTGTACTGTGTCAGGTTTTTCAGGGTGAGGACAAGCTATTATCAGAAGGAAAACGATAACTAAGGAGAACCATTATGCTATCTGTCATAATACCCAGCTATAACGAAGAGGATAATATTTTAAAAACGGCTTGCGTTATTTCAAAGCTTCTGGACAGCGAAAACATCGACTATGAGCTGATCTTTATAAATGACGGCTCGACAGACAATAGCTGGGAGCTCATCTCTGCGCTTGCACAGTCGGATGAACGGATAACGGGCATAAGCTTTTCAAGAAACTTCGGAAAGGAAAGCGCTATCTTTGCAGGCCTTGAAGCCGCAAAGGGTGACTGCTGTGTGCTTATGGACTGCGACAGGCAGTTCCCTCCCGAGGTGATGATAGAGATGTATAACATATGGCTCAACAATGATGTGGATGTTGTTGAGGGAAGAAAACGCTCGAGGGGAAAGGAAAACGGGCTTTACAGGGCTTTTTCAAAGCTGTTTTACAGGCTGATCGGTTCTTCCAGCGGTCTGGATATGCAGGACGCTTCCGATTTCAAGCTCCTTGACAGGTCGGCTGTGGATGCGCTCAACGCTATGCCGGAAAGACTCACGTTTTTCAGGGCAATGTCCAGCTGGGTAGGCTTTAAGACCGAGGCTGTTTATTTTGACGTTGCCGACAGAGAGGCCGGAAAGTCAAAATGGTCACTGACAGGGCTCATCAAATTTGCGATAAACAATATAACATCGTTCACATCAGCTCCCATGCAGCTTGTGACGGTGTTCGGGATCATAACCTTTATCATCTCGGTCATCCTCGGTATACACACGCTGGTGATGAAGATCCTCGGGAGCTCCGCTGTGGGCTTCCCTACCGTAATAATCCTCCAGCTGCTGACTTCGAGCATAATAATGTTCAGCCTGGGGATCATAGGGTATTACCTGTCGAAGATCTATGAAGAGATAAAACAGCGCCCACGCTACATCATCCGTGATATAGCAAAAAAGGACACGCAAAAGACAACATCAGAGAAGGACATGACAAACGATGAAGAATAAAACAGCTGATGCGGCTAATAAAAAACTGTTTGAAAGATATGTTTCTTTTTGTTACAGGCACAGGATAGGGTTTTTGTATGTGCTGGTGTTCTTTCTGCCTGTGGGGATAATGTACGGAGCGTATCTTTTCTTTAAGATCCATCCGTTCGGGGACAGCTCGGTGCTGGTGCTCGACCTTAACGGACAGTATGTTTATTACTATGAACATTTCAGGGATGCTTTCTGGGGAGATGCAAGCTTGATATACAGCTGGTCAAGGAACCTGAGCGGCGAGCTTTTCGGCATTTTCGGATATTATCTGGCAAGTCCTTTTATGATAATCATCCTTCTGCTGCCAAGGACCATGATGGCAACTTCCATCCTGATACTCCAGCTTGCAAAGATAGGCTCGGCTTCGCTGGCATTTATGTATTTTCTGAAGAAGGTCTCGCCAAAGCAGCCAAGGCTGATCTCTCTGGTATTGTTCCCGACCATGTATGCGCTTATGTCCTATATGGTCGTGCAGCTTATGGACCCTATGTGGCTGGACGGTCTTATCTATCTGCCGCTTATCTGCGTGGGTGTACACAAGCTTGTAAACGAAGGCAAGATGCTCCACTTTATCATACCTCTGGCGCTTATGTTCATAGCCCACTTCTATATCGGATATATGGTGGGGATCTTTACTTTTTTCTATTTCTGCTATTGCTGTGTCGGAAAGCCCGGCAGGATCCTTCCGAAGAGGTTTTTCTCCAAGTGCGTCAAGTTTGGTGCAGGAACGCTTATCGCACTTATGTGTGCCGCCTGGGTGCTCATCCCTGTATATAATTCGCTGAAGCTGGGAAAGCTTGAGTTTACCGAGCCCGATTACAGTATGGCGACACAGTTTGATTTTCTGACCTTTATCACAAAGCTGTTCCCTCTTTCCTATGACACCGTTTATCCCGAGGGACTGCCGGTAATATACTGCGGAACGCTGACACTTGTGCTTGTCCCGCTTTTCTATCTGAACAACAAGATAAATGTAAAAGAGAAAGCATCTCTCGGCATACTTACTTTGCTGATGGTCGTGCTTATGTATCTGAAGCCTGTCGATATAATTATGCACGGGTTCCAGGTGCCGAACTGGCTGCCCTTCAGATATTCATTTGCATTCTCTTTCCTGTTTGTCTATGCGGCATTCAGAGCATTTGAAAACCTTGACGGCGTGACTTTCAAGAATATCGGCGGAGTTGTTTTCGGCTTTATGGTCTTTCTGTTCTGGTGCGAGCGGGAGAACTATGAACACTTCCAGCTTTTCAGGACTAAATTCAATGACGATAACGAGCCGTATAATATCATTCAGGGAATATGGGTCTCGATGATAGCTATGGCTGTCTACTTTCTGATGCTGTATCTGCTGAAAAAATATCCCAAGTCAAGGACTGTGTGTATAATAACCGCTATCCTGATCTCGGGAGAGCTGTTCTTAAACTGTGCCGACACTGTTGACAAGATAGACATAGATGTGGCATACAGCAAGTATTCGTCCTATGAGCCGTATATCACCGAGCTTCGTGATGCGGTATCTATGATGAAGGATTATGACAGATCGAAGTTCTATCGTATGGAGGCTACCTTTCACCGCACGGTAAATGACCCGATAGCGACGGGCTATATGGGTATCTCTCATTCAAGCTCAACGATGAACACACCCGCTCTTGAAATGCTCCACAAGCTGGGCTACGCATTCGGCGGTCACTATACCAAATATGACGGGACCACCTTTATGACGGACGCACTGTTCGATATTAAGTATGTCATGGACAAGACAGGCGATCCGCAGTATGTCGGAAGCAGAGTAAAGATACCGCAGGAATACAAGCTGACTACACAGCTTGAAAAAGAGCACATCTCCCATGTCGGTGAAACGGACGGGGAAATGGTGGATGTCAGCTATAAGTTCTACAACAACCCCAACGCTCTGGGGCTGGGGATAGTCTGCGACCCTGCTGTCGAGGATGTCGTGCTGGGCGAGGACGATCCTTTCTGGAACCAGAATATGGTTTTCAATGCGCTCAACAGCGACAAGACGCAGTATTTCACAAAGCTTGACATTGCTAAAACTGAAATGGAGAACGTTTCGGTCTCAAAGCTTGTTGACGGACACAGCAAGTTCACTCCTGCCGACCAGTCGCATCCGGAATGCCATATCGACTATGTTGTAAAAATGGACAAGGACTCGTATCTCTATATGTATCTGCCGACAAAATATGAGAGAAGCTGCAATGTGTTCCTGATGGACGAGAAGCAGTTCAAGAACACGACCGAGCCTATGGAATATATGGGGCAGTTCTTTGTCGGAGACAACTACTCGATAATGAATTTCGGCAAGTATGAAAAGGGACAGGAGCTTCGCATCCGTATCTCTATCGTGAACGATGAAAAGGAAGCTTTCTGGAGGACACAGCTGTTTTATACCTTTGACTATGACGCATTTGCAAAGACCTGTGAACAGCTTCAGCAGAGAACACTGGAGGTGACGTCTTTTGAGGACACACATCTCGAGGGTGTCTGCTATACCGAAAAGAGCGATCAGGTGCTGTTTACGACCATACCTTATGAGGATGGCTGGAATATAACCGTAAACGGCAAAAAGATAAAGGCGGACAGGTCGCTTGACAGCCTTATCACCATACCTCTTGAAAAGGGCGAAAACAAGATATCTATGACCTTCTCTCCGAACTATCTGAGGGTGTCTGTTATAATCAGCTGCTTCGGTGTTATGATGCTGCTTATCGTGTTTGCCTTCGAGTTCAAGGGCGGGCTGCTGTCATCGGTCATCATAATGAGGCTTATGGACCCTCAGAAAAACAGCGATACCAAGGATAAAGAGGGCGCTGTTAAAAATGATGATGCTGAGGCGGAAGATGTTGATGAGCAGGACGAGAAAATGATAGAAAAGATAAGCAAGGCTCTTGACAGCGATAAACCTGACAGCGACACAAACGGCTAAAATATCTGATAATAAACTATTGACTTTTTGTTAAAAAGATAGTATGATATTAAAAGAAGTCTATATGGAAGGAAGTATTTATATGAACAAAGCTATCAAAAAACTGACCAATTCAAACGGTGCTGTTTGTGTGTTTGCTCTTCTGGCATTCGTTTTTGCAGCTATCGGTGCTGCATTCGACCCGCTGGCAACACTTATCCACAATGCAGTCTACAAACACGACATTGACCATATGTTCATTTATGATCTCGATGACACGCTTGATACACTGTTTAACTATTTACAGATATACTCGACAAGCATCATGCTTTGTATCATTTCTCTGGTCGTAATGATATTGATGTTTAAAAACAAGGGAAAGAAAGGGCTCTCAAGCACAACAGCTTCGATCATTATCTTCACTGCTCTTGCAGGCATCACGCTCCCTGCTGTAGGAATGGTAGAAAGACTTAAGAACTCAATTATGGAGATAAAGTCAAACTACACAGACCAGACGGTCTTCCTCAGAGTGTGTGATTTTCTGGTGTATTGCATACCTCTCATTTCCGGGTTTTTCCTTCTGCTTTCGGGTCTTTGCCTTGCACTCAAGCTGAGCGGCGAGAGCTTTACTGTTGAGATAGACAGAGTGTCCGATATACAGCTGCCTGCCGAGCACGGCTTCGGCCAGATGCAGGAGCCTGCATTCAACAAGGAACCCTTCACGGCACCTGTAAACAATGCCGAGGCACCTATACCTGCGGCTGCACCTGTTATTCCCGCACCTGCTGCCGGACAGAGCGTTTCTGAGCCAAAGTGTCCTCACTGCGGTTCGACCCTTAAAAACCCCAACGCCAAATTCTGCAGCGTTTGCGGACAGAAAACACACGACTGATAAAAGACAAAAGACGCTTCCGCTATAAACGGAGGCGCCTTTTTTTATGCAAAAAGCAGTATGACCGAATGGTGCCATACTGCTTTGTTTTATTCGATGATATCCAGATTGTGCGTGCTTTTAAGATGGTCTTTAAGACAATTGAAGCTCTCATCGGAGATAACGTGTTCTATCTTGCAGGCATCATCTGCCGCTACATTCTCGCTTACACCAATATCCATGAGCCAAAGAGACAAAACACGATGCTTTTCATATATCTTCAGAGCAATAGCTCTTCCCTCATCGGTGAGGGTAATAAATCCGTCAGTATCCATAAGGATAAAGCCGCCGTTTTTAAGTATCTTCATTGCGTTGGAGACACTCGGCTTGGTCACTTCAAGCTCTCTGGAAATATCTATGCTCCTTACTTCACCTTTGTTCCTTTGTCCCAGAACAAGTATCGCTTCAAGATAATCCTCGCCGGAAGCATGGATCCCTGCCATACGATCACTCCTATCAGTCTTAACTAGAATTATTATAATACAAAAACTCTAAAAAGTCAAGTAGAACACCGCCATTTGACACAAGGACGTGTTTTGTATTATAATAAAGATATCGACATAGCCAAGGAGGATATTATGGAGATAAGACCAATTGCATATATCCGGACGGACCTTCCGTCAAAATTCGGTGTCCCGAGGCAAAGCGGACTTGTTGAGGAGCTTGAAGCAACGATAGTTTTTGAGCCGCAGTTTCGCACAGATGATGCGCTGAGAGGTATCGAGGAGTATTCGCATCTGTGGCTGATATGGGAGTTTTCGCAAAACAAAGAGGGAGCATGGTCTCCGACCGTAAGGCCGCCCCGTTTGGGCGGAAACACCAGGCTGGGTGTGTTTGCGACAAGGTCGCCTTTCAGGCCGAACAGCTTAGGGCTTTCCTGTGTGAAGCTAAACGGTATTATTAAAACAGCCGACAAAGGGAGCGTCCTCTCTGTCAGCGGTGCTGACCTTGCAGATATGACGCCGATATACGATATCAAGCCATATCTTGCACTCAGCGACAGGATAGACGGAGCGTTCGGCGGTATCAGTGAAAGGGACACAGGGCTTTTGAATGTGGTCATCAATGAAGATGCGGCAGGGCTTTTTGATGAAAAAAAGCTGGCGGCACTCAGAAGGGTGCTGGAGCTTGACCCAAGGCCTGCATATCATAACGACCCGGAAAGGATCTACGGCTTCCCTTTTGCCGGGTTTGAAATAAAATTCAAGGTCGCAGGAGATACACTTACGGTAATAAGAGCTGAAAAGACATAGGATAGAGTCCTGTGTCTTTTTTGATCGCTATTGTCTGACACTATCTGTAAGATACTGTATGCAGATGATTAAAAAACAGCTACAAAAGTAACAAGTTGGTTATATTGCTTGCAATGGGAGCAAAAATATTGTATAATTGCTTCATAATGAAAGCTTGGTGAGAACTATGAAAAAATATATTGCCGCTCTTGCGCTGCTGTGTATGCTTTCGGCGTGTGCAGACAGGGTGAGCAGCAGCTCGGACGATAAAAAGACCACACCCGCTGAGAGCGAGGTGTCATCTGCCGCTGTGCAGGAGGACAGCTCTTCGCAGGTACAAAAAGAGCTGAAAGAGAAGAATGTTCAGGAGCAGGACAGCACTGCACTGACAGACACATCAGAAGATGTATCGTCTGAGGCACAGAGTGAGATAAAGGAGCGCACAAGCATTTATGAAAAAACACCGGGAGTCCTTGAAAGCACAGATGATCTGGGGCTGAGAAATACAGACGGTGAGGGCTCGGAATATGAATTTGACTATGACGGTGAGGTCTTTACTGCTGTATATACCCCTGACAACTGGAAGATCGTTGATTCCTATAAGATCACAAACTCTGCCGATATGCTGCTGATCTGTCAGGCGCTTATTGACGAGAACCCGCTTCACGGAAGAGATATGGTGTCTTTCAGGGTGCCGGAAGATATGGTGGACGAATGGATGCAGCACAACCTGGCGTATAAGATGTTTTATGATAATCCTGCGCTGAGAGCAAGAGCAAAGGATGTTGATCTGAACCCTGACGATCAGGGCAAGAATATTATCGAGAAATATGCCGAGATAGCAGGTCTGCTTGACTGAAGTAGCTAATAGAAAGGTCGTGGAGTGAATGAGCAGGTTTAAATGGGGCGTTATTGGCACGGGAAGGATAGCAAGGACCTTTTGCGAGGCGCTTGGCGGTGTGCCCGAGGCCGAGCTTTATGCTGTGGCTTCAAGGACGGCTGAAAAGGGCGAAGCGTTTGCAAAGGAATTCGGCTTTGAGAAAAGCTATGGCAGCTATAAGCAGCTGGCCGAGGATGAGGATATAGACGTTGTATATATCGCTACACCTATGAGCGCACACTTTGAGGACGCTATGCTCTGCCTTGAAAACGGAAAGAACGTTTTGTGTGAAAAGTCGGCGGCGCTCAACTGTGAACAGCTGGGTATCATGCTTGACAAGGCAAAAGAAAAAGACCTCTTTTTTATGGAGGCCATGTGGATGAAGTGCCGTCCGACCTATCTTAAAGCGATGGAGTGGATAAGCGAGGGACGCATAGGAAAAGTCAGATATGTGAAGGCGGATTTTTGCAACATTGTTGAATACGATCCGAATGACAGGCTCTTTTCGCCTGCCTGCGGCGGAGGTGCGCTGCTTGACCTTGCTGTTTATCCGCTAACGCTGGCAGCGGATGCTCTTGGGGCGGAGCCGGACGAGATCATAAGCTCTGCTCACATTGGCAGGGACGGTGTTGACCTTAGCAACAGCATCTTGCTAAGATATAAGGACGGTGCCTTTGCAAGCCTGAATTCCGGGTTTGAGATCCCGAACACAAACAACGCCGTTATCTCGGGAGATAAGGGGCTCATCGTTCTCGGCAACTGGTTTTTCTGCACCTGCGAAGCCACACTTTATGACCGTGACTGCAAGGAGATAGAAAAGTCTGTAATACCGAACATCGTAAACGGCTATGAATATGAGATAGAAGAGGTACACCGCTGTCTGTCCATAGGATTGAAGGAGAGCCGGATAGTTCCTCACTCGTCAACTATGGCCGTTATGAAGATAATGGATGAATGCAGAAAAAGCTGGGGAATGAAGTTTCCGCAGGAGATGAAAAAAATGCCCGGAGGGTCTTAATGAACCTTCCGGGCATTGATTATTATGCTTTATTCGATAGACAGAAACTCATCGGGGATATAGGATATGCACTGGTTCACGGAATCCCATGAGAAACCGTCGCCATACATAAAGTTTTTGCTCATCAGCTCGTCGGTGTAGTCCTTCATAGGATAGATAGCGCAGTTATACCACATCGAGTCGTAGCTTGTTGCTTCAAAATGTGAGATGACAGGGATAGCCTTGACATTCTCAAAGGTGAGCTCGTTGGTGTCAAAGTTCATTACAACATCAAGGTCTCCAAGGATACCAACCAGCGATCTCGGGTCGTACATAGTGTTGAGGAAGTTTCCGAGGCCGTAATAAACAAATGCCTTTCCGCCGTCGGGCTTATCGAGGTATTCACAGGTAGAAAGCGCATGAGCCTGGGTGCCTATGATAAGGTCTGCTCCCCACTCGACCAGCTTGGGAGAAAGGGTCTCCTGCTGGGCATTTATCTCGTTTTCGATCTCTGTTCCGAAATGACAGGAAACAACAACGACATCAGCCATTTCGTCAGCCTTCTTTATCTGGCGCTCGATAACGTCCTCCTGTTCAAGATAGATCACCTTGCCCGGCTCATCGTCATCAAGGAAAAAGCCGTTGGTGTGCTCCATATAGCCAAGGAAAGCAAACTTGATGCCGTTTACTTCCATAGTCTTGATATCCTCAGAATCTGCTTCATCACGGTAAGCGCCGTAATGGACAACATCCTTGGTGTCCCAGTAATCCAGCGAAGCGATAAGACCCTCGGAGCCCATATCGAGAACGTGGTTATTGCTCATAGAGATAACATTGAAGCCAAGGTCTACAACTGCATCTCCGTCCTCAGTAGGGGTGGAGAAAACAGGATAGGTCGAAGGCTCAAAAGCGTCGTTTACAAGTGTCTCCTGATTGAGGATAGCCACATCGGCGCCCTCTATAAGTCTCTTGCAGGGAGCATAGCACTTTGTAAAATCATAGCTGCCGTCATCATTCTGAGCATCTACATATATGTTATCGTGGATGAGGTTGTCACCTGCACAGACCAGGTGAGCTGTCTTTGTGCCTGTTCTGGAATCGTCCTTCTTGGAAGCCTCGGACTCCGAAGCATTAGTCTCGGGCTTCTTTGTCTCTGCGGGCTTTGCCTTTTTGACCTCGGAGCTGTCGTCCTGTGCGGAGGAGGCTTCCTGTGCCTGCTTCTTGTATATCTCGTCTACATCTCCCTCGATCTTCTGACCGCACGATGCAAACGAAACACAGACAAAGGCTGCCAGCAATGCAGCTTTAACTCTAGTAGTTATCATTGTTATGATCTTCCCTTCCTGTTACTGATCTTGATTTGTTTCAAACTGGCTCGGATGGCGTGTAAAAAAATCCGTTCTCGGCGGCAGGAACTTCAGCTTGTGACCGCTGTCTGCAAAAAATGTGAGCGGCTCGAACACTGTATCCCAGGACCAGATCCTCTCATCAAGCTGCAAATACTCCCTTAGCTTCTCCGTTCCCTCGGGGACCATAGGATGCAGCAGGATGCCGGCTGTTCTTATGATGTGGAAAATGTCTGCAAGAGCCTGTTTCAGCTCATCCTCGGTCTGTTCGCCCGGCTTTAAAATCTTTGCCATAAGCTTGCTGCCGTTTCTGATATAGCTGTCAAGCACATAGGTACACTGGTGGAACGCAAATCTTGACATATGGCGCTCATAATCAAGCACCGCTTTTTTAGCATCTGCCATTATCTTCTCGCTGGGAGCATTATCAGGAAGTATCCCGTCAAGATCCTTCTGTGCGGTGTAGAAGGCTGTTCTTATCATTCTGTTGTATACATTTGAAAGAAGCAGCCCGTCCTTTACAACAGGATCGGAATCCTCGGGCTTTGCGTCGGGGTTATATGGCTTTGGCATAAAGCTTACAGAACGCTGTCCGAGACCAAGACCCAGCCAGTGCATACGCAGCTGCTCGGCTGTGTAATGCTCCAGCAGCTCGTCTGCCATAGGCGGCTTTACAGAGCCGGAACTTGATGCCTTCTTATCCAAAAACAGTATGTGGTGATTAGCACAGATGACCGGCAGCTGTAACTCACCGTCAGCGGGTTCAAAGGTCTTTTCATCGCTCTCCTGCTGAGCCATCCACATCGCAGGCTCTGCTATCGCATAGAAATAGATGTTATCCTGACCTATGAACTGATATACCTGTGCATCCTTGCTGCACCAATAATCCTTCCACTCGGCTCTGTCTCTGCCCTTTTGTTCAAGGCAGGCCTGTGTAAAGGAGATAGGAGCCCACAGGGATTCTGGCCACACCCAGACCGTAAGCTTATCGCCGTCGCTATCAAAATCAGGCGCAGGAACGCCCCACTCGATGTTTCCTGTCAGCCTGAAAGGAACGAGCTTCTTGCCTGTCCTGTATCTTATATTGTTATCGGTGAGCACTCTACACGAAGTCTCGCAATCAGCAAGCTTTTTGAACTCGATCGTGAACGAAGGCTTCTTAGGCTCCTCGAGATACTCATGTTCGGGGAGCTGATCCTTTATCTCAAAATACTTCTGCTCGAATTCTCTCTTAATATAGATCACAGGCGGCTTCAGAAACTCAGACACTGTCTTCCAGACAACAGGTCTTACGTCCTTTCTCTTCTGAAGCTCGGCCACCCAGCCCTTTAAAAGCTCCTCATAGTCACAAAGCTTGAAATACCAGTTGTTGACCGGCTTCATAATCGGCTTCTCGCCTGTCAGTGTGCTGACGGGGTCTATAAGGTTCTCGGGCATATACTGGTGACCAAGATCGCACTCATCCGCATAGCCCTTTTCCGAGGTGCAGCCCTCGACAGGGCACTTGCCTATGACCTGTCGGCCGTTAAGGAACACTCCTGCCTTATCGTCAAAAAACTGCATTGTGGTTATCTTTTCAAGCTGTCCCTTTTTGTAGAGTGAATTAAGGAACCTCTCGGTAACCTCGGCATGGATCTGCTTTGTCCTGCCAAGTCCGGATGCTCCGAACAAGTCGGGGGCTATACTGTAATCCTCAAGGGTCTTCGCCTGCTTGTCGTGGTTTGCACTGACAAAATCCTCAAGGCTGCCCTCAAACTCGCCCGCCTCGACCTTTTTTCTCCAGCCCTCGGCTATGGGAGAACCATAGCAGTCGGTACCGGTCACAAAAATGACATTGTCTTTTCCTATCCTGTCACGCAAAAACCTTGCATAGGTATCGGCAAAAACCATCATTCCGCCGACATGACCAAAATGGAGCTCCTTGTTTCCGTAGGGCATACCTGCCGTAACGACTGCCCTTTTCGGAAACTCCGGACGGGGTATCTCAAAGGTTTTTCTTTCTTTATTCTTATCTCCCATAAAATCACCTTTCGCTGCGGTAATACCGCAAGATAAATACTCTTTTATTTTAACACAACTGCGTTAAGAATTCAAGGGCTAAGCGCATTATTTATCATCATTTCGTTGAAAGTTTAAAAAAAAGCACCGAAGAAAAGCGGTTTTTGTTGATTTTAAAATTTTTTGACAGACCCTCTTGACAAGGATGTGTATATAGTGTATAATGTATATATAGTACATATACATTCAAGGTGATCACTATGGATATTGTAATTTCAAATCAATCGAACGAACCTATCTATGAACAGATAGTTTCGCAGGTCAAAGCGCAGATAATGAGCGGAGAGCTTGGCGAAGGGGACGCCCTTCCGTCCATGCGTGCTCTTGCTCAGGCACTGCGTATAAGCGTTATCACGACAAAAAGAGCTTATGAGGAGCTGGAGCGTGAAGGGTTCATCGAATCGTTCACCGGTAAAGGCAGCTTTGTGAAAGCACAGAATCACGAGCTTTTGCGTGAAGAATATCTGAGGCAGACAGAGGAGCTTATAGCACAGGCCTGCGAAAAGGCAAGGCTTGGCGGCATTGAGCTGTCCGAGCTTCACGAGATGGTAGATATCATTTACGGAGGGGATCAGAATGGAGACTTATAGCAATGCTATCGAGATAAAAGGGATAACCAAGAGATATGACGGGTTTACGCTGGATGGCCTGAGCTTTAACGTTCCCAAGGGGAGCATTATGGGATTTGTGGGACAAAACGGCGCAGGAAAATCCACGACGATAAACACTATCCTTAATATCATAAGGCCCGACGAGGGGTCTGTCAGCGTTTTCGGGCTGGACAACATCAGAGATGAGGTAGAGATAAAGAAAAACATAGCGGCTGTTTTTGATGAGCTTCCCTTTCACGAAACGCTCAATGCCAAAAACCTGAATTCCATACTGAAACGGATCTTTGATGAATGGAGCAGCGAGACGTTTTTTAACTATCTTGACAGGTTTTCGCTGCCTTCAAAGAAGAAGTTCGGGCAATTCTCGAAGGGTATGAAAATGAAGCTTCAGATAGCGGCTGCGCTTTCTCACAACGCAAGGCTCCTTATTATGGATGAGGCGACAACAGGGCTTGATCCTGTGGTAAGAAACGAGATACTGGATATCTTTCTTGAATACCTGCAAAATGAGGAACACTCGATCCTGATGTCCTCGCACATAACGTCGGATCTTGAAAAGATAGCCGACAGCGTTACCTTTATCGACAAGGGAAAGCTGCTCATCACAGGCTACAAGGATGATGTGCTCGATTCTCACGGGATACTGAAATGCTCCAGGAGCGACTATGAGAGCATTGACAAAAATGATATCATAAGTGCCAGGATAACAGAATTCGGGGTGGAGGCACTTGTCAGCGATAAGTCAGAGTGTCTCAGAAAATATTCGGGAGCTGTTATCGACGCTGCTTCACTGGATGATATAATGGTCTATTATGTGAACAGGAACAAAAAGGAGTGGTCCTGATGAAAGGCATTATTGTCAAAGAGCTTTTTATCGCAAGAAAAAGATTCTGTATCACGGCTGCGACCTACTTTACGCTCATGCTTATGTGGATACTGGTCAAAATGTCGTGCCTTTACGGAAATATAGGAAAATACGCCGGAAAAGGGGCAGATGAAGCCGCTAAAACGACCTACTATTTCGCTGTGTTCGGGATGCTGGTCGTGCTTATCGGCTTTGTGATAAATAACACCGGCTCTGACATCGTGAGCCGCTGGAACATATATCAGAAAACGCTGCCGATGACCTCGAAGCAGCTGGTGGGTGCGGTTTACCTGGCAAACGCTGTCACCATATCTGCGGCTGTGCTGACACATCTGCTTATGACGTTTATTCTGTGCGCCATATTCGGTATAGGCTTCAAAGCATTCTACCTTGAGGTGTTTGCAGCTTTTGCGGTCATCGTGTTCTTTTTTAATGCGATGTCCCTGTATCCCTTTTACAGGTTCAGGAGCGTCAAGAAGGGAAAGCTTGCAGCAAGTGTTTTGCTGGGCGGGATATATGTAGGTCTGTATATTGCGCTATACTTTTTTACAAACAGCTCGGCACAGAAGGCACACGAGGAGATCAGCCGTCTTGCGCAGGAGATGAATGTCAAGATAAGCAAGCTGCCCGTGACCGAGGATAAGCTTGCGGAGGAATATTTGTTAAGGGACCTTGGTAAGCTGACGGATACACTGTTAGACTTCAGGTGGCTGTTTCTTATAGGGGCGGCTTTGCTGACAGCCGGTGTGTTCTTTATGAGCGCAAAGGCTCTTGACAGGCCTATGGATGATACGAAGCCTGCTGAAAACGGTGAGAAAGGAGCGGTGAGCTGATGCTTGGGTTTTTGTTCAAGGATATCAAGATCAACAGATCAAACCTTTTTATTGTGCTGACAGTGGTATTGTTTTTCTGCGCGTTCCCGGTCCTTGTTTCTGCTGATGGATGGTCAGAAACAGTGTCCGGCGAAAGCAGCCGGATATACTGCTTTATCTATTTCTTAATGTTCGGAACTGCCTTTCTTGTCGTAGGTATGATGGCATCAAATATGCTGTCAGGTGATGAAAGAAAAAAGTGGGGCTATTATACCGCTTCGGTGCCCGGCGGCATAAGAAAGCAGGTCGGCAGCTGCTATATACTGATACTCTGTTCTGTGATCTTCACACTCGGGGCCACGGTGCTCGTTAACTTTCTGACACGAAAGCTGATATCGGACAGTGTGCCTGACGTTTCGCAGATGATGGTGCTGATCGCTCTTGTGGTGCTGTTTTTCAGGGCGGTCGAGCTTCCGTTCTTTTTCGCTTTCGGCTCAAAGACCGGAAGCTTTGTGAAAACGCTCATGGTGATCGTTTTGGTGTTTTGTGTGGGGGTATACTTTATGTTTGCCGATCTTTCATGGATGGGAAACGGGGACAGCGTTTGGGAAAGTATCCTTGATCTGATCGAAAATATGGATTTAAAACACATAATGGAAGCAGGGCCGGCAGGAAAGCTCGTTCTGCTTGCCGTGCCGGGGTATGTCGTTTCATACCTTATCAGCACGAAGGTATATCTAAAAGGTGTGGAGCATTATATAAAATAAAAATGTAACTGTCCTGCCGACACCACTAAGATAGCCGTAAACCGAATGACCCTGATCTTGCTGTATTCCCTTATCCTTTGGCGGAAGGGAATACAGCACTGTTTTTTGGCTTTAACGTGATTGACAATGCGGGGAAGATGGAGTATAATGTTATTTGTATAATTCATCGGTGGTGATATTATGGATGAAGAAAAAGATATAATAAGGCTTTTGCCCGAAAAGAAAAAAAGCATAACGAGCATACTGTTCAGCCGTTTTGCTATTATGGCGCTTATGATACTACTGCAGCTCATTCTCATTTTTGTGGTGGTAGGGATATTTGAAGAGAATACAAGATATATGACGATAATAAATGTCTGCTTCTCGCTGGCGCTGGTGCTGTATCTTTTCAATAAGGAAATGGATTCCTCGGCTAAGCTGACTTGGCTGGTCATCGTGCTTATGTTCCCGATCCCGGGAGCCGTTTTCATGTGGTTTACTCAGACTGACGTGGCAAACAGAGACATAAAGCTGAAGGTCGCTAAAGCGATAAAAGAAAGCAAAAGGCGCCTTGCTCAGGACCCGGAGATAATCAATGCGCCCGATATGATAAGCTCGGGAACATCCTCACTGTGTCAGTATCTGAACAAGAGGGGCTGTTTTCCGTGCTACGGGAATACGGATGTTACTTTTTTCCCTCTGGGCGAACGCAAATTTGAAGCTATGATCGAGGAGCTTGAAAAGGCAAAGAGCTTTATTTTTATGGAGTATTTCATAATAGATGAAGGCTATATGTGGGGACGGATCCTCTCTGTCCTTGCAAAGAAGGCCGCTCAGGGCGTTGATGTCAGGGTGATGTATGACGGGATG
>DFEO01000023.1 GCA_002368715.1 Ruminococcus sp. UBA3800
CTTTGCCATTGGTTTTCTACCTCCAATAAATTTTGAACTTTCCGTATTCAGCAGGATACAATATCTGCATCATACAGGATAAATCTATTATAACAGACTTTATCTAAAAATTCTACTATTTTGTGTTAATTTCAAGCAGAAAATTATGCACAATCTTTATCGCCAATTTATGTGCAACATAAACAACAGCTGCCCGACAAAAGATCGGACAGCTTTGATTCTTGCATTATTTACGGTATCAAAGACCTATCTTGATAGTCTCGCCCTCAACGCTTACGCCCTTGGACACAGCGATAGGTATCTTCTGCTCATCGGTAAATCCGATAGTTTCTCCGTCCTTGAGTGTTACCTCCTCGGAAACGACATACTCACTTATCGCATAAAGCATACCGATGACCTGATCGGGCTGGAGCTGGCTGTTCACGACCTCCATCTCCTCGTAACCCAGCACCCTGAGTCCTGATGTATATGCACAAAGACCTGACTTGGCCAGATACATACCTGCGTGGATAAGGATAGGCATAGGAAGCGCGTCATCCTTTATCGAATTAGCAAAATTGATATAGAACTGTTTCTCATAGCAGGTCGGTGCCTTGTATATACCGATAGCGTTATCAAGCTTGAGCAGGCAGGAAGCGACCTTAGCAAAAAGCAGCGCCTGGTCAAGTGCATCAAACTTATTCATTATCGCAAGAAGCACCTGGGCATTATGTTCGCTTACTTTTTCTGCGCCGTCCTTCCAGAAGACGTTTCTCTTAGCGGCCTCTTCGGCCTCCTTGTCAGGGACAGGACTTGGCAGAAGAGAACAAGCCACCATCATCTCACCTACATTGAAAACCACAGCATGGTCCTTGACCTCATCGGTCACCTCGATGCCCCAGTCCTCTCTGAGATATTTAAAGAACCTCTGCCAATCCATATTAGCATCCTTATAAAGTACAAAGCCGCTGAGAACATTGCCCTCGCCCTCTTTAAGCTCTTTTTTTTCAATATTTTCAGACATAATGAACCTCCATAAAAATCATTGAATACGCCTGATGCGATTCGAACGCACGACCTTCAGAGTCGGAGTCTGACGCTCTATCCAACTGAGCTACAGGCGCTTTTTATAATTCCCCCATCCCGCAGGGTCGGGTTTCAAGCTATAACACAGCTGCCGCCCTCCCCGGAGGGGAGGGGGAAACTTTTGTTTTACACTTTTACTGTGATACCTGACGGAACCTTTATAACTCCCCTGACCGCAGGATCGGGTTTCAAGCTATAACACAGCCGCCGCCCTCCCCGGAGGGGAGGGGGAAGCTTTTGCTTTACACTTTTACTGTGATACCTGTCGGAACCTTTATAACTCCCCTGACCGCAGGGTCGGGTTTCAAGCTATAACACAGCTGCCACCCTCCCCGGATGGGAGGGGGAAGCTTTTGCTTTACACTTTTACTGTGATACCCGGCAAAGCATTACAGATCATCTGATCTTTGAACCGCAAGGCAGGCTCTGATCCGGAAAGATAACGCTTGCGGCGCCGTCAGGCGTATCAGCAGCGCAGATCATTCCCTGCGACTCTACTCCGCAGAGCTTGGCAGGCTTCAGGTTTGCAACGATGATGACCTTTTTGCCGATAAGATCCTCGGGCTTATACCACTCGGCTATCCCCGAAACGACCTGTCTTCCGCCGAAGCCGTCATCCAGCTGCAAGCAAAGCAGCTTTTTCGATTTCTTGACCTTTTCGCAGCTCTTAACGAGAGCAACTCTCAGATCGCACTTTCCGAAATCGTCGATAGATATCTCCTCTTCAAGAGCCGAAGGAGTGAATTCACTTCCCTTTTCAGCATCCGAAAGCTTGGACTTTGCCTCTGCCATATTCTTCTCGATAATGGCATTGAGCTCATCTATCTCTTTTTCCATATCTATCCTCGGGAAAAGTATTTCGCCCTTATGAACTGTTACATTTGCAGGCAGAACACCGAACTTTCCGGCATTTTCATAGGTCGCTTCATCTGCTGCCGCACCTATCTGCTCCCACACCTTAGGCATGGTCGTCGGCATAAACGGTGAAAGCAGGGTCGAGATAACACGAACGGCCTCAAGCAGATTGTAGAGGACCGATGCAAGTCTGGCCTTTTTAGTCTCGTCCTTTCCAAGCTTCCAAGGCTCGGTCTCGTCTATATACTTGTTCGCCCTGTCAACGGCGGTAAATATATCTTCAAGAGCGTTTTTCAGCCGTGTTTCATCTATGCAGGCATCCACCCTGTCACGCAAGGAAAGAACGATCTCTTTCAGCGAAGCATCAAACTCTCCCTCTTCCCTTTCCTCAGGCAGGGTGCCTGAGAAATATTTATCTGCCATAGCAACAGTTCTGGAAACAAGGTTTCCGAAGCCGTTGGCAAGATCAGAGTTTATACGGTTTATCATTATCTCATTGGAGAAAGCGCTGTCAGCGCCCAGAGCCATTTCACGAAGGATGTGGTATCTGATAGCATCAACGCCATAGCGCTCGCCAAGCATGAACGGATCGACAACATTTCCGAGAGATTTGGACATTTTCTGAGCCTCGCCCGTTTTGCTCTGGAAGGTTATCCAGCCATGAACAGCCAGATGCTTCGGCAGCGGCAGATCAAGAGCCATAAGCATAGCAGGCCAGATGATAGCGTGGAACCTCATTATGTCCTTTGCTACCATATGAACGTCAGCAGGCCAGAACTTATCAAAATCGTCATATGTGCCGTTATCATAGCCAAGAGCTGTGATATAGTTGGAAAGAGCATCTATCCAAACATATACGACGTGCTTCTCATCAAAAGTAACAGGGATGCCCCACTTGAATGAGGTCCTGGAAACGCACAGGTCTTCAAGGCCGGGCTTGATAAAGTTGTTCACAAGCTCCTGCGCTCTGTATTTTGGTCTGAGGTAATCTGTCTCAAGAAGCAGCTTCTCTATCCTTTCGGCAAAGGGCGCCATTTTGAAGAAATAGGCCTCCTCCTCAGCCTCGACCACAGGTCTGTGACACTCGGGGCAGCAGCCATTTTCATCGAGCTGGCTCTCGGTCCAGAAGCTCTCGCAGGGAGTACAGTATTTTCCGGTATACTTGCCTTTATAAATGTAGCCCTTGTCATAGAGATCCTTAAAAATCTTCTGAACAGCCTCAACATGATAATCATCGGTCGTTCTTATATATCTGTCGTAGCTGATATTCATATAGCTCCAGAGCTTTTTGAATATCTCAACTATACCGTCAACATATGCCTGAGGAGTGATCCCACGCTCCTTAGCTTTTTCTTCTATTTTCTGGCCGTGTTCGTCCGTTCCTGTCAGGAACATGACATCATAGCCCTGCATCCTTTTATATCTTGCGATCGAGTCGCAGGCTACCGTCGTATAGCAATGTCCGATATGAGGATCGCCCGACGGATAATAGATCGGGGTAGTGATATAGAACTTCTTGTTTTCCATTGTATTATCCTCCTATTTTAAACAGTATATTATATTATACTACTTTAACGATGATTAGTCAAGTGCAGAATAATAAAAATAAGGCATGACCGAAAAAAGCCATGCCTTATGTGCCAAAAACAGCTGTTATGCCATGCCGGCTGTGATGATAGCCATCTTATAGACCTCATCAGCGTTGCAGCCTCTTGAAAGGTCATTGATAGGAGCATTAAGTCCCTGGAGTATCGGGCCGTAAGCCTCGAAACCGCCGAGTCTCTGAGCGATCTTGTAACCGATGTTTCCTGCCTCGATCAGAGGGAAGATAAAGGTGTTAGCCTTACCTGCAACAGGAGAATCAGGGCACTTTGTCTTAGCGACCTCTGCGGAAACGGCAGCATCAAACTGAAACTCACCGTCGATCACAAGTTCAGGATCGATCTTCTTAGCTTCAACAACTGCATCATGGCTGAGTGCAACTGTGCCGCCCTTTCCTGAGCCGTAGGTAGAGAAGCTAAGAACAGCCACCTTGGGGTCTATTCCAAAGAAAGCTGCTGTTCTTGCTGTCTCAACTGCTACCTCTGCCAGCTGCTGAGCAGCTGTGAGAACAACATTGCCCTCCTTGTCGAGCCTGTCAGTATAGCCGAGGTTGATAGCGCAGTCGCCCATAGAGATAGTCTCCTCCTGTCCGTTCTTCTCTCTGAAGAGGATGAACGAAGAGCTTACAAGATTTGAGCCTTTCTTTGTCTTGATGATCTGGAGAGCAGGTCTTACTGTGTCTGCTGTGGAATATGTTGCACCGCCGAGAAGAGCGTCAGCCTTTCCTGACTTTACGAGCATAGTTCCGAAATAGTTTGACTTCTTCAGAAGCTCACGGCACTCTTCTTCTGTCATCTTGCCCTTTCTGAGCTCAAACATCTGTGCCACAAGCGCATCCATCTCGGGATAGGTAAGCGGATCAAGAACAGTTGCCTTTGAAACGTCAAAACCGCCCTTTTCAGCAGCAGCCTTTACCTCATCAACATTGCCGCAGAGGATAACGCTCATAAGCTCCTCCTTCAGGAGCCTGTCAGCAGCAGAAAGGATCCTCTCATCAGTGCCCTCAGTGAAAACGATCGTTTTTGAGCTTGCTTTAAGGTTTGCAAGCAGCTTGTCAAACATTGCCATAGTTTTAAACCTCCATTTATTCGTGCTGTCAGCCAGCCGATCTTATTGTTCCTCCGTAAAAAGCTCGCTGTTCTCGATAAAAAGCCAAAGCGGAGCAACTTTACCAGAATATTATAACACTTTCATTCAAAAAATGCAAGGGCTTTTACATAAAACATCTGATGTGTTTTTATTCTCTCTTTGCAGATCTCGGTAAGCCGGGTTCATATAAGGTTCATAATTATGGGTTATAGTAATGATGCAATATTATGTTCGGAGGGACCGATATGAAAAGAAAGCTTATCGGGTTTTTAACTGCAAGCCCCGAAAATGAAAACCAACAGCGGCTTCTTGAAGGGCTTTTTTCACAATGCAAATACTACGGCTATGATGTTGCCGTAGTGTCTCCCCTTGTGCAGATATGTCATTATTTCAAGGACTACCTAAAGGGAGAAATGAACATTTATAATCTTATCAATCTTGATCTTTTCGACGGTCTTGTCATTGATACTGTCAGCTTGTCCGAGGATAACGTCAGCTGGGTGATAGAAGCTATTGGTAAGCAGCTGCATAAAGTAGGATATAATAACGTTGTTTCCATAGATATCCCTATCGAAGGCTTTCATATGGTGGAGACCGATGATGTTTCGGCCTTCAAAACCATCACAGACCATATTCTGGACGTTCATCACTGTCAGAACGTCTGGGTGCTTTGCGGACCAAAGGGGATGACTGTCAGCGAAAAAAGGATCTTAGGTATCCAGCGTTCCTTCGAGGCTCACGGCAGAAAGCTCAATATGAGAAACGTCACCTATGGTGATTTCTGGTATACAAGCGGTGAGGAGCTCGCACAAACGATATCCGATATGGAAAGAAAGCCGGATGCGGTCATCTGTGGCAACGATCATATGGCTATCGGACTTGCAAACGGGCTGTTGAAAAGAGGTATAAGTGTTCCGGATGAGGTCATTGTGACAGGGTTTGATGCGACCGCCGAGGGTGTTGTGAATGATCTTGCGATCACAACATACACTCCCGAGTCGGGAGCTGCGGCTGCCGAGGCTGTGAACTATCTGAGAAGTCTTATAGACCCGGACAAGACTATTATCGACTCTGCGGATGCCGGATATGGCGGTCTGCTTTGCTGTGACAGCTGCGGATGCAGAACTAATATGAAGTATGTAAGAAGAAGACTCGGAAAGTCACTTTATAAGAGCCATATAAATTACGGAGAGGTCGGCATTGCTGACAGAGTAAATATCGGCAGGCTTATCGAAAGCTATATGTTTGAAAACCTTACCAGTGCAGAATCGCCCGAAGATTGTCTGAAAAGAATATTCGCAAACATTTATCTTGTAAGACCGTTTGACCACTTCTATCTGTGTCTGCGTGATGACTGGACAGAGCACGACAAAAAGCTTGTGGAGCATTATCCGCCAAAAATGCGGATGGTCATGCACGCTGTCCCGGGCGAGTTTTCCGAAGGCAGCGGCCAGTTTTGTGAGGACTCGCCCGAGCGGGAATTTGACACCAGACTTATGATACCTTCTCTGAAGGATGAGAGAAGCGAGCCTTGTGTTTTCTACTTCTCTCCTGTGCATTTTGAGGACAACACCTTTGGGTATGCTGTTTTGCAGTGCGCTTTGCAGAAGATGCGTAAGCTGGATGTCGTTTTCCACAACTGGATAAGGAACCTGGACAATGCTCTTGAAATGGCAAGGGCACAGAACAGGCTTCGTGATTTCTCTGAGAGGGACCCGATGACAGGACTTCTGAACAGACGTGCGCTTGACAACTGGCTTGATGAGATAAAGCCCGACGAGAAAAGACACGCTTTGTTTATGGTCATTGATATGGACGGGCTCAAAACGATAAACGACAATTACGGCCACCTTGAAGGTGACTTCGGGATAAACTGCATAGCTGAGGCTGTCAAAAGCATAACACACTTCAATGAGCTTTGTGTGCGTGCAGGCGGTGACGAATTCTATCTGGTCGGGCTCGGCGATTATGACGAGAACACTCTTATAGAGAGAGAAAAAGAGTTTTATGAAAAGCTCGATGAGATAAACAGCACATCGGGCAAGGAATACCAAGCGACAGCAAGTGTCGGGAGCGCTATCTGCGATTACAGCGACGAAAACACATTCAAAAAGCTTTTGAAGCAGGCGGATGCAAATATGTATCGGAATAAATACGAGAGAAAGAAAAAGCACATCTTATAATGAAAAAGCGGTATGTCACCGGTCAAGGATGACATACCGCTAAAGTTTTATTCAAGCTCAAAAGCGCCTGTGTAAAGCTGATAATACTGTCCCTTTGCTTCGATAAGCTCATTGTGGGTGCCACGCTCGATTATCGAGCCGTGATCGAGAACAATGATAACATCCGAGTTCTTGACGGTAGATAATCTGTGGGCTATAACAAACACGGTCCTGCCATGCATCAGCCTGTCCATACCCTTGGAAACGATCTGCTCTGTTCGGGTATCTATCGAACTGGTCGCCTCATCAAGTATCATAACAGGCGGATCGGCAACGGCTGCTCTTGCTATCGCAAGCAGCTGACACTGACCCTGCGACAGATTAGCTCCGTCGCCCGAAAGCATCGTGTTATAGCCGTCAGGAAGCTTCTTGATAAAGCTGTGTGCTCCCGAAAGCTTTGCAGCCTGGATACACTCCTCATCGGTAGCTTCAAGGTTTCCGTACCGGATATTGTCCATAACAGTACCTGTAAACAGGACCGTATCCTGCAAAACGATACCCAAAGACTTTCGCAGTGATGATTTTTTGATCTTATTGATATTTATATCATCATAGCGTATCTTTCCATCAGCGATATCGTAAAAGCGGTTTATCAGGTTTGTTATCGTTGTCTTTCCGGCACCGGTAGCACCGACAAAGGCTATCTTCTGGCCGGGCTTGCCGTAAAGGGTGATATTGTGAAGTATCATCTTCTCGGGGTTATAGGCAAAATCGACATCAAAAAAGCGAACATCGCCCTTCAGAGGTGTATAAGTCGTTGTGCCGCTGTCCTTATGGAAATGCTTCCATGCCCAGAGTCCCGTCTTTTCAGAAGACTCTGTCAGCTTGCCGTTTTCTTCCTTTGCGTTGACAAGCTCAACATAGCCGTCGTCTACCTCCGGCTGCTCGTCTATAAGCGCAAAAACACGTCTTGCGCCGGCAATACCCATAACGACAGAATTTATCTGGGGGGATATCTGCATTATTGAACCTGCAAACTGTCTGCACATTCCGAGGAACGGAACTATGACAGCTATCGAGAACGGAAGTCCCGAAAGCGAAACATTACCTACGCCCAGCTCAAGGAAAAGGCCGCCTGCCACAGCAACAAAAACATAAACAAGATAGTTTACGTTATTTACTATCGGCATCAGTGTATTCGAGTAGTAATTAGCTTTATAAGCAGCCTCATAAAGCGCGTCATTGGCTTTGTCAAAGGTCTCCTGCGAGTCTTCCTCGTGGTTGAATACTTTTATGACCTTCTGGCCGTTTATCATTTCCTCGATAACGCCTTCTGTCTTTCCGATAGCTTTCTGCTGCTGCATAAAGTATTTGGCTGACTTTCCGCCGATCTTTTTGGTTATGATTATCGTAACTGCGGAACCAAGGATGATAACAAGGCCCATAAGGATCGAGTAATACATCATTATGCAGAGGATAGTTATGACTGTGATAAGTGATACCAGCAGCTGTGGGAAGCTCTGCGAGATCATCTGTCTCATAGCATCGACGTCATTGGTGTAATGGCTCATGATAT
>DFEO01000051.1 GCA_002368715.1 Ruminococcus sp. UBA3800
GCGAGGGAGCGGATTTTTTCTTGATATCGGGGTTGTGCAAAGTGCAGCAAAAAAAGGAGAGAAGATTGTTTATTTGTCTGAAAATAAAATGCGAAGTCGTTTACATTTTTTCGAGCTGTTGACTTGGGTGTTTTGGGGTGATAAACTTTAAGCATCGAATTGTTCGCAGCCTGTGGGCTGTGAGAAGATCGAGAGGTTATTTTTGAAAAAGGTGATAGTATGAGATCAAGGAAGATAGCGGCAGCTGCTGCGGCACTTTTGATGTGCGTGTCGGTGTTGTCTGCCTGCGGTGACAGCGAGAACAGCTCGAAAGCGGAGAGCAGCGCAAAAACAGGAGCTGCCTCTCAGGCGGAGGGCAAGCAGGATCCCGCTGACGAAAAGCCGCCCGAGACCGACGAGGAATGGGAACAGGCGATGTTCAAAAGGTCAATGGTCAGCTACGGCAATACCGAGCTTGTGCAGAACGTTATAAAGAAGGCTCAGGCAGGCGAGGAGGTAACGATAGCTTACCTCGGCGGCTCGATAACGGAGGGTATATCGGCAGGGCCTGACCTTTGCTATGCAAAGCTCAGCTATGAGCACTTTGCCGAGAAGTTCGGCACGGGCGATAATGTGAAGTTCTGTAATGCAGGACTCAGCGGAACGCCCTCAAAGCTCGGCATACTCCGCCTTGACCGTGACGTTCTTTCGAGCAAGCCGGATATCTGTTTTATCGAATTTGCGGTGAATGACGGCAACGATCAGGATCATCAGAACGCTTATGAGTCCATTGTCCAGACACTGCTTGAAGACGGTGTGGCGCCTGTTCTGCTGTTTTCGGTGACAGCAGATGACTACTCGGCGCAGGACTATATGAAGCAGATAGGCGAGGCTTATGATCTGCCGATGATATCCTACTGTGATGCGCTGAGGTTCCTGTTTGAGAACAACAGGCTGACCTGGGAACAGTTCTCGGACGATCAGTCGCACCCGAATGTCGAGGGTCACAAGCTGGTGGCTTCGATGGTGAACTACTATTTTGACACCGTTATGGACGTTCCGAGCAAGGGCGAGTATGTTATGCCGTTTGAGCCTGTTTTTGCACCGAGACAGGTCCACGCAGGAATGTATGAGAATGACACTCTGATCCCGAAGAGCCTCGGCAGCTGGACAGAGGGTTCGCAGATAGCAAGCTTTACCAAGGGCTGGGCTCACCACAAGGATGCCGGGAACGACCCTCTGGTGTTCGAGTTTGAGGATACGAAGTTTTTGTATATGATATACCACGAGGCAAAGAACGGCGACTACGGCAAGATACACGTCAAGGTTAGTGCTGACGGCGAGGTGTATAACGAGACCGATATCGACCCGATAAGCCCGAGCGGCTGGGGAAATGCCCAGGTGGTGAACATCGCTATGAAGCCGACACCGGTAAAATATACGGTGGAGATAACTATGGCCGAGGGCGATGAGGAGACCTTCTCCGAGGTGCTGGGCTTCGGTTATACCAAGTGAATAAAAAACGTTTTCGCTCCGGAAGGCGCCTTGATAGGCGCTCCGGGGCGTTTTTTATGTGCAAAATGTATATATGAGTGTCGGTTATTTGTGCAAAAGGGTAAATTTTGGGACTAATGCGCTGGGTTTTCTTGACGTGAGTTTGATGATTGTGTTATAATATTGTTAATGATGCTCGTGCGGACATTTTGTGCCTGAAATCGTTTCAGGTCATTTCCACAGACTATATGTGGGAGTCCGCTTTATGAATGGAAAAATGTTATCATGATAGATCGGAACGGAGGTTTGTTATGGAAAAACAGATTGACTACGGCAGCTATAAATCCTATAAGGAAACGGTGGGCACGCTCACGGGAAACCTTAAACAGCTGCTGTCACTGAGTGAGGAGATATCGCTCGTCAACACTGCGGAGTCTATAAAGGAGACTCTGGAAAAAACTGCCGAGGAGCATTTTGAGGTCGCTATCGTCGGCGAGTTCAAAAGAGGAAAGAGCACGCTGATAAACGCAATGCTCGGCCAGGAGGTGCTTCCTGCCGATGTTTTGCCTGCCACAGCTACGCTCAACCGTGTGACATACAGCGAGGAGCCGTATGTTCAGGTGGAGTATAAAAACGGCAACAGCGAAAAGGTCGATATCAACAAGCTCGAGGACTATGTGACAAAGCTTACTGCCGAGAGCGAGGAGAGAGCAGAGACTGTCAAGGAAGCAACGGTCTATTATGATACCGAGTTCTGCAAGAACAATGTGGATATCATCGACACTCCCGGTCTTAACGACGACGAGCAGATGACCAGCGTTACGCTGTCCATACTGCCGAAGATAGATGCTGCCGTGTTCGTTATAAGCGCAAATTCACCGTTCTCACAGTTCGAGAAGGAGTTTCTTGAAAAGAAGATGCTCACTTCGGATGTGGGAAGGATAATCTTTGTTGTAAACTGCTTTGGCACGTTCTCTCAGGCGGATGAGAACAAGATAGTCGAGACGGTGAGAACGAGAATAGGCAAATATGTTATGGAAAAGGCCAAGAAGGTCATGGGCGAGGATTCCAGAGAGTTTGCCGTTTATAAGAGAAAGATAGGCACACCGAGAGTTATCGGTGTTTACGCAAAGCAGGCGCTCAATGCAAAGGTGAGCGGTGATAAGGAGCTGCTTGAAAAGAGTAATTTCCCCGAGTTTGAAAACGCTCTGGAAACGATGCTCACTAAGGAGCGAGGCGTTATCGCTCTGCAGATACTTGCAAACAAGATAACAAACTCCGGTACCGAGATACTCCGTTCGGTAGTTATGCAGGAAAATGCCCTGATGATGGCTAACGACGAGTTTATGGAAAAGTACGATCAGGCTATCAAGGAGATAGATGAAATCAGAAACAAAAAGCGTCAGGAATTTGTAAAGATAAACGACGCTGCAAATAATGTGTTCGATAACTTAAAGCCCGTGCTCGACAGCTATTGGCCGAATATCGAGCAGACGGCTATGGATGTTATAGATAACTTCCAGATGTCGTCGGAGGACTTCAAGAAGGATCAGCTGAAGCTTATAACCGCAAAGCTGACCGAGAAGATAAGAGAGAGCATAGAGGCAAGAGCACAGATCATCTGCGAGCAGATACAGAACAGCATCAACGTCGCAGTAAGCTGCGAGGCTGAAAGGCTGCAGGAGTTCGAGGACGAGTTCTTTGAGAGCGTGTCCAGGATACAGCAGATGTTCACCATCTCCGACAGAGTGGCAGCCAAGGGCGGCACTATGGATAAGATCATAGGCGTTGCTATCGGCTCCTACGGTGTGGGCGGATTGTTCCTCGGGTTCAGAGAGTCCGGTGTTAAGGGCGCTCTGCTTGGCGGAGCAACAGGCTTTGCAGGCTTCTACGCTACATATTACACAGCGTTCTTCTTTGCAGGATTCTTGGGTATAACCGCAACTCTGCCTGTGACACTGTTCCTTATGGCGGTAGCAGGCATCGCAGGTACGTTTACCTCGAACTTTGCGATAGACAAGATACTTGTGAAGGAGAAGATAGATAAGTATAAGTCCAGCTATAAGGCGCAGGTGAAAAAGCAGTTCCACGAGATGAAGCTGAACAACGACTTCACCGAAACTGTCCGCCGTCAGGTATTCTCTGCGTTTGAAGGACTTAAAGGCAAGATCGAAAACGAGACTGAGATCATTCTTCGTGACACTCAGGAAACTCTTGATAATCTTAACGACCTCAAGACCGAGAAGAGCAATATCTCGCAGAAGGAAATGGAAAGACTCCACGATATCGCCGAGACAGCAAGCACTATCGTTCAGGACGCTTATGCTGTAAGACGTGTTCTTACCGAGGCAATGGAGAGCTGACCCTTATCATTATCAAGATTCTAAAGGAGGACACGCAATGAGTGATGTATCATTGGCAAATGAAAATCCCCTTCTTCAGATAGACACAAGCTTTCGTACTTATCTCAATGCCTATACCAGAAGCTATCAGAACCACATAGTTGACGGAGTGCTTGACTATGCCTTCGAGTCGGACTTTGCCGTAAGGCAGAAGATACTCGGTCTTGGCGGCAGCGGCAAGCTTTTCAAGGCTGCGGGCGGCACCGATGTTGCGGCAGAAGCCAAGGTGCTTTTTATGAAATGCAATCAGGTGGGACCGCTGAAATACCCCGAGATATACGATATAGTTAAAAAGTGCAGCGAGAGACTTGAGCTCGTTGTGCCGATAGTGTTTATCAGAGAGGATATAGACAGGCCGCTGATCTATTCGATCGTAAGCGATATGATAGATCCGTGCATTGTCATAACCAAAAAAATGGTGGATACAAAGAGCGTGGATGAGCTCACCTTCCTTGTGGGAAGCGAGTGCGGCAGGCTCCAGAACAACCACTGTGTATATAATATGGCGTTCACCTATCTTAACTACAACAAGCAGGCTTACAGACCTGTTGAGAGGACATTCAGCCAGACTGTCAGCAAGCAGCTTTATGCTGCACTGGTCCAGTGGGTGACTTATGCCGACATAACCAGCGACAGGGCGGGAATGATCTGTCTTGACAAGCCGGGAAGGTTCATTGATGTTATCTGCTCGGTGTATGCAGACGGCTATGTGGATTTCTATGGCAGACAGCAGACAGCTATCGACTCGTTCATGCTCCAGCAGAGGGCTGAGAGCACAGGCGCTGTGGGTTCAAGAAATCTTACTGCGGACTCTTCGCTCAGTGAGCTGGAAAGAAGGATACTGGCATCTGCCCAGTTCCTTAACTGCCAGACCCTCTATGAGTGGAGAAAAGACCTTGACAGCAAGGATGCGACCCTCTTTTCCGGTCAGATCGGTGATGTTCGCAGCAGCATGATTTTAGGAAACGGGGGGCAGCTCGATGGATAATGTCACCAAGAGAAACGTTTCCGAAGACATAGCTGTTATCCGTGAGAAAATGGGTGCGCTCATTTCAAATGAGAAGATCGCTGATGTTCTGGGCGAGGAATTTGTAAGCGAGCTCAGGGAATGGGACCAGGCTGTGGAGAAAAAATGCGAGGAGCCGTTCACCCTCGTTATCCTGGGCGAGTTCAAGAGGGGCAAGAGCACCGTTATAAATGCTCTGCTCGGAAAAGAGCTTGCACCGATAAATGTTACTCCCGAGACCTATACCATAAACGAGATATCATTCGGAAATATCCAGACGGTAGAGGCTATACTCGAAAACGGAACAAGAGTACCGCTGACGCTGGAGGATATAACCAGAGAGCAGCTCGAAAAAAGGATGAAGCTGTTCCCAAGCCCGGTAAGCTATGTTCAGATAAAGGACAATTCACCAATACTCAAAGAGCTGAGGATAGTTGACACTCCCGGTCTTTCGGATCTGGAGTCGCTCGATAAGCAGGTAATGGACTATATAGTCAATGCGGACGCTATAATGTTTGCGGCTTCCTGTCTGCTGCCGTTCTCCGAGACCGAGCAGATATTCCTTGCCAGCCATGTAAGACCTCAGCGATTCGGTATGCTTTACATCCTTGTGAATATGATAGACGCTATGAACACCCAGAGAGATGTTGAGAAGATACTCAGGCGTATACGAAATATCTCCGAGAGGATAGTTCCAAATGCCATCGTTTACGGGATAAGCGCCCGTGATGAGCTTGGAAGAAAGACAGGGACTGAGAGACCGATCGACAAGGGAACGAGAGAGTTTTATGAAACTCAGTTTTTCCAGTTTGAACTGTCGCTCCAGCGTGATATCATCATGCAGAAGGACGTTATCAGAAACAAGCGTGTGTTCACTATGCTAGACCAGATGTGCTCGGAGACAGCCGCAAAGCTCAATATCATCAGCGAGATGGCAGAGCTTGACCAGGCAAAGCTCGAAGAGCGCAGCCGTGACTTTGAGGAGCAGTGCAAACAGCTTGAGGAAGCACTGAACAAAAAGAAGCCCCAGCTTCATCTCTCCATTCTGGAGATGCAGCAGGAGGCCGAGAAATGGATGTATGAGTTCTTCTCGAAGCTGCGTTCGAGCATTCTTGAATGCCGTGGACAGGACGCAGAGGGCAACGACATTTTCAGCTCTGACGATATCGAGAAATATTTCTATTCCTTCCTTATGGAAAAGGTCGGAGAGGCTTACAGGACCTGTATCGAGACACACAGGGACCGCATAGCGGAGCTTGTGGAAAGGATGAGCAGGGAGCTGGCTGCCGCTCTGGGGATAGAGGATCTTTCGGCGGTCTCAAAGGCTCCGTCTGTTGAGAGGATAATGATGTCGCTGAACAAAAACGTTACACGTTCTGTTATGGGTGTAAAGCTCTTTGCGACCAGCGAAGCATTTCCGCCCGAAACTATGTCTGTGTTCAGCGTGATACTGAAAAAGAAAAAGCAGACTGATATCATAGACATAGCGCTTGAAAACTATGACGACATAAGAAACAACATCGTCAAGGATATCAAGAACGTTTATGCCGACCTCGAGACCAAGGCAGCCGCAAGGCTCGACGGGCTGTATCTCTATCAGGTAGAGATGGGCAGGGAGGCTCTGACGCAGGCTCAGCATATGATGAACGACCACGACAACGCCGAGATACGCAATACCCTCAGCGAGGCGAAGGCACTTCTTGAAGAGCCGAGGGCTATCATCAAGGAGAACTATGAGTTCCCGGAGTCGATAATGGAATAAAGCTGTAAGGAGCACTGCTTTTATGCGGTGCCCCTTTTTTTTTGGAATAAAAAGGAAGGCGTATGAGCGTCTCCCTTTTGTATGTTTTTATCGCTTATCTCAGGATATCCAGAAGCTTGTCGAGGACCCTGTGAGCTGCTTCGTCCTTGGTCATTATAGGAAGCTCGTCACAGCTGTACTTTGTGATAAGGGTAAGCACATTTGTGTCCACTCCAAAGCCTGCGCCCTCGGTGCGAAGCGAGTTTGCACATATCATATCGCAGCCCTTTGAGGAAAGCTTTTTGCGTGAGTTTTCCAGCACATCGTCTGTCTCCATTGAAAAGCCGCAGATAAGCTGACCGTCATGCCTCTTCTCGCCCAGCGCCTTCAGGATGTCCCGGGTGCGTTTGAGCGGTATGGAAAGGTCGCCGTCCTTTTTCTTTATCTTGCTGTCGGCTGTTGTAACAGGGGTATAATCAGACACGGCAGCTGCCTTTATGATGATGTCCTGCTCGTCGGCTCTTTCCATAACAGCGCTGTACATATCCGCTGCACTTATGACGTGGACATTATTTACAAACATCGGGAGCTTCTCGGTCACAGCCGCATAGATAAGCGTGACCTCTGCGCCTCTGTTTGCGGCGGCTCTTGCAAGAGCTATGCCCATCTTGCCGCTGGAATGGTTGGTTATGAAGCGGACAGGGTCTATGGCCTCTCGGGTCGCTCCTGCGGTAACAAGCACCTTTTTGCCCGTCAGGTCCTTTTCATAGGCTATCTCTCTGATGATATGCTCGACAAGAACGCTCTCTTCGGGCATACGGCCGTCACCGATGTCGCCGTTTGCAAGCATACCGTTGTCGGCTTCGATCATCCCGTAGCCATAGGACGCAAGCTTCTTTATATTATCGGCAACGATAGGGTTGTGTATCATATTGTGGTTCATAGCAGGGGATACGAGCTTTTTGCAGGGGCAGGCCATAACGGTGGTGGTCAGCATATCGTCGGCTATGCCATTGGCTATCTTGCCTATCACGTTTGCCGAAGCGGGCGCTATAAGAACGATGTCTGCGGCCTTTGCCAGCGCAACGTGCTCGACGCTGTATTGGAAGTTGCGGTCAAAGGTGTCGATAAGGCACTTGTGGCTCGTCAGTGTCTCGAAGGTTATGGGGTTGATAAACTGCGTGGCGTTGCGGGTCATAAGCACCTGAACATCGGCACCCAGCTTTATAAGCATTCTTGCGACATTTGCCATTTTGTATGCGGCTATGGAGCCTGTAACGGCAAGGACGACGGTTTTTCCTTTAAGCATATTTGATTACCTCCGATTTGATATTGTTTTATCTCATCATTTTTTATTATAACACAGAATTCAGAAAAAAGATATAGCTTTTTAAAAATTTTTATGATATAATATCTGTGCGGGTGAGTTCCCGTGCTCGGCGGCTTTTAGGGAGCCTTTGCACAGAGCGGATATTGGGCCCTGTCCCAAGTCTGACTCGATGCCGTTCAAAGAGTGTCCCGACACTCCGCCGGTGTATTGTATCCTGTTTGACAGGAATAATAACAAGGAGGTTTTCAAATGAAAACAAAGTCAATTTTCGGCACACGTCAGTTAGTCATCATGGGTCTTATGACAGCTCTGGTCATCATCTTCTCGATGACGCCTATCGGGTCTATACCCGTCAATCCCGAGCTCAGCATAACCCTGAACGTTATCCCGATAGCTATCGCAGCTGTTGCCTGCGGCCCTGTCGGCGGAGCTATCGTCGGCGGCATCTTCGGGATATTCAGCTATCTCCAGTGCTTCGGCATCGGCGTTCCCAGCGGTCTGGGTGCTGCTCTTGTGAATATAAGCCCTGTGCTTGCGTTTATCCAGAGGTTTATCCCGAGGCTTCTTGACGGTTTTCTCACGGGTTTAGTGTTCAGTGTTCTCAAAAACAGAACGAAAAAGCCCATATCCTGCGGTATAACAGGCTTCTGCGCTGCGTTTTTCAATACGCTGCTGTTTATGTCGGCTCTTGTTATGCTTTTCTGGAACACCGACAAGCTCAACGAGCTTCGTGACGGCAAGAACGTTATCTGGTTCATCATCACATTCGTAGGCTTCAACGCTCTGCTCGAAATGGCAGTCTGCACAGTGGTCACATCTGCTGTCGGAACAGCTCTTTTCAAGGCAAGACTCATACCCTCAAAGAAGTAATAAAAACGATCCGATTCCTCCGCAGTAGACTGTGGGGGAATTGATATAACGGGAGGTAAAATATGCTGCTCGCTGTTGATATAGGAAACACGAATATCGTTCTCGGCTGTATCGAGAATGACAAGATACTGTTCAGAGAGCGCATATCCACAGATCAGACAGCCACCGATCTTGAATATGCGGCAAATCTGAAGATAGCTATGGAGATGAACGGCACAGAGCCGAAGGGCATCGACGGGGCGATAATTTCAAGCGTTGTGCCTTCGCTGACAAACACGGTGAAAATGGCGATAGAGAAATACATCGGTGCCGAGGTGATGACGGTAGGCCCGGGGATAAAGACGGGGCTGAGCATCCTTATCGACAACCCTGCACAGCTTGGCAGCGACCTTGCGGTGGATGCGGTGGCAGGCATTAACGAGTATGAGGCTCCGATGATAATCATTGATATGGGTACAGCCACAACGCTCTCTGTCATCGACGAGAAAAAGAGCTATCGGGGCGGTATAATAATGACGGGTGTGGCTGTTTCGGCGGAGGCGCTGGTCTCCAAGACGGCGCAGCTGCCAAAGGTGTCGTTTGACAGACCGAAGAAGATCATCGGCACGAACACCGTGGACTGTATAAGAAACGGCCTGCTTTATTCAAATGCCTGCGCTATCGACGGTATGGTGGAGCGCATAGAGGAGGAGCTTGGCAGCAAGTGCAGCGTTATAGCTACGGGCGGTCTTGCTTCAACGGTCATCCCTCTTTGCAGGCGCAAGGGTATAGTGATCGACGACGACCTTTTGCTGAAGGGTCTGAAGATAATCTACAAAAAGAACCGGAACAACAAATAAAAAAACGTGGTATCAACTGCGGCGGTGGAAAATGCTTCATCGCCGCAGTTGTTTTTCGCACAAAAAGGCACTCCTGCCGGTAAAACAGGAGTGCCTTAAAGCTTTGTTTTGTTTCGTTCGTGCTCAGTCCTTAAGCTGGTCAGCGATAAGAACTACCCAGCCCTTTGTCGAGGGGCAATAGCCTATGCCTATCCTGTTTCCCATCGGGTCAAGATACTTGCCCTTGGTAACGGTGTTGCCTGCCCACAGAGAATAAACATCATATGCAGTCTTCATTGTGGGACCCATCTCATAGTTCTCGCCCATGATGTTTCCTATGCCAAAATCAGCTGCCATTGCATAGGAGCTGGAGCCGTCAGGTCTTGTGTGAGAATAGTCAGCCTTGATCTCATATGCTCTGATCTCAGCAAGTGCGCAGAGATCCTTGTCTATCTCCAGAGGCTCGAAAGCGGCTTTCTTCCTGTCAGCATTCATATAAGAAGCCATCTTGCTATACTCACCATTAAGAGCAAACTTTTCCTTTGTGGGAACATCTACTGTCATAAAGGTGTATGTACCTACGATCTTCTTGCCGTTTATGTTCTTATATCTTCTTATTCCTATCTGCCATGTCTTGCCCTGATCGAGCCCGTAGATCTCGAGAACAGCTCTGTAACCGTCATCGGTAGTCTCTATCTGCTGCCACTCGGTATCTCCCTTTACTCTTGCGTAAATGTCGTAACCGTCGATCTTGTCATCGTCAGCAAGGTTCATCACAACGGTGCAGAGGTGGTTGGTAGTCTTGCAGGCATAGCTGAACCTGTCGAGCATAGTGCAGAGGTATCTGTTGTTGTAGGACGGGCTCATAAGAGTGGTGGTCGCATTGATCTTCTGCATAGCCCTTACGGTATAGCGGTACTCTGTGCCCTCTTTAAGTCCCGTGTCGGTGTAGGAGGTGGTGGAAGCACCGACCTCGCCGAGCACCTTCCACTTGCCGTCAACATACTTGTAAACTCTGTAACCCGTAGCAGCATTCTGCTTCTGCCAGTTGAAGGTGATCCTGTCAACGCCGCAGGTCTGTGTTGTGAACTTTACATTGGAAGGAGCTGTGAAGTCGGATTTGAAGGTGAAGTCTGACTTGTTCTTCACGCCGTCTGCATCTGTTCTGAAAGCTCTCACAACAAAGTCATATCTTGTGCCGCCCTTGAGACCTGTGACCTTGAAGCTGTTCTTGTTCATATGGTCGGTGGTCCCTGCAAGCGTCCAGCTTGTTTCCACGCCGTGCTCTCTCTTATAGATCTCATAGCCGTTGCTCTTTGACACCTTCCACTTCAGTGTTATGGATGTGTTTGTGCGCTCGGACTCGGTGAAAACGATATTTGCAGGCTTTGTGGTAACGAACTTGTCGCCCTTTACCTGTGTCCAGTCATAGCCTGTGTCTGTCTTCTTATAGGCTCTGACAAGGTATCTGTAAGCAGTTCCGCTCTCAAGGTTTCCCTCATAGTAGCTGAGAGTGTTTGCGCCAACATTTCCAAGGCCCTTCCAGCCTGTCGAGGTGAGCCTGTAAACTCTGTAACCGGTTGCGCCCTCCTGCTTTTCCCAGTATATCCTTATAGCCTTTGCAGATGCGGCATAGCTTTTTTTCACCTTCACATACTGGTCGGTAAAGCCTGCTTCATCAGCAGCGGTAACGACTGTCGGTTCGTCCAGCGCCAAAACCGAAGGCACCAGTGCAGCAGCAGGTGCGCCTGTTGTCATTACTGCGGCAGCAAGGATAGACACTATCTTCTTGTTCATTTTTTCAACCTCCTGATAATATAATTCCTATACTGTAAAAAAACGTCAAAAAGGTATTTGCTATGGAATATTATAACATAATCCATAGTCAATGTAAATGTGTTATATCACAAAAACAGCACCCTTACAAAGGATGCTGTTTGAGCATTTTGTTTATTTATCCTCCGGCTCTCCGTCGTGACCGTCATCGTAGCTCTGGTCATCATAGCCCTGATCGTCATAAGCCTGATCGTCATAAGCCTGATCGTCATAAGCCTGATCGTCGTAGCCCTGGTCATCGTAGCTCTGGTCGTCATAGTCCTGATCGTCGTAGCCCTGGTCATCGTAGCTCTGGTCATCATAGTCCTGATCGTCATAAGCCTGATCGTCATAATCCTGATCGTCATAGCTCTGGTCGCCGTTCTGAGCGTTTTGCTGCTCGTCATAGGCTTCCTCGTCGAACTCGTCGTCGTTCGGGTCCCTCTTCTTGACGATCATAAAGTATTCAGCAACAACAGCTATTATACCCACGATAACAACAGCGCCGATGATTATAAACATCAGAACGGGCGAGCTCTTTTCGCCGTCGTCCTTCTTTGCCGTCGTTACAGATGCTGCTGTGGTCTCGGCGGTGGTGGTCACGCCGTCATTCTCGATCTTCACAAGAAGCTTTGCCACCGAACCGTCGGCATATTCGATAGTTACCTTTGTCTGTCCCTCGGCATAAGCATAGAACTTGCCGTCCTTATATTCAAGTATGCTGCCCGTTTCGATATTCACCGAGGTGATGTCGCCGTCAGCGATAAGGTCCTTTGGAGTATAGGGGCTTTTCGAGAGGAACAGCTTGACCTCACGGTAGATAGAGTCGTCCTCGGCTGCCGATGATTCCTCGGCCTTGTATCTGAGGATAGCGTTCTCGGACTGACAGGCGATCGACACACCGTTTTCATCGCTCAGATCGTTTGCCGTAAGATAGAGCACGGAGGATGAGAGCGCATCGTCGATTATCGAAAAGGAAACGGTGCAGAAGGTCCCTGCAAAGGCTGTTCCCTCGGGGTTTACATAATTGTAAACGAACTTGCCGTCAAAAGAGTTTTCGACAGCCATTCCGCCTGCCTCGTCGTTGTGCTCGCAGCCCTCATATTTGAGCAGCGCCTGATCGTATTCGATGGAAAACTGAGCGTTTGCTATCTTCTTGGGAGAGTCAACTATTATATCGACTGTGAATTTTTTATCCTTGACTTCGCTCAGCGAAAGCTTTATATTTGCGGGCGAGGCCGTCGGCTCGGGCGGAGTATAGGTGGTCTGGACCTCGGAAGTCTGTGTGTCGGTGGGTGCCTGAGTAACAGGCTGAGTGTCTGTCGCAAGTGTCTGCGCAGGCACATCCGTCACCAAAGAGACATCGGTCGTTGTCGGGTCTGTTATCGGGTTTGTATAGGGGTCCTGATAATCCGGCGGTATCGTTGGGTCAGCATACTGCTGGTTCGGATCGACATACTGCTGATTCGGATCGGCGTACTGCTGGTTGGGATCAACGTAAGCCTGGTCTGCGAACACCTGAGCGGTCATCATTGTCAGTGCCGTGACGGCCGCCGCCGCACAAATACCTAGTCTTCTGAGTTTCATTGTTAGATCTTTCCCTTCGTTTGCTTTTTGCTGTCATTTATTTCTCGGAGCGCCCCTGAAAAGACTTGTTTTCTTTTCCGATTTGCTCCTGTACATTATCTCGTCCGCCAGCATGACCATATTGTCAAAATCCGTTCGTTCCGAGATATCCTTTTCTGTTCTTCCCGTGCTTGCTGATATCTGATAGGGCTTTTTTGCAAGCTCGTTATATTTTGCAAGCTTCTGCTGGAGATCGAGCTCGAACTGAGCGCCCCTGCCTGCGTCGGCAAAGCCTGCCGCTATGAATTCATCTCCGCCGAAGCGGGCACAGATAAGGTCATTGCCGCAAAGCTCGGTCAGCACACCTGCGATCACCATAAGTGCATTGTCGCCCTCGAGGTGGCCGAAATTGTCATTTATATATTTGAGCCCGTCAAGGTCGATAGAGATGACAAGAAAACGGTTCGTTCCGGGCGCTTTCTTCAATTCCGAAAGGCTCTTGAAAAAGCCCCGCCTGTTATAAAGCCTTGTCATGGAGTCACGGTTATACATCTGCTCCAGCATCTTGTTCGAGAGCGCAAGGTCATTTTCCTGCCTTACTATCATGAGCGCATTTGAAACGGCACGGGAATAGATGTACCATTTTTCCAGAGCCCAGAAGTTGGATATCTCTCTCACTCCGTAGCCGAGCGAGCAGTCGTTGATATGGAGCGGGAACACCATAAGCGCCATACATTCGTCAAGCTCTCTGTCAAGGTCGGGGATAAGCTCTTCGGTCTTTACAGTCTGCCCGAAGGTCATCTCGTCGCCGTCCTTGAAAGCGATTATGTTCTGATATTCGGTATATCCGCCGTGAGCGTTATAGCCCAGCTGCATCTTGTCGATATCGTCCAGCTTTGTTCTTATAAGGTCGCTGTTTACGCACAGCCAGAGCTTTTTCACCCATTGCTCTGCGCTGTCCTTGCGGATCATCTCCAGCGCCTTGTCCCAGTCCGGCTGCTCGATGATCTTTGATTCGAGCAGATAATACTTCTGGTTGTCACGGTATAACTTGTCTTTGGCTTCCTCCAGCTTTCGCAGGCTTTCGTTTATCTCCGCACGGTGAGCCTTTTTGCAGCCGCAGCTCTCGGAAAAGTAGATCTTCGGCATAAGCGTGGTGCTGCCGCCGGCATTTCCGAAAAGAATATCAAAGACCGCCTTGACGTCATTGCGTCTGTCAAAATCTGCACTTGAAAGCTGAGGGGTTATGTTTATGCCCTCCTTGAGCATATCGACGCCCGTCACCTTCACGTCCTCGGGGACCCTGAGCCCCTGTCTTTTCAGTTCGGATATGGCGCCTATCGCCATTAGATCGTTGGCACACACGACAGCATCAAATTCGCAGCCCTCTTCTATCCATTCTCTTATACAATCACAGGGAGGGTCATGCCACCACCAGCCGACCTTTACACGGCTTTCCTCCGGTTCGATACCGTTGTCCCTGAGTGCCTGCTTATAGCCTTCCTCACGCTCGTCGGCATATTCGGTGCCTTTGATGCCCGTTATGAAATTTATCTTTTTGCAGCCATGTTCTTTTATAAGATGATCGGTCATCATCCTTATCGTTTCGCCGCATTTATATGTCACGCTCGGACAAAGATCGGTGAAGTAGTCCACACAAACGCAGGGGACACCGTTTTTGTTCGCAGCCTTTATCACTTCTTCGAGCTTTGTTTTGTCGGGCATGACCTGTCCTAAGACTATCATACCGTCCAGCTTGTCCCAGCTGATAAGGTCAAACACACGCATCGTTCCCACGTCCTGAGAGCTGCCGGTTATATCGGAGACAAAGCTTGTGAAAAACAGAAGCCTGATATCTCCGCTGTCCTGTGCATATTTAAGGAGACAGTTGCACATCTCCTCCTGGTATTCTCCGGCAACGCCGCAGAAACATACACCAACAGTCTTCTTTCCGATCATACATCAGGCCTCCTTTTCGTAAGAAAACACATACACAGCATATTATAGCACAATAAATCTGTGTTGTCAAATCAGCCAAAGCGCAGCCCGTGGAGACAGGTTCGCCGATCATCTGTGCCGGCTGCCGCTGCACGGCAGTTTTCAGGTGCGCAAAAGATGGGTTTCACTCAGCCTGCGGATGGGGGGGGATACCACTTTTGCGCCGGATATCTGTAAACCTGTCTCCCTGAGCGCAGACGGGCAGAGCGTTTGTTTTTGGGGCTTTACTTTGGAGCGATAATGTGTTATACTGGATGAGCAGTGAATAATATGTCTGTGCGGATATATGCCGTCAAGAGGCACTCCCGGCAGGACTGTTTTTGGAGGTATTTTTGTGAAACGTTTTTTTCTGGCGGCTGCGGCGCTCATGCTTTTTTCGGGCTGCTCCGAGAATGCTGCAAGCAGCAGCTCATCACAGCCGGTCCGTTCAACGGCCGTAACGACCACGCAGACTTCGGCAGAGCCCGTATCATCTGTGCCCGACGAGCCCGAGCGCCCCGAGCTGGAGCCGCTTTATGATACCTCGCCCATTTCGCAGGCCTATCTGACGGGCGATGCTTCGGGGCTTGATGACAAGCAGAAGGCTGTCCTTGAAAAGGCTTCGCAGGTGCTCTCCGAGATCGTGACCGACGATATGACGGACTATGAAAAAGAGCTTGCTGTCCACGACTGGATGATAAGGAATGTGACCTATGATAAGAACACCCTGAATGCGCTCGCCGAGGAGAATGAGGACAATCAGACTCCCTACGGCACACTCTTCAACGGCGAGGCTATCTGCAGCGGCTATTCAACGACGTTCGGGATGTTTATGGATATGCTCGGCATCCCCAATCAGATAGTGCGCAAGCCTCCCGATGCCGAAAGCGAACACGCCTGGAATATGGTGGAGCTTGACGGACACTGGTATTTTGTCGATGTTACCTGGGATGACCCGACCCCCGATGAGGAGGGACGGCCTGTCAAGCATGAGTATTTTAATGTGGACGACGGCAAGATGCAGAAGGATCATGTGTGGGAATATGACAAGGTGCCTGCTGCCGACTGCTTTGATAAAAGCTTTTTTGCCGCAAGCTGCACCACTATCGGAGGGGCCGGGGATGTCGGCGCTCTGCTGGACGGGATGATCGCTGCCGGGAATGCGGATGCGACCTTTGTTGTCGAAGGTGAGCAGCTGCTGCGAAACGACAATATGACGATCTTCCCGGCTGTGCATTTTGAAGAGGGAAGCATCGAGGAAGGGCTGAGAGCGGCTATATCCGAATGGAAGGAAGCAAACGACGATTGTAATGTGAATGCGAAGATAGTCGTTATAAACGATGAGCCTATGGTGTTTATAAAGGCAACACCGAAAGCACAGAAAAAGAATAAAGACTGACGGGAGAGATTAAAATGAGATTCAGACCCTGTGTCGATATACACAACGGGAGCGTCAAGCAGATAGTGGGCGGCTCTCTGAGAGATGAGAACGATCAGGCAAAGGATAATTTTGTATCGCAGCTCGGTGCTGATTTTTACGGCGAGCTTTACAAAAGCCGTGGGCTCAGGGGCGGACACATCATTATCCTGAACCCTGCCGGCAGCGAGTATTACGATGCCGATGTAAGGCAGGCAAGGCTTGCGCTTTCGGCTTATCCCGGAGGGTTTCAGCTGGGCGGCGGGATAAACGATGAGAACGCAGCGGATTTTCTTGAAGCCGGTGCGTCCCACGTTATCGTTACGAGCTTTGTGTTCCGTGACGGGGTGCTCGATGAAAAGCGCCTTGACAGGATGCAGAGAGCTGTGGGCAGGAACAGGCTGGTGCTCGACCTGTCCTGCCGCAAAAAGGACGGAAGATATTATATCGTCACCGACCGCTGGCAGAAGTTTACCGATGTGGAGGTCTGCGAGAAGACTATAAGGGAGCTTGAACAGAGCTGTGACGAGCTTCTTATCCACGGGGTGGACAGCGAGGGAAAACAAAACGGTATCGAAGCGGAGCTCGTTGAGCTTATGGGCAGACACTGCGGCATAGCTGCCACCTATGCAGGCGGGATAAGCTCTGCCGAACAGATAAACGAGATAGAACGCCTTGGCAGAGGACGGATAGACTTTACTGTGGGAAGTGCGCTGGACATTTTCGGCGGCTCGCTCAGCTTTGACGAGATAAGCAGAAGATATGTGTGACAAAAAGGTAAAAAAAATAAAAACTGCTTGCAAAAGACAGAGAGTTGTGGTATAATAATTTTGTATTATATGCGGATAAAGGAGTGCTTTAAACGATGATCAAGTTTCGTAATCATATCGGTACTATCGGTATTTCGACTTCATATCTCAGACAGCTGATCTCGGCGACTGCCCAGAGCTGCTTCGGCGTTTCTGGAATGAATGTGTATGGCGCTAAGCAGGGTGTATCCGCTATGCTGAACAAGAATGACAACACAGGCGTTATCATCCGTCAGGAGGACGAACAGATCGTGGTCGATCTTCACATCACCGTGACCTACGGTCTGAATGTGGGCGCCGTTGTTGACAGCATTATCCATAAGGTCAATTATGTTCTCACCGACCAGGCAGGAGTAGACGTCAAGTCTGTTAATGTTTTTGTCGATGAGATGACTAACTGATATAGTAGGAGGAAGACTGAAGTGATAAAAGGAAGTGTGCTGCGTGACGCTATCATAAGCGCTGCGAACAGTATTTCAAACCAGAAAAAATCAGTCGATGAGCTTAATGTATTCCCTGTTCCCGACGGCGACACGGGAACAAATATGGCTATGACAATAAGAAACGCTCTGCCCGAGCTTCAGAATCTTGATGACAATGTCGATGCGGCAACTGTCGCAAAGGTAGCGGCATCGGGGCTTCTGAGAGGCGCAAGGGGAAATTCGGGCGTTATTCTTTCTCTGATATTCAGAGGCTTTTCAAAGGGCTTCAAGGGCTGTGAGGAGGTCACGGCCGAGAACCTTGCCGAGGCGCTTGACCTTGGCGTCAAGGGGGCTTACAAGTCCGTTATGAAGCCTACCGAGGGAACTATCCTCACTGTTGCAAGAGAGTCCGCCGAGAGAGCTGCCGAGGCGCTCAGGTCCACAAATGACCCTGTGGTCATTATGGACGAGGTGTGCGACCAGGCAGAGAAGACTCTGGAGCAGACACCGAAGCTTCTGCCGGCGCTTGCAAAGGCAGGCGTTGTTGACGCAGGCGGAAAGGGACTTCTTATCATCTTCTGCGCTATGAGAGATGTTTTCAAGGGCGGAGAAATCCTTGCTACACAGACAGAGGAGACCAAGAAGACTACTGTTACCGTTGATGACTTTGCTTCCGTTGTGGGCAAGTATGATACGGAGATAACCTATACATACTGCACCGAGATGCTCGTTACAAAGAAAAAGGGTGCGGCTGACGCTTCAAAGCTGAGAGCTTATCTTGAAATGATAGGCGACTGCGTGGTCGTTGTTGAGGACGATGAGATAATCAAGGTACACGTTCACACCAACAACCCCGGAAAGGCTATCGAGAAGGCTCTGGAGTTCGGTCATATCAATCTGCCTAAGATCGAGAATATGAAGCTCCAGCATAAGGCACAGCAGAAGGCTGTAAAGCAGGAAATGGTCTCTGTCAAGCCTGAGAAGCCCTACGGCTTTGTGGCTGTGGCAGCAGGCAACGGTATAGAGGCAATGTTTAAGGATATAGGCGCTGACTGTATAGTCAGGGGCGGACAGACGATGAACCCCTCTACCGAGGATATACTTCAGGCTATAATGCAGTGTCCTGCCGAAACGGTGTTTGTGCTTCCTAACAATAAGAATATCATTATGGCTGCCGAGCAGGCTGTAAAGCTTGCGGACAGAAAGGTCTGCGTGCTCCAGTCGAGGACTATACCGCAGGGAATGTCGGCTATGCTGGCTTTTGACCCCGATGCGGATTTCAAGCAGAACCGCAGCGAGATGACGGCGGCTATCGAGAGAGTGTCTACGGGTCAGATAACCTTTGCCGCAAGAGATTCGGATTATGAGGGACATTCCATCAAGAAGGGCGAGATACTCTGTCTTGAAAACGGAAAGCTCAGCTTTGTGGATAAGGACGTTGCAAAGGGCGCTTATAAGCTGACAAAGAAGCTGGTCAAGGGCGACAGTTCGTTCATCACTATCCTTTACGGTGCCGATGTGACCGAGTCGGCTGCGGAGGCTCTGAAGGATCAGATCTCTGCAAAATTCTCAAATCTTGATGTAAACCTTATAAACGGCGGCCAGCCTGTTTATTACTACATTATTTCGGTAGAATAATAAAAAGGCTTGCCTTCCGGGCAAGCCTTTAGTTTTATCTTATGTTTCCGTCCCTCCGGGCAGGGGTGCTCGCCGCACGGCTTTGCCTCTGGCGGATTATCATCGCTTAGTTGTGTAACGGACATTTCAGCTCGTTCCCAATGTTCACGCAGTGTGCAACTGAAAAGCCCCAACAAAACTAACCCCCTCCCCTCCGGTGAGGGGTGCTCGCCGCACGGCTTTGCCTCTGGCGGATGATTACAGCTTTGTTGTTGAACGTGCATTTGCTCTCTCTTTCAAGGTTCACGCAGTGTAGCTAATGAAAAGTATGGACAAAGCTAACCCCCTCCCCTCCGGGGAGGGAAGGGGGAGCTATTAGTTCACACAAAACCCCGATGGGTGGGGGCATTAGCCGTGCGGCGAGCACAAAAAATTAATACTCACTTCGTTATCGGCATGAAATGAGCATTAAT
>DFEO01000133.1 GCA_002368715.1 Ruminococcus sp. UBA3800
TGTTCGGTTTTCAAGTTGCTGTGCGTCTTCCTGTCTCTCAACAGGCGACTTGTTCAGTTTATCACACTTTCCTTATATTGTCAAGGGGTAAGTTCGGTTTTCGGCACAATACACTAAAAAGCGGTTGAAAAGTGCCTCGCCGAAACAAAATTGCACATAACAAAACAGAATAAACAAATCAAATGTATAAAACACGCTCTATTTCGCATAATAAAGAAAAAACACGGAGGCAAAAATGAAAACCGGATCACTGGAAAAATTCTTAAAATCTGTCGGAGTCGTTATGGGAATAATATTTACGCTTTGGGCTGTGTCAAGGTCTTACGAAAACAGCATCGCACCCACCATATCACAATACGGATCAAGAGGCAATGAAGTCATCGCCATTCAGCAAAGGCTGAAAGAACGCGGCCTTTTCAACGATGATATCACAGGATACTACGGGCCGATAACGCAGGCAGCAGTAAAACGGTTCCAAAAGCAGCAAGGCATCAGCCAGACAGGCATAGCCGGCCCTCAGACCCTTAAAGCACTGGGGATCAGCATAGGGAGTGTTCCTGCTTCAACCACCAAGAACATTGATCTTCTTGCAAGGATAATCTCAGCCGAGGCCAGAGGCGAGCCCTATATCGGTCAGGTCGCCGTCGGCGCCGTTATCCTGAACAGGATAGAACACCCGTCTTTCCCCGATACGCTCTCGGGAGTCATCTTCCAGAAGGGCGCATTCACGGCAGTAACGGACGGCCAGTTCGATCAGCCCGTCAGCGATTCGGCATACAGTGCTGCAAGGGATGCACTAAACGGCTGGGACCCCACGAACGGCTGCATTTATTATTACAACCCCAAGAAAACGTCCAACAAGTTTATTCATTCAAGACCGGTAGTCACTGTAATAGGTGACCACAGATTCTGTACCTGAGAAAAACAGAAAAAGGGAACGACTCTGCCCGAGCCGTTCCCTAATTTACTTTACAGACTTTCACACCTCGTAATACTTGGTAAACTTAGTGCTGAAGACACCGGAAAGCAGATTAGCCGCAAGAGCAGCTGCACATATACTCAATAATACGATCAAAACGACCTTCAAAACTTTCATATTGAATTTCGACCTCCGTTGCTCTTTGATACATATATTATACAACATATTTAAAAGGATTTCAAGAGCAAATCAAGATTTTTATTAAAAAAATTTGCATTTTTTAAAACAATGTGCTATAATATCAGCTAGTTAATGTTTGATAGCATTTTTTGAAGCTCCGCTGTATGTAAAAACGTATGGAGCTGTCAGCCGCTCACGCCGGTCTGGCAGAAAAGCTTTGCTTGAATTTATAAACAATCCACCAATTAGGGGTCATAGATATGGCTAATATGGCTAAAAAAGCTGAACAAAGCAGCTACGGAAAGCTGCTTTCCAATACAATAGTGTTTGCGATCGGGTCCTTCAGCTCAAAGGTGCTCGTTTTGCTTCTTATACCAATTTATACAAACTACCTCTCGACCTCCGAGCTTGGAAAAACAGACATACTCCAGCAGATAGCAAACTGGCTGATGCCTGTCGTTTCCCTCACGATAGCCGAAGCTATCATTCGGTTCGGTCTTGATAAGGCGTATGACAAGCGAAAAGTCTTTACACTTGGCAACATCGTTTGTTTCGGAGGACTAGCGGCATTCGCCGTCATACTGACGCTCGTATCGCTTTCGGGGATAGCAGACACATATATCGGCGGCTATTCGGTGATACTATATATATTCATCTTCACGTCGAGCCTGAAAACGCTTTATGCTACATTTGTCAGAGCAATGGAGAAGGTCAAGCTTTTTGCCTTTAACGGCATACTGACAACATTCTTCACGCTGTTCTTTACAGCCGCATTCTATATGGTGCTGCCTGAGGATATAATGGGCGATAATACGGGCATACTCAAATATCTGCTGGCTATCATCCTTTCTGATTTCATCTCTATCGTTTTCCTGACTTACAAAGCCAGACTCTGGAGATACTTTGATATAAAACGCTTTGACCGTGACCTGCTGCACGTTATGCTCCAGTATTCGGTACCGCTTATCCCGGCACAGCTGCTCTGGCTCATAACAAACAGCTCGGATGCCTTTATGACGACACACTATCTCGGTTCACATTATAACGGTATACTCTCGGCCACCTACAAGATCCCGAATATCGTAGCGACCGTCTATATGATGTTCGGTCAGGCGTGGAATATGTCTGCTATAACCGAGAACGAGTCAAAGGACAGAGACAAGTTCTATGAAAATGTGTTTGACTTTAACCAAAGCCTGCTGTATATCCTGTGTGCGAGCTGTCTTCTCATAATCCAGCCGCTCACAAAGATAATGATAGGTGAGGATTTCCAGAGCTGTATCAAATATTCGCCCATAATGATCTACTCGACGATCTTTTCGTGCTTCACCACTTTTATGGGGTCTATTTATCTTGCAACCAAGGAAACGAAGAAATCACTTTTTACGAGCCTGATCTCGGGACTTGTAAATGTGGGACTGAATATTATACTTATTCCCACCATCAAGCTTTACGGGCCGCCTATTTCGACAGTTGCGGCTTACCTGACGGTATTTATCATAAGGACCTTTGATTCGAGAAAGCTTGTTCCTTTCAGGATAAACTTTAAAAAGATGATAGTGAACAACATCATAATCATCCTTATGATGTTCGTATGTCTTTTCGAGACAAACCTTATGCACAACCCGATAGCGTATATGTTCCTGTTCTTGCTCTTCTCCATTGTCATCATACTGAACATGAAAGCTATATCCTCGGTGTTCTATAAGCTTCTCCCAAAGAGGATCGCAGACAGGCTCTCAAAGATCACAAAGCCTATGCTGGCTGTTATCCTGCTCGGGATACTTGTGTATATTGCACTGGACATCGTTACAAAGGGATTTATTATTTACGGCACACTGTTTGCCGCATTCTGCTATTTTGCAAACTTAAAAGACCGCAGGCGTATGCTCATCATCACCATTGCTCTGCCGCTTTGTATGGTTATAAGACAGGGCATCACGGTATCGCTCATTATGCTGCTGGTATTGTGCCTTATATCGGCATACACCCTGAGATCAAAGAGATCTGTTATTGCCTGCGGCGTATCCGCATACCTGATCTTATTATCGGTCATTCCATGGATAACCGTATTCGTCAGCTGCATCGCTATGATACTGGGGGCCTTCTGCTTCAGAGAGAGGATCATTGCGGCTGCCAGGGCATATATCAGGGGTGGAACAAAAGAACTAAAGTCTGCCGATCCGCTAAAAACGGACAGCGATAGAGAATAATAATGGAGGTATACAATAATGGCTGAATTGAAATTTGAGATCACACAGCACCTCGGAATACTGTCCGAGAATGCAAAGGGCTGGACAAAGGAGCTCAATCTTGTTTCCTGGAACGAGAGAGAGCCGAAATATGACCTAAGAGAATGGAGCCCCGACCACACCAGAATGGGAAAGGGTCTTACGCTGACAGAGGATGAGATAAACGTTTTGAAAGCTATCCTTAACGGCGAGGAGATCGAGGACGATATAGACGAGTCGGCTATCCTCTAAAGACTAATTTGTGAATTAGTTATGTCTGTTATGTAAAAGTTTGTGTATTGAGCAAATAATCACCGATTGTTAATATTGCGTTTACATTCGCTTGTTATAATTTTTATCATAAAGGGCTGGGTTTTTGTATTTTTTATATTGATTATATATAAATAACAGCCTCTTTCTTACGGTGAATAAAAAGCATAACGGAGGAAATGCATAAATGGAGCAGCATGGAATAAGCAAGCTTGATCTGAAAAGACGAAACCGTATGCAGGTCTTAAAGATCCTAAAGCAGCGTGGTCCTACTTCAAGAATAGATATTGCAGGGACCCTGGAGCTTACACGAGCAGCTGTTACGATCATAACAAATGAGATGATCGAACAGGGCATAATCGCTGAGATCGGCGAGTATAAGCATATGACCGAAAAGGCTCCCAGAGGAAGAAAAAAGATCCTTATTGATATCAACAACCACTATAAGTTCCCTATCGGTATAGTTATCGAAGAGGATATAGTCAGCATAGGTCTTTCCACACTTTCAGGAGATGTTCTTGACAAGAGGAATATGCAGATTGACAAGAATACCGAGTATTCAAAGATAAAGAACTTCTGCGAGCAGTCTATAAGAGAGATACTTTCGGATAACTGTCTTGATGCGAGCCGGATACTTGGTATCGGATTCGGTATCTTCCCTACTATGTATTCAAGGCTGAGGGTAGATGTGAAAAACGAAGTCCCCGACTATTCCAAGCTGAGAGCAGAGATCAAGGAGCTCATTGACGTTCCCGTCGTGTTTGACAATTCCATCAAGGGAACGGCTATGGCCAATATCGACTTTTTGAAGACCAAGGATATCAACCGTCTAAATATAGCCTTTTTGCAGTATGGCAACACGATGAACTTCGTTGTCACGAACCTTAACGAGCCTATCATATCTTATGATAACCGTACAAGCTTTGTTGACAAGATGATAATCAATCCCACTAACGGACGTGTGTGTAACTGCGGAAGAAAGGGCTGCGTCGAGAGCGAGATAACGCCTTCGGCTATAAGAAAAAAGGTCAAGGAGATCTATTCTCAGGAGAATACACCGTTTCTTTATGAAGCTTCAAAGGGGAGCTTTATGGCTGTCACAAAGGATATGCTCGTAGCTGCTTATGAGAAGGATGAAAAGCCGGTCAAGGAGATAATGGACAATGTCATCATGCTGGTGGCAGTGCTCATCAATAACCTTTATTTCTCCACAAATCCGCAGAAGATAGTTCTTCACAGGTTCCCGTTCAGGTCTGAGGAGGATTTTAACTTCCTTAAAGAGGTGATCTCCCAGATAGCAGGACCGATCGTTGCAAGCAAGGTGGACACATCCATTATCGACAGCAGACACAGGTTCCTTTCAGGCTGTGCTCTGGCTATCAGAGAGCTGTTCTACAACAAGGGCGGCTATGACACACAAAACAAAAAATAAATTATCTGCGCCTGCTTTGATGCGGGCGCTTTTGCTTTTGCCGGGATATACGGGATATAATAGTATTGTGAATGTTTTTTGTCAAATTCCCTTGATTTTTGTAAAAAAGTATGATATTATACTATTGTATGGTCAATATGAACACAAATGAAAGGATCGATGATTCAATGTCCGTTATTTTTCGTAACTTCTTCGGCTTTGACCTGTTGATTTTTATCTGTGCTGCTTTCACAGCATATGTTTACTATATGACCAAGAACTCTGCCGAGAAGCTTTATAAAAAGCTGCACTTGACAGTTTTTGTCCCCGATAAGGATGCTTCAAGAAGCGAAGCTGAAAACGATGCTAAGAAACTGACCGAAACAAGGGTCGCTGCTATGCGAAACCATACAGGCAGACTGTATTCGATCTTTGTGAATCTGACAGGTATTTTCCCTTTGCTGGGGATACTGGGAACGGTCATCTCGCTTCTGGGTATGGTCAAGGATATGGATAACGTTCAGGGCAATTTTTACGGAGCACTGACTTCCACCTTCTGGGGACTGGTGTTCGGTATCATTTTCAAGTTCCTTGACGGTATCGTTTCGGCAAAGATCGAGGATAATGAAAAGAACGTTGCGCTGTTTCTTGAAAGGAACCTGAGCAGGCAGGAAGACAAGAATACATATCCGGAGGACTGAAAATGAGCGGCTACAGGAAAAGCAAGGGTCTGGCGCTGGAGCTGACTTCCCTGCTGGATGTTATTATGATAATGCTTTTCTGGGTCATGACAAACTCCTCTGCCAGCGCTGCTGATGCACAGAAGAAGGCTGACAAAAAGGTCAGATCGGCTCAGACGAAGATAGAGCAAAGTGAAAAAAAGCTCGAAGAACAGGCTGAGGAATATGACAGGAAGATCGAAGAGCTGAAAGCTCAGGCGCTGGAACAGCAGGCTAAGATAAACGAGAATGCCGCTATGAACCAGCAGGCTATAAATGATTATAAGGACGGTATGCTGATAACGCTGACTGTCAGGAATAACGACGGGAACGGTATCGTGACCGTTTCTCAGGGCAATGAGACGATAGCTGATTACGGCATCAGCGATGATCTTTATGATGCACTGGAGCCTGCGCTCGAAACGCTGGGGATAAATAACGGCAAAACTGCTCTTGCGGCTGTTGTCTATGACGGGGATACTGTTCTGTATGACGACATAACAATGATAAGAAACGCAGTTTCGCAGATATCCCAGGCTAACACCAATGTTTATTTCACCTATATCAATACCTCAAAATAGAAAGGAATGATCTTTTATGAGCATCCAGAACGATGTTGAAAGAAAAATGAGAGACGATCTTGAGAGCAAGGAAAAGAAAGAAAAGAAGAAAAAGAAGAAAAGACTTCTGTTCCTTATTATAATACTTCTCCTGCTTGCTGCTTTGCTTGCTATCCTTAACTGGCTGGGTCTTGGCCTTGGCGGCGGAAAGGGTGCCGGCGGCGACGGCAGCGGAAACGAGGAAACAACACCCTCTTCAAGCGCAGCTGCGGTCGATTCCGAGGAGGAGCCTGAATACTTTGATGTGAAGGTATCGGGCAGCAGCTACATCGTTGATGAGAATTCCGTTGTTGATCTTGACAATATCGTTGAGAGAGTAAAGGGGCTCAAGGATAACTACATCGTAAGGATCACAAATGACAATGCTACCGCTAATGCTATCGATGATCTGAAATCGAAGCTTGAAGACGAGGGCAGAAAATACATCACAGAAGAGATAAAGACAGAAGAGGGCGCTTCTGAAACTGACGCTGATTCTGAAAAAGCTTGACCGAAAGGAGTGCATACCCCCGTGAAAATGGGGGTATGATTTTTATATGACCGGACTTATACTGGAAGGCGGCGCAAGCAGGACTGTTTATTCCTGCGGGATACTTGATGCGCTGCTGGAGCAAAATATTATAGCTGATTATGTTATCGGTGTTTCGGCAGGAGCCGCATTCGGCGCTTCCTATGTTTCCGGACAGATAGGAAGAAACTATAAACTGGCATCAGAGATAATGCCCACAAGAAAATACATGGGTATGCATCACCTGTTCAGACCGTCTAACAAAAGCTATTATAACCTGGATTATGCCTTTGACGAAGTTCCGAACTCTGTTCTGCCATTTGACTATGACGCATATAAGGAATATAAAGGCTGCTTCAAGGCTGTTGTTACAAATGTAAGGACCGGAGAGGCAGAATATCTTGATGTGCCGAGAGATGACAGGCAGTGGACGCTTTTAAGGGCGACCTGTGCTCTGCCTATGCTGTTTCCCGTGATAAACATCGACGGCGAGGATTACCTTGATGGAGGCATTGCCGACTCTATACCCTATAAGCAGGCTCTGAAAGACGGCTGTGACAAGCTTATCATCGTTCTCACAAGACCCAAGGGATATGTCAAGCAGACGGATACCTTGACAAAGCTTTCGGCTGAGCGTTTTAAGAAATATCCGGAATTTGCCGAAGCGATGCTTTCAAGAGCTGAGAGATACAATAAATGTATAGAGGAAATAGAGGCGCTCAAAAAAAGCGGGAAGGCTTTCGTTTTTACGCCAAAGACGACATTTGGCGTCGGAAGGCTCGAAAACGACAGGGATAAGCTCGAACGTCTTTTCAACTATGGTTACAACCATGCAAAATGGGCTATGGAAAGCCTTGAAAAATATCTTGATATACAGAAAGTGTGATCCATTTGAATATCGCATCCAAGCTGCTTGTTTCGGCTGCTGTGGTCTTTTCGGCAGGCTATGCTCTGATCTCGAACAGGCAGCTGAGAGTCAGCAAATACAATATGCCGGTGTGCAAGCTTCCGAAAAGCTTTGACGGCAAAAAGATACTGCTTATCGCCGATCTGCATAAAAAGCGCTACGGCGACAGATTTGATAATCTTATAAACTCATGTGCCGCCTGCGAGCCGGACTATATCTTTTTTGCCGGCGACCTTTACAGCCGTGATGAAACAGATATGCTTCCTAAGATAACTCTGATGAAAAGGCTCGTGTCTATCGCTCCGACATACTATGTACTCGGAAACCACGAAACGGACAATATGGATAACTGTGAGGCGCTGTGTTTCAGAATGAAACAGAGCGGTGTGAATGTGCTCAGAAATCAAATGACGTATCTTTTGTGTGATGGCAGTGCTGTTAATTTATACGGTGCGCAGTTTCCGCAGAGGTTTTACCGAAACAAGGATTTTTCGTATAAAGATCTTCCCAGACCCGATGCCGATACGCTTGAAAAGCTTATGGGCAAAACAGATAAGAATGCGTGCAATTTTCTTATCTCGCACAATCCTTTCCCATTTGAAGCGTATGCCGAATGGGGAGCAGATGCCGTTTTCTCGGGTCACTGCCACGGCGGAGTTATCAGGCTTCCGCTGATAGGGGGGCTTCTTTCTCCCGAAAGACGGTTCTTCCCGAAATATACAAAGGGGATATACGAAACGAAGTCGGTAAACGGGACCTCTTCAATGGCGCTGACAGTCGGGCTCGGGAAATTCAGGCTGAATAATCCTGCCGAGATAATGCTTATAACTTTAGTGAAAAGGTGAGATAATGTATAAGGATAAACTGCGTGAATACTTTGAAAAGCATATGGATGAGATACTTGGTGACCTTGCCGAGATAATCGCCATAGAAAGCGTTGCTGATGAGCACAGCGATATCAAGCCATTCGGAGCCGGCTCAAAAAAAGCTCTCGAATGGGGGCAGAAAAAGCTTGACAGTATTGGAATGAAAACAAGAAATATCGACGGATACGCTGTCGACGGAGATCTTTTTTCAGATAAAGAGCCTGTCCTGGGCATACTCTCTCACCTTGATGTCGTTCCTGCCGGAGAAGGCTGGCACAGTGACCCGTTTACTCTTGATATACGGGATGATGCGCTCTATGGCAGAGGGACTATCGACGACAAAGGACCGAGTGTTGCCGTGCTGTGGGCGGTAAAGGCTGTCAGAGAGCTGGAGATACCGCTAAGCAAAAGCTTCAGAGTGATCTTCGGCGCTGATGAGGAAAACGGATGCAAGGATATGGAATACTATGAAAAAAAGGTCGGATTCCCGGAAATGCTCTTTACCCCGGACGGCTCTTTTCCTGTGCTCAACTGCGAAAAAGGTCTGGTACACCTGAAATTTGAGGGAGAGACCGGGCAGGAAGAAAAGAGAGTTATCTCTCTTGAATGCGGAACTGTCATAAATGCTGTTCCGGGCAAGGCAGTGCTCAGGATAAGCGGCGAGAGTGATGAATTTATCAGGGCGCTCAAAAGCGTTGACTCAAGACTCGATGTCTGCGAAGAGAACGGAAGTATCGTTGTCAGCGGAAGGTCTTCACACGGTTCAAGACCCGAGCGTGGGATAAATGTGGCAACGGCACTGATAAAAGCGCTCGATGAATGCGGATACAAAGGGTTTGAGGGACTTTGCAGCGTGTTTGCTCACGGGGAGTTTAACGGCAAAAGCGCCGGGCTCGGCTTCAGCGACAGGATATCAGGAGATATGACAATGGCTCTGACGATGCTGAGTATCGGTAACGGAAAACTCAGCGGCGGACTGGATATACGCTTCCCTATCAACAGGAAGCTTGGCGAGATACGCAGTATCATATCAGCGGCTCTTGAGAATGCAGGACTGCGTCCGGGAGAATGCAGCGGTATGGAGAGCCATTATGTTGATGAAAACTCGGATTTTATCCGCACTCTGCTGAGAGTTTATGAGGACGTAACAGGAGAAAAGGGCTACTGCATAAGTGAGGGCGGCATAACCTATGTCCACAACACCAAGGGCGGTGTCGCTTTCGGCGCCGAGTTTCCCGACGAAGACAACCATATGCATGGGCCCGACGAGCATATAACTATGGAGACATTCAAAAAGAACCTTATGCTCTATGCCTGTGCGATCATCGAGCTGGCAAAATAAAAACAGGGTGGGGAGATCCACCCTGTTTGGATATATTATAAAGAGTTGTTAGATAGCTCCTTCAGCTCACGGCCGTCTTTGAGAAGCATCCTGAGAGTGTCCGCATCGCCTCCCGATATAGCATCACGATACTCCGTAAGGCGGGCTATGATATGGTCTATCTCGTCCGTCAGCGGCTCTGCGTTCATTAAAAACAATGCTGTCCACATATCCTCGTTCAGCTTTGCGACTCTCGTGAGATCCTTGAATGAGCCTGCCGAAAAACCGCTTTGCTTCAAAAGGCTGGGGCTCTTGACATAGGCGCTGGAAACGACATGAGCAAGCTGTGACGTAAAGGCTATCACACGGTCATGCTCCTCGGGATCGGAGATGACCACCTTTGCAAAGCCTGTTTCAACAGCAAGCGCCGAGACCTTTTCAACAGCATCATCTTTTGTAAGCGAGGTCTTTGTGATTATAAAGCTGGCCTTTTCAAACAGATTGTCCACAGAAAACGCAAAGCCCGAAAACTCTCTGCCTGCCATAGGATGACAGCCCACAAAGCTGATGCCGCTGTCGGCACACACCTTGTCAACAGCATCAACGATAGCACCCTTTACACCGCAGGTGTCTATAACTATCGTGTTTTTTCCGAACCGGCTGACATTTTCAAGTATGTAGTCGATAGTCTGCTGCGGATGAAGACACACGATGATAATATCGCAAAGGGTGATATTTTTGTCTGTCAGCTCGGCATCGATCGCTTCCTGTGCAAGAGCGCCCGATACGGCAGCTCTGTCTATATCATATCCAAGACAGGTGTGCGATGTGTTCTTTCTTATGCTCTTGGCCATTGAACCGCCGATAAGTCCAAGACCGACTATTCCTATCTTCAAAAGATCAGATCCTTTCAGTTGCTTTTGTGCTTTTATGCAATAAAGTATACCACTTTTGCCGCCTCCTGTCAATAGACCGTTCCAAAAACAAGGAGAAGACCATGATAATCACCGAAAAAGAAAATGAACGCCTCCCGTTCCTGCGTGATAAGACCTCCAGGCTTACGACCAGACCCGGATGCTATATCATGAAGAACAAGGAGCTCAAGATCATATATATCGGCAAAGCCAAGAATCTCAAAAACAGAGTGTCTTCATATTTCAGACCCTGGCAGGACCATTTGCCTAAGGTGTGGAAAATGGTATCTCATGTGTATGACTACGATTTTATTGTCACCGACTCCGAATTTGAGGCACTTGTTCTGGAATGCTCGCTGATAAAGCAGTACAGTCCGAAATATAACATCCTGCTGAAGGATGATAAGGGATACAGCTATATCAGAGTAACAAACGAACCCTTCCCGAGACTTCGTGCCGTTCTCCAGAAGGAGGATGACGATTCGGAATATATCGGGCCGTATACCAGCTCCTTTGCTGTGAAGCAGGCTGTGGAAGAAGCAAACAAGGTGTTTATGCTCCCCACCTGTAACAGACATTTCCCGGATGATATAAAAAAGCACAGACCCTGTCTTAACTATCACATAAAGCAGTGTATGGGAGTTTGCATCGGTAATATCAGTCAGAAGGATTATAACGATACGATAAGGCAGGCTATCGACTATATCAGAAACGGCTCCGAGCGATCTGTCAAAAGGATGACCGAGGAGATGTATAAGGCATCGGAAGAAATGAATTTCGAGCTTGCCGCAAGGCTTCGTGACAGGATAGCTGCCATAACAAAAGCCTCGGAGAGCCAGAAGATAATAGATGATAACATCAAAAACTGCGACATAGCCGCTGTTACTCAGAACGGTATAAATGCCTGCGCAAGCATTATAATGTACAGGGGCGGAAGGCTTTTTGACAAGGCATCTTTTTTCCTTGGAGATACTTACGATACGGACAGGATGTATTCAGATTTTCTGATACAGTATTATTCAAACAAAGACAGTATAGTTCACGATATCCTGCTGGAGTCTGACTTTTCCGAAAGAGAGCTCGTGTCCCGGTTTTTGAGTGAGAAATACGGTCATGCCGTAAGGATAAGCGTTCCGCAGAGAGGACAGCTTTTAAAGCTGACAGCTCTTGCTAAAAGCAACGCTGCCGAATATCTTTCCATCAAGGTCGGCAGGACCAGCAAGGAGATAATCGCTCTTGAGGAGCTGGCAAAGGCTCTCGGACTCTCAAAAACGCCTCAGTATATCGAATGCTACGATATCTCCAACCTTGCTTCAACAGATATGGTAGCAGGAATGGTCGTCTTTGAAAACGGACGGCCTTCAAAGAAAAAGTATAAGCGCTTTTCGATAAAAACCGTTGCTGAGCAGGATGATTATGCCTGTATGACCGAGGTGATCGAAAGGCGGTTCCGTAATTATTTTGAGAAAACAGACGAAGGCTTTTCACAGATGCCCGACCTTATCCTGCTTGACGGCGGAAACGGCCATGTGAATGCTGTGGCGCCTGTGCTCGAAAGGATGGGTATCGATTGTCCGCTGTTCGGTCTTGTCAAGGACTCGAAGCACAGGACAAGAGCTGTTGCGACAGGCGGCGGCGAGATATCGCTGACAAAGACAAGAGCCGCTTTTAACCTTGTTACATCTATCCAGGACGAGGTCCACAGAGTGGCTATAACTTATCAGGCTAAAAAGCACATCAAAAGCTCGTTCGGGCTTCAGCTGACAAAGGTAAAAGGGATAGGCGAGAAAAAAGCTCAGAAGCTGATGACAGAGTATAAGACAAAAGAAGCTTTAAGACAGGCATCTGCCGAGGAGCTTGCAAGGTGTGCCGGGGTAAACCTTGAAACAGCAAAAGAGCTTGAGCAAATGATAAAACAATTGTAAGGACAGATGATATGAGCGGATTTTCGGGAATAGATTATGTCAACAGCTTTTCACATTCGGGCAAGGCCGTGAAAGACCTTTCAAGGATATCCTGTCTGCTGTCCGGTCTTGGAGATCCTCAGGAAAAGCTGAGGTTCATCCATATCGCAGGGACTAACGGAAAAGGCTCGATAGCACAGATGCTCGACAAGATCTGCATAAATGCCGGGCTTAAAACGGGGCTGTTCACATCTCCCTATATTTTAAGATACAACGACCGCATAAAGGTAAATGATACCGAGATACCCGACTGTGTGCTCGATGAACTGGCGATGACCGTCAGAGATATTGCGCAAAGGTCTGAGTATAAAGACAGCTTCTCTCAGTTTGAGATCACTATGGCTATCGCCCTGCTCTATTTTGTCAGGACAGGATGTGAGATCGTGATCCTTGAAGCAGGGCTCGGAGGGCTGCTTGACTGCACCAACATTATAAAAAGTCCGCTTGCCTGTGTCATAGGGTCAGTCTCCTACGATCATACACAGATACTCGGCGAAACACTGACAGAGATAGCCGCCCAGAAAGCCGGGATCGTCAAGCAGGGCTGCCCCTGTATCCTCAGCAGCGGAAACGAAAAAGAAGTTAACGATGTTTTCATCGAGCGCTGTGAGAAGATGAATGCCAAGCTTATCATACCGGACAGCGGGATAAAGATCATCAGCTCAAATGTTTCGGGGAGCGGTTTCATTTATAAAGGCAAAGAGTATCGCACAGCTATGCAGGGCGAGCATATGGTAAGAAATGCCGCTGCTGCGATCGAGTGTATGTTATGTGTCGGCAAGGAGCTGAAAGTCAGTGAGGAAAATATAAGAAACGGTCTTGAAAGAGCTCAGGTCCCGGCAAGGGTGCAGGTGCTGAACCTTAAACCGCTTCTTATCCTTGACGGGTCGCATAATCCCGACGGGATGAAAGCACTGGCACAAACTATCAGAGCATCGGGAGCAGCAAGCTGTCAGGCCGTTATCGGAATGTGCAGGGATAAAAATATGTCCGATGCGCTCAGGGAGCTGACGGGCTGTGTCGATATGTTTTATGCCTGTGACGGGTTTTCGGAAAGAGCAGAGGGAGCAGATGAGCTTGCAAAGCTTATCAAAAGCCTCGGTGCAGGCGCACAGGTGTGCAGACAGAGCGCTCTTAAAACTGCCTGCCGGCTTATGAAAGAACGGCCGAAGGCGTTGACTGTTATCTGCGGTTCTCTGTATCTCTGCTCTCAGGTACTTAACGAGATGAGTGTAAATAATGAATATGACTTTTGTGTTACAATTTGATAAAAAATCTTGACATATAGGGAAAACTGTGGTATCCTATCAGTGTATGCAAAAGGATTTTTGTGATATATGCGCCATAGCTGTATCATAATCTTATATTACGGAGGATTTATTATGTTAAGAAAGGTTTTGAGAACTGCCGGATTTGCTCTTATAAGCATGAACACGGTCCTGGGACCGACAGTTGCCTTTGCCGACAGCTCCGACTCTGTTATGGGTGCCTGCATCGGCGCACCTGTTGTGGGGATTATCACAGGAGCCGTTCTTGTTAGTATGAGCAGAACGAAGCATCATGCAACAAAGGCAGACAAGTATATAAACTCGGATCTTGATATGATGAGGCAGTATGACAACTATGTCAGGACCACGACCGATAAAAGAAGGATAAACAACGACTGAGGAGGGCATTTTTTATGGCTAACATTTCTTACAAGTGCCCGACCTGCGGCGCTGAGATTTTCTGGACAGCAGCTGAAAACTGCTTTCACTGCGAATACTGCGATGATAAGTTCTCTCTTGAAGAGCTTACTGCGGCTGTCGAAAACCAGAAGGCCGATGCACTGAGCGAGGAGAATGTGCAGAAGCACGAGGAGATCGAAGAAGGCGAGTATTCACAGTCAAATGATGGAACTGTGGGAAATGATCTGGTAAAATACACTTGTTCACACTGCGGTTCGGAGATAATTACAGACCGCTCTACGGCTGCGACCGTATGTGTATACTGCGGCAACTCGGTTGTTATGGGCGAGCAGATAATAAATGACTTTGCTCCCAAGTATATCATCCCGTTCAAAGTGCCAAAGGAAAACTGTATGAGCGCCTTTGCTAAATTTGCAAAGAAACCGCTGACACCAAAGAAGTTTGATGTAAATTCCGTTGTGGATAAGCTTCAGGGCGTATACATCCCTTTTTGGCTCTATTCCGGCACCTGCCACGGAAACATCAAATGCGAATGCTACAATGAAAAAACGTGGCGTGACAACAAGTATGAATATACCGAAAAGACATACTATGATGTGCTCAGAGACGGTCAGCTCGACTTTGAGAACGTGCCTGTTGATGCTTCATCGAAGACCGAGAACGATGCGATGGACTCTATCGAACCGTTCGATTTCAAGGAAATGAAGCCTTTTAACCCCGGCTATCTTTCAGGTTATCTGGCAGAGCGTTATGACGAGGACAAAAAGACCTGCTATCCAAGAGCTCAGGAAAGGATAGAGAACACGACAAAGGATGAGCTTGTAAAGACCTGTAATTACGATAATGTGAATGTCAGGATGTATAACAGAAACACCAAGATAAAAAACGTTGACTATGCAATGCTGCCTACCTGGCTGTTCTACACTACATATGAGGAGAAGAAATACTTCTTTGCAATGAACGGTCAGACAGGAAAGTTTATAGGAAATCTTCCTATTGACAAGCTGAAGCTTACTGTGTACTCGCTCATCGGCGCTGTCGGCGGAGGTATCCTGGGCTATCTTATCGCAGGTATGATGTAAGGAACGGAGCGTTGTTATTCAGATGACATCAGCACTAATTATAAAAATAACGATATGGACGATAGTTGCGGTAACAGCGGGTTTCACCGTTTATAAGATATCGGTGGGTGTCAAAAAGGCCGGTGAGCTTGTGGACACTATAAAAAAAGCTACCGACAGTGCTGCCTCTGTTCCTATGAGCATCTCGGGTGCCGAAGGGCTTATGCGGCAGAAGGTAAAGCGTGACTTCCCCGGGTTTGATGCGGATTATGCCGGCGAGATCGTAAGATCGGCGATAAGCACATATTTTGCTGTGCTGAATGAGCGGACCGGAGCAGACAGGCTGAGGGAATACTGTACCGAAGCATTTGTGCTTGAGGTCGAGGCTATGCTGGACATCAACCAGGAGACCTATGACAAGGTGAAGATACATAAAGTTGCAATGAGCGACTACCGCAAGCTTGATACCGAAGCCGTGATAACTTATCAGGCCGCTCTTGAATATCAGCCTAAAAATAAGTTTCTTCAGCAGCACGTTTATGAGGCTAAATATGTTTACCACCTCACGGATGACGGCGACGGCGAACTTGCAAGCCTGCGCTGCCCTTACTGCGGAGCTCCGATAACAGCAGTCGGTGCTAACAAGATCTGTGAGTACTGCGGCGGCGAACTTGCGAACAGAGAGATATCTGTTGAAAGGACCTGGAAGGTAAACAAAATATACAGATCAAGATAGTAACGGTCGCTAAGACCGACTATATAACTAAACACGAAAGGAAGAATCACTATGGGATTAATTAAAGCAGCTATTGGCGCTGTTGGCGGCAAGCTCGGTGATGAATGGACCGAATATTTCCGTTGTGACGGTATGGGTCAGAAGACATTCTGCATCGCCGGGACCAAGGTAAGCAATGTCAGAGGAGGAAGCAATTCAAAGGGAACGGAGTCTTATATTTCAAACGGCTCGGTGTTTGATGTTGCTATCAATCAGGCAGCTCTGCTCGTTGAGGACGGCAAGGTCCACGACCTAGTTGTTGCTACTGACAACGACCTGGCAGGTCAGTACAGATATGATTCGTCTGTGGCTCCCTCGCTTCTCGGCGGAGGACTCAAGGACTTTATCCCCTCTCTCAAGGATATCGGAAGCCGTTTTACCGCAGGCGGTATGGCAAAGCACACGATGCGTCTTGTTTACATCAACCTCAGACCTATGGTCGGAAACAAGATCGGCTTCGGCAATGTTCCTTTCCGTGACGGCGAAATGAACCTTTCGCTCAACGCTCAGGGACATGGAGAGTTTGAGCTGAAGATCGTTGATCCCGTAGCCTTTTATGAGAATAATATACACGACATAAGCCAGCCGTTCGTTTCCGATTCGGGCGAGGGCGCTGCGTTTATGAGCCAGCTCAAGACAGATATGAAGCCTAAGTTCGGCATTTGTATCTCAGAGCTTTCAAAGAAGCAGATCCCTTACGATCAGATCATCGCCTATGCTGACGATCTTGCTGACATAATGAACCAGAAGCTCACAGACAAATGGACAGACAAGGGCGTACAGCTCAAGAGCCTGTCGGTAGAGCTCAATGTTGATGAAGAGAGCAAGAAGAAGATCGCTCAGTTCCAGGAAGCAGATGCTGCAAACCGTTATGGAAGACTCGGCGCTATGGATGCTATGTCCGTTAACAGAGCCCGTGAAGCAGCAGCTTCAAACACCGCCGGCGCATTTACCGGATTTATGGGAATGGGCTTCGGAGGAAATTCCTTCAACCAGAACGCTCAGATGGCAGGCGGACTTTACGGCAATCAGGGCGGAGCTCCCGGATATAACCCCGGCGGTGTTCCCCAGCAGCCGATGGGCGGCGCTCCTATGGGCGGCTTCCAGCAGCCACAGCAGCAGCCTGCTCAGGATCCCAATGCGTGGGTATGCGAATGCGGAACACAGAACACAGGCAAGTTCTGCCAGAACTGCGGAAAGCCTCAGCCGGCTCCGGCTCCTGCTGCATCCGCTGACGGATGGACCTGTGTTTGCGGAACAGTGAACCAGGGCAAGTTCTGCCAGAACTGCGGTCAGCCAAAGCCTGCAGGCGCACCTCTTTACAAGTGCGATAAGTGCGGCTGGACACCTGCTGATCCCACTAATCCGCCCAAGTTCTGTCCTCAGTGCGGCGATGTGTTCGACGACAAGGACAAGCAGTGATATAACAAATATCAGATACGGCACCTCTGCACTTTTTGCAGGGGTGCTTCTTTATTGGTAAAAATAAGGTTAAATTATATGCAAGTTACTTGCAAATGAGTGAGATATATGTTATAATAGTTTTGTAATTTTTATTTTTGCCCGGTAATATCTGTGGGCATACCTAATGAAAGGAAGATATCAATGACAAACAGCTACGAAAGCCCGTTTTGCACACGTTATGCCAGCAAGGAGATGCAGTTCATCTTCTCGGCGGACAAAAAATTCACCACTTGGAGAAAACTGTGGGTGGCGCTCGCAAGAGCCGAGATGAAGCTCGGCCTTCCCGTTACTCAGGCTCAGGTAGACGAGCTTGAAGCTCATATTGATGATATTGACTATGAAAAGGCTGCGGAATATGAGAAAAAATTCCGCCACGATGTTATGGCGCACGTTCACACCTACGGCGATGCCTGCCCGGGTGCTGCCGGGATAATCCACCTTGGCGCAACCAGCTGCTATGTCGGTGACAACACAGACATTATCATTATGAGAGATGCTATGCAGGTGGTCAAGAGAAAGCTTGTAAAGGTCATTTCTCAGCTTGCGGTTTTTGCAGATAAGTATAAGGCTATGCCATGTCTTGCTTATACACATTTGCAGCCTGCTCAGCTGACAACTGTCGGCAAGAGAGCTACGCTGTGGTGCAACGAGCTGCTCATGGACCTTGAAGATCTCGATTTCCAGATGAAAAGACTGAAGCTGCTCGGCTCTAAAGGAACGACCGGAACTCAGGCAAGCTTTATGGAGCTATTCCACGGGGATACGGACAAGATAAAGGAGCTTGAAAAGCTGATCGCCGAGGAAATGGGCTTTGAGGCTGTGGTCCCTGTTTCGGGTCAGACGTATTCAAGAAAGGTCGATTTTGCGGTTTGTCAGGCTCTTGCTGCTATCGCTCAGAGCGCTATGAAGTTCGGAAACGATATAAGGATTCTTCAGTCCTTTAAGGAGATAGAGGAACCCTTTGAGAAAAACCAGATAGGCTCTTCCGCTATGGCATATAAACGTAATCCTATGAGAGATGAGCGCATCTGCTCGCTTGCAAGATATGTTATTTGCGACGTTCTCAACCCTGCATTCACATCCGGAACACAGTGGTTCGAGAGAACGCTTGATGACTCGGCAAACAAGAGGATATCCGTTGCCGAAGCGTTCCTGGGCGTTGACGCTATACTTAACATAATGCTCAATGTTACCGACCCTGAAAACGGTCTTGTTGTCTATGAGAAGATCATAAGAAGAAGAGTTATGGCCGAGCTGCCCTTTATGGCTACCGAGAACATCATGATGGATGCTGTTGAAAACGGCGGCGACCGCCAGGAGCTGCATGAGAAGATAAGACAGCTCTCTATGATAGCGGGCGCCCATGTAAAACAGGAAGGCCTTGACAATGACCTTTGTGAGCTTATCCTTCAGGAGCCGATGTTCGGGATGACAAGGGAAAAGATGGACGAGATAATGAAGCCCGAAAACTTTATCGGAAGATGCCCTCAGCAGGTAGACGAGTTTATTGAAAACTGTGTTAAGCCCGTGCTCGAGGAGAACGGCGTTTCCGATGACGTTGCGGAGATAAATGTATAAATGGAGACAAGTCAGATAAGCAAGGGTGCAGACGCTCTGGTGCAAAGGCTTGTCAGCGCAATGACCGTGAACGGTCAGATCCACGCTGAGTCTGTGGTCTCGGCAATGGGCTGTCTTGCAGGCTATGCCTGTCAGGCAGATGTGAGGAGCGAATATATCGTTTCAGGGTCTGCTTCGGAGAGCGATGTGTTCGATGTTTTCTCCGATAAAAACGGAAAACGCTATTATTTCGGCGAGCTTACCGACAGACTGCTTATCGGTGACGGTTATTCTCTTCTGGCTATGCTCAGCACTCTGAAAGCAGATATGCCGGATATTGAAGAGATAATGAGATATGTTTCATCAAGCGCCGGCAGCGAACGTTTCGGCAAAGTCAGGAACTGTTCGGTCGGTGACGATATGTTTTCGTATCTTAAAAACCTGTGGCAGCCGATGTGCGCTCTGGCTATCCCCTACTGTGATAAGAGCGAACTGCACATAGTGTTCGGTGCCGCACTGACAAAGCTTGTGCTCGCCCTTTCAAAACAGGGTGCAGACCTTAAACGAATGATAGGGATCGCTATGGAGAGCGCTGTAAGTATGAGCAGAGTCGATATAGGATCACTATAAGGATGAAGATATGAAAAGACACATTGCCTTAGTTTTTGCTGCACTGCTGCTGACGTCCTGTACGGAAGCGGCTGACAGCCGCAATAGCAGAGATATAACCAAAGCTCAGGAACCTGAGATCATCCGTGAAGAAAGCTCTGACAGCGACGAAAGCTTTGCCGTATCGGATGCGCAGGACGAGGATTTTCCC
>DFEO01000169.1:0-15736 GCA_002368715.1 Ruminococcus sp. UBA3800
CAATGCCGTCCACTTCGCTCTGGACTTCACTCATCACCTTCATCGACTCGATTATGTAGATAGTGTCGCCCTTGTGTATAGCGTCGCCGACACTTACAAAGGGCTTTGAGTCGGGTGAGGGCGCAGCATAGAAGGTGCCTACGATAGGAGCCTTTACCTCCTTGCCGCTGTTTGCGGCAGGCGCAGCCGCTGCTGCCTGAACAGGCATAGCCGCAGGTGCTGCCATAGGAGCAGCCATCGGAGCCATGGGCGGCATGGGGGGCATGGGAGCAGGAACGCTCTTCTTGCCCTTTATTGTGAGCTTGACGCCGTCGCCGCCCTCAAGGCTTATCTCCGAGAGCTCCTTATCATTGACGATATCAGCAAGCTTTTCGATGTTTTCAAATGTAAAATCAAAACCTAACTTAGACATAGCTTTCTCCTTTTATCCCGTTCAGTCGCATTTTTTGATGCAGACAGTTGCGTTGTGACCGCCAAAACCAAGCGAGTTTGAAAGTGCTGCCTTAACGGTGATCTCACGGTTGCCGTCCACCGCATAGTCAAGGTCGCATTCGGGGTCGGGGGTATGATAGTTTATAGTCTTGTGAACAAAGTCCTCTTTTACGGAAAGGGCAGTAACGATAGCCTCGACAGCGCCGGCAGCACCCAGCAGATGACCTATCATCGACTTTGTGGAGTTGACTACTGTCTTTCTTGCGGCCTCCTCGCCGAGGGCGAGCTTTATAGCGGTCGTTTCATACTTGTCATTAAGACCTGTTGAGGTACCGTGAGCGTTTATATAGCTTATATCCTCAGCCTTGAGACCTGCTTCTTCATAAGCATACTTCATAGCGTGAGCAGCAGCCTCGCCTGTGGGAGAGGGACTTGTCATGTGGTAAGCATCGCCTGTTGCGCCGTAGCCTGCGATCTCTGCTATGATGTTGGCACCTCTTGCCTTTGCGTGCTCATATTCCTCGAGACACAGCACACCTGCGCCCTCGCCGAGAACAAAGCCCTGACGCTCAAGGTCGAACGGTGTTGACGCCTTGTCGAGATCCTCGGCACGGGAAAGCGCCTTCATATTGCAAAAGCCGCTGAGCGCAAAACGGGAGATACAAGCCTCTGCTCCGCCGCAGAGAGCAACATCGAGATATCCGTCCTTTATCTTTCTGAAAGCCTCGCCGATTGCGTGTGTTGCCGACGAGCAGGCTGTTGTGGTGCAGAAGTTATCGCCCTTGAAGCCTGTCTGCATAGCGACTGTTCCGGCAGCCATATTACCTATCATCATAGGGATGAAGAAAACGGACACCTTGTCCTTTTTTTCAGCAAACTTATTCACTTCGGTCTCGGTCAGATTAAGACCTCCTATGCCCACACCGATGATAACGCCTTTCCTGAAAGCGTCAACATCAGCAAAGTCCGTCCCGGCCTGAGCCATTGCCTGCTTTGCCGAGCAGACCGCAAACTGAGTGAAGCGGTCCATTCTCTTTGCTTCCTTCTTGTCTATCCATTCGCTGCTGTCAAAGTCCTTTACAGCGCCTACTATCTTGACAGGGAAGTCCGAGGCATCGAACTGGTCTATAAAAGAAAGACCGTTCTTGTTTGCCTTGATATTCTCCCAGAATTCATTCACATTCTTTCCCAGCGGGTTTACGGTACCCATACCGGTGATAACAACTCTTCTGCTCATTGTTTTTCTCCTTATACTCAGAGTGATAGCAGATACCTGTTTTAGGGCATCTGCTGTTTTGCGGCTTATATCACATCATTATACCGCCGCTTATCTCGATGACCTGACCGGTAACATAGCCTGCGTCCTTTGAAGCGAGGAAAGATACCACGCCTGCGATATCATCCACATCACCGAAACGCTTCATCGCTATCTGACCCAGCATCATATTCTTCTGCTCCTCAGTCAGCTTATCGGTCATGGGCGTCTTTATAAAGCCGGGTGCCACAGCGTTGCAGGTAACACCTCTGGAGCCGAGCTCCTTTGCAACCGTCTTTGTCATACCGATGATAGCTGCCTTTGTTGCGCTGTAATTCATCTGGCCTGCGTTGCCGTAAACACCTGCTACGGAAGCAAGATTGATTATCCTGCCTGAGCGCTGACGCATCATTATGTTGCCAACAAACTTAGACATATTGAAAACGCTCTTCTGGTTGACAGCGACCACCATATCATACTGCTCCTCGCTCATTCTGGCAAGCAGACCGTCTCTCGTGATGCCTGCGTTGTTCACAAGCACATCTATCGAGCCGAAGCGTTCCTTTATGGCTTTAACTGTCTTTTCGCTATCGGCAAAGCTTGAAACGTCACAGATGAATTTCTCACACTCGACGCCCTCAGCTTTGATCTTTTCCATAATGTCGTTGTCCTCAAACATAGCCTCGCTGATATCGTTGAGAGCGATGTTGAAGCCGTCCTTTGCAAGTCTGAGTGCGATAGCCGCACCGATACCTCTTGCCGAACCTGTTATAAATGCTGTTGCCATTGTGTTTTCCTCCGTTATCACTTGCCCAGCAGCTCTTCTGCCTTGGCAAACATTTCTTCTATTATCTCCTTTGCGGGCTTGACATCCTCTATCATTCCTGCGATAGCGCCGCAAAGGAAGGAGCCCTCTTCAAGGTTGCCGTCCTGAACAGCTTTTCTAAGCGAACCCAGTGTCAGCTCCTCGAACTCGTCGGGAGTAATGCTTCCGTTCATCTCGCCGCTTGCCAGCTTCTTCGAGAACTTAGTCTTTACATTTCGGCAGGGGTGACCTGTCGAGCGGCCTGTCACTACGCTGTCGGTATCCTTTGCCTTAACAACCAGCTCCTTGTAGGTCGGGTGTATCTGACACTCCTCGCAGGCCAAAAACCTTGTTCCCACCTGAACGCCCTCGGCGCCCAGCATAAGGGAAGCGGCGATGCCTCTTCCGTCTGCTATTCCGCCTGCTGCGATAACAGGTATCTCAACAGTGTCCGCCACCTGGGGAACGAGACACATGGTAGTGTTCTCGCCTATATGTCCGCCTGACTCTGTGCCCTCTGCAACAACGGCATCAGCGCCGGCTCTTTCCATTCTCTTAGCAAGACCAACTGACGGAATAACGGGAATAACCTTGATGCCTGCTTCTTTCCAGGCAGCCATATACTTTCCGGGGTTGCCTGCACCTGTTGTAACAACAGGAACGCCCTCGTCGATGACCAGCTGTGCCAGCTCCTCGGCATTCGGGCTCATGAGCATAATATTCACACCAAAGGGCTTGCCGTCAACAGCCGCCTTAGTGAGCCTTATCTGCTCTCTGAGGTAGTCGATCGGTGCCGAGCCGCCTGCTATAAGCCCAAGGCCGCCTGCATTGGTAACGGCGCTTGCAAGTGTGTGCTCGGCTATCCAGGCCATACCGCCCTGGATAATGGGATACTTTATCCCCAGAAGCTCAGTTATCCTCGTCTTTGTAGTTGTCATTTCTAAGTACTCCTTTAAAATAGTTTTCTATCGAATAGTCATCAGGGCTCAGGAAGTGAGTGCCGTTTTCTCTCAGCGAGTACATTTCCTTAGTGATGACATCACAGCATTCCTTGATAAACTCATCAATGAGCTCTTCGGTGAAATGAACGAGCTCGCCCTCGGGTCTTTCCTCAAGGTCGTTTTTCATCTCCGCCAGATACTCATCCACCGTGAAAGGAAAGCGCTTGAATATGTCTTCGCTCTCCAGTCCCTCCGCAACAGCAGGCACCTTTATCCCATAGCGTTCTCTCAGCAGGGGATTGAGCAGGTGATAGTCACGGTAGAGCTCATCCAGAAGCTCTCTCTGACCTCTCCTCATAAGCAGCCCCACACGGTAATAAAGGTACTTTCTGAAAATGTTATCCTCTATCAGGTGGACATAATAGCCAAGATAAAGATCATCCGTCAGTCTGTCCTTATATTCATCGTAAAAGCGGTAAAAATCATAGGTCTTACGTCCGCTTGGAAGAAGAGTATAGAAGTGGCTCTGCTTTTTGAGCGGCAGCCGCACCTCATATTCACCAAGGATCATATCGGGCAGGATGTGTCCGAAATAAAAGCGTTCCTTGTCCTTCACACCTATCCTGTCGGCAAGCTCTGCTGCTATGGCAAGATGAATAACACGGGAAGCCATATCAGTATTCAAATATCACAGCCGCATATGTAAGACCGCCGCCGAATCCCACAAAGCATACCTTGTCGCCTCTTTTTATCCTGCCTTCCTTCACAGCGTCGCAGAAGGCTATCGGGATAGAAGCCGATGATGTGTTTCCGTAGCGGTCGATATAAACGACCATCTTGTCCATAGACACACCGAGGTTTTTAGCCGCTGTTTCGATTATCCTCACATTGGCCTGATGAGGAACGATAGCGCTTAGCTCCTCGGGCTTTATACCTGCCTTGTCGCAGGCGTTCAAAACAGCAAATGCCAGCGTCTTTGTTGCAAACTTATATACCTCTTTGCCGTCCTGATAAAGATAATGCTCACGTGTAGCAGGCATACCCATATCAGGGTCCTCGTCATTTGTCCTGAACACGTTCTCGGACTTCAGTGCTCTTGCAGCAAGAAAGCCCGCACCTGTGCCGTCGGCACCGAGGAAGGAAGCATAAAGCGATTGCTTCTTTCTTTTCAGAACAAAGGCAGCCGAGCCGTCACCGAAGAGGATGCAGCTTGCTCTGTCCTGATAGTCGGTAAACTTTGAAAGCTCCTCCGAAGCTACCAGCAGCACGGTGTCAACACCGTCCTCTGAAAGCAGGTATCTCCTCGCCATATCAAGCCCGTAGTCAAACCCTGTGCAGGCACAGTTTATGTCCATAGCCATAGAGCCGACAGCGCCTATCTCTCTCTGGATAAGGCAGGCTGTGGAAGGTGTATAATAATCGGGAGTGCAGGTCGTAACGATGATGAGGTCGATGTCGGATGCCTTTATCCCTGCATCCTCGATCGCCGCCTTTGAAGCCTGAGCTCCCAGATAGTATGTAGGCTCGCCGTTTGTGATATGGCGTGTCTTTATACCTGTTCTCTGGGTTATCCACTCGTCCGAAGTATCAACGATCTTGGTGAAATCCTCGTTGCTGACCACCATTTCAGGCAGATATCTGCCTGTTCCCAGTATCTCGATGCCTGTTGTTTTAACTGCCAATTTTCTTTCCTCCATTTATACTTAAAAACTGATATTATACGTTTTTAAGCGCATTACTTTACATTTCGGATGTTTTGTGCTATAATGTGTGGGTGAAAGGTAGAACTTTCCTTAATTCAAAGACCCACAAATATAATTATACCGCTTTTGCATTTTCTAATCAATAACAAATTATTAACAACGCAAGGTTTATTTAAACTTTCAGGGAATTTTTCACAAATCCAAAGCCGATATTTAATGATTTGTTACAATAGTTTAAAAATATTTGCAATGGTTAATTTTAAAAACAAAATGCTTAAAATGCCGGCTTTTTACAGGCTGCATACAGTGCATACATCAAAAACAAGCCGCCGCAGGTTTAATTAAACTGTGCATGGCTGTAATATTATACATCAAGGAGAATGAGAAATGAGTAAAAAAATGTTTTTGTTTTCGGGACAGGGCTCACAGTATGTGGGGATGGCAAAGGAGCTTTGCGAGCGTTATGCTGCTGCCGATGCTGTTTTCACGCTGGCAGGTGATATCCTGGGGACAGATATAAGGAGCATAGCCTTTGAAGGCAGCGCCGAGGAGCTGGGCAGGACGGTCAATTCACAGCCCGCTATAATGGCCTGCTCGCTGGCAGCTTTTGAAGCTGCAAAGGCAGAGGGGATAGACTTTGACGGTGTTGCGGGACATTCTCTCGGCGAGTATGCTGCAATGGCAGCAAGCGGTATGCTTTCTTATGAGGACGCATTCAGGCTCATAAAGATAAGAGCCGGCGCTATGAACACCTGTGCCGAGAGCAGCGAGGGAGCGATGTATGCGATCATAGGCCCCGAGCCTTCGGAGATCGAGGCAGCCTGCGAAAAGACCGAGGGCTATGTTACGGCGGTTAATTATAACTCGCCTGTGCAGACGGTCATCGCAGGAGAGAGCGAAGCGGCTTTGGCAGCAGCTGAGCTTATAAAGGCAACGAGCACCGCTAAGAGAGTCAAGGCTGTAAAGCTTGGTGTGGCTTCGGCTTTCCACAGCGAGATGATGAGACCTGCCGCTGAGGAGTTTGCGCAAAAGGCAGCCGGCTTTAGGTTCAATAAGCCGTCCTGTGCTTTTTATTCCAATATGACAGGAAAAGAACTTGATTTTGAAAACACAGATATGATCGCACAGCTTGCGGCACATATCGTTTCACCTGTCAGGTTCACAAGCGAGCTTTATGCTGCACAGCAGGCAGGCTTTGACACCTTTATCGAGCTTGGACCGAACAAGGTGCTGACAGGACTTGTCAAAAAGACCCTTGCGGATGCAAAGGCATATAACATCGAAAACAACGCAACGCTCGATGCAGCACTTGAGGCGCTGAAAGCGGAGTAGACCCGGAACTGACACCAAAACGGAGGTGCATTGATTTGAAAAGAGAAGACTATATCAGCTGGGACGAATACTTTATGGGCATCTCGAAGCTTTCCGCAAGGAGGAGCAAGGATCCCAATACTCAGGTCGGTGCCTGCATAGTTTCCGACAAGAACAAGATACTGTCTGTCGGCTATAACGGTATGCCTATCGGGTGCAGCGATGATGAGCTTTCCTGGGACAGAGAGGGAGATTTTTTGGACACTAAATATCCCTTTGTCTGCCATGCCGAGCTCAATGCCATACTTAACAGCGCTACGGGAAACCTTGAAAACTCGACCATCTATGTCTCTCTTTTCCCATGCAACGAGTGCGCCAAAGCGATAATCCAGAGCGGCATAAAAGAGGTCGTCTACGGCGAGGACAAGTATCCCGATTCTGACGGGGTCAAGGCATCACGAAGGATGTTCGCACTGGCAGGTGTCAAGGTAAGGGAATACGTTCCCACAAACAGAACAGAGATCATCAGCCTGTAAAGGAGGACAAATATGGGCAGATACGCACTTATAGGCGGTTCACTGGGACACACGATGTCGCCGCCTATCCACGAGAGGCTTTTCGGTTTGAAAGGCAGAACAGCAGATTATGAAGTCATCGAGATAGCTCCGGACGAGCTGGACAGCTATTCACAAAGGCTTGCCGGCCTTGACGGCTTTAATATAACCATACCCCACAAACAGGCAATAATCTCACAGTGCAGCAGACTGGACGACTCGGCAAAGAGATATAATTCCGTAAACTGCATAGACAATAAAGACGGTGTGCTGACAGGCTACAACACCGACTGTGATGGCTTTCTGAGGACGGTATCCGCTATGGGTGTCAGCCTTTCGGGAAGAGTGCTGCTTATCGGCTGCGGCGGTGTCGGAAGGATGATTGCGATAGAGTCGGCTCTTGAAGGAGCAAAGCTGACGATAGCGGTCCTCAAGAGCGATATACCCCTTGCAGAGCAGGCCGCAAAGGAGATAAGGGCTATGAAGTCCGATGCCGACATAACGATAGTTGAAGCGGATCGGATAGATGCTTCGCAGCGCTTTGATCTGCTTATGAATGCAACACCTGTGGGGATGTATCCCAGGTGCGATGCCTGCCCTGTAAGCGACGAGGTCATAGCTGCGGCAGATGCCGTGTTCGATGTGATCTACAACCCCCGTGAGACAGTCCTTATTAAGAAGGCACGTTCTCAGGGCAAGCCTGCGTCAGGCGGAATGGCTATGCTGGTCTGGCAGGCGGTCTCTGCCCACGAGATATGGGACGGCGACAGCTATACCGAGGAAGAGATCGCACCCATCATCGCAGAGATGGAAGATATAGTTGAAAGGGATTTTTAATAATGAACGGCTCACCGATATTTCTCTGCGGCTTTATGGGCTGCGGAAAATCAACAGTAGGGAAGATACTTGCGAGAATGCTGAAGACCGAATGTCTTGACCTTGACGACTATATCGAGCAGAAAGAGGGGATGACTATCCCCGAGATATTTGAAAAATACGGCGAGCCTTATTTTCGTGCGGCGGAAACGCAGGCATTAAAGGAGCTTTCGTCACAGATGAAGGTCGTAGCCACAGGCGGGGGAGCGCTCCTGAGCGAGGAGAACGCAGCTGTTGCAAAAGCGGCAGGGCTTGTGGTTTTTATAGACACTCCCTTCGAGGTCTGCTATGAGCGTATAAAGGATGACCCTCACCGCCCCATAGCCGCAAGCTCCACCAGGGAGCAGCTTTTCGAGCGCTTTTCTCAGCGCCGTCCGCTTTATCAGGCACATTCAAACTGTATCATCAGCGGCGAGCTCGGAGCGGCCGAGATAGCCAAGGAGGCTGAAAAGATTTACAGACAGCGCAAATAAAACAAAAAACATCCCACGAAAAAACGTGGGATGTTTTTATATACGGGATATTATTTACTGTACTTTTTGTCCTGCTTGTCCTTTTTGTCCTCGGCAGGCTCCTCTTTCTTTTCCGCACCGGAAGGAGCATCGGGGTTTATCTTAGCAACAGCCGCTCTTGTTGTTTCAACATCGTTAAGGCTCTTTTTGAGGATGTTCACAGCCTCTGTCAGCGATTTGTTGAGGTTCTCGGAAAGGGCATCCTTTATAGCCTTGTCCTTTGCCTTTGCCTGGGCAATGATGTCAGCTGCCTGCTTGTCAGCTTCAGCGATGATCTGCTTTGCATAATCGGCAGCCTGCTGGATAACAGCCTCCTGAGCCACAAGCCTCTTTGCCTCTTCTTTTGCCTTTCTGATGATATCATCAGCTTCCTTTGAAGCCTGTGCAAGGATAGCCTGTCTGTCTCTCTGAGTGTCCTGAGCCTGCTTGATCTCGGCTGGCATATTTATCCTTGCCTCGTCAAGGTACTGTCTCATAAGCTCGGAATCTATGATCTTCTTAGAAGAGAACGGAGTTGTTCTTGCCTTGTCCAGCAGCTCCTCCATTCTTTCAAAAGCTTCCTCCAATGTCAGTTTTTCATTTGCCATTATAATAACACCCTTTCTGTTTTATAACGCAGGTCATATGTCGGCATCATTTTTGCCGGGAACACAGAGCCTGTCAAAGATCCTGTCCTTTATTGCCGGAGAAACAAAATCCTTGATATCTCCGCCAAAGCTTGCTATCTCCTTTACAACGCTTGATGAAAGAAACATATTCTCTCCCGTCGTTGTAAGAAACACCGTTTCCGCTCCGTCATAAAGCTTCTTGTTTGCAAGCGCCATCTGAAACTCATATTCAAAATCCGAGACTGCCCTGAGGCCTTTAACGATAGCCACAGCACCTGTCTGCTTCAGATAATCTGCCAGCAGTCCGCTGTAACAATCCACAACAACATTATCCAGGTGTGCAGTAGTCTCGATTATCATTTCCATTCTTTCCTTCACCGTAAAAACAGCGTTTTGCTTGTTTGGGTTGAAGGATACCAGAACTATGACCTTATCAAAAAGCTGAGCAGCTCTGTCAATTATATCAAGGTGGCCCAGCGTAACGGGGTCAAAGCTTCCGGGACAAACCGCTATCCTCATAGCTCTTCCTCGTCTTTCTTCGGCAGTTTATACACTGTAAGTGCGATCTTGCCGTATCTGTATCGCTTATGGAGCACAAGCTCTCCCGTTTCATCCGGAAGTGTCAGCTCTCTTTCGTGCTCGCAGATAACAAAAGCTCCGTCATTGAGTTTTTTCTCCAGAAGCGGCAGCGCCTTTTCGACCAGCCCCATTCTGTATGGCGGATCGATAAAAACGATATCCAGACCGCTCTTTGCAGCTTTAAGATACTCGATACTGTCCATAGTCAGTATCCTTGACTGCTTTACAAATCCGCATTCATTCACATTCGCTCTTATCACCTTAACTGCCGCAGCGTTCTTGTCAACAAAAACGCAGTGCGCAGCTCCACGGCTCAGAGCCTCTATCCCAAGCTGTCCGCTGCCTGCAAACAGATCCAGCACATTAGCCGAAGGCAGCTCGAACTGGATTATCGAAAACACAGCCTCCTTGACCATATCAGAGGTAGGTCTTGTGTCTGTGCCCTCCAGTGTTTTCAGTTTTTTCCCTCTGCAAGAACCTGTGATAACCCGCATCTGTCCAAAGCACACTCCATATCAAAACACATTTTTACGAACAATAACATTATACTATACATTTCTTCTTTTGTCCAGTGTTTTTTCACATTTTTTTACGACCCGACCAAAAAAAGAGGTCCTCACCAAAGAGGACCTCTTATAAACCATGTTAAAGTTCCGACTAAGAAATTACTTTCTCTTGGAAACTACAACTGCTGCACCTGCGAGAGTGATACCTGCAAATATAAGACCTGCGGTCGCACCTGTCTTAGCAGATGTGTCTGTTGCGTCAGAACCGCCTGCTGCTGCAGAAGTTCCTGCTGCGCCGCCTGCATTTGTTGTGCCGCCGGTAGTGCCGCCTGTGGAACCGCTCTTGGAAGAAGCGTCACCTGCCTTGGAAGAATCACCGCCTGCTGCAGAGGAAGTGTCTCCGCCTGCTGTGGAAGAAGTGTCGCCGCCTGCTGTGGAAGATGTATCTCCGCCGCCGTTTGCAGGATCAGCACCAAGACCGGAAATTGTGAATTTAAGAGTGATAACGTCGCCTCTTGCAGGCATCTGAGAATTCTCAATTACGTTGAAGTCATCATAAGCGTTGCTGAAGCAGATAGTAAGATAAGAAGCGTCGCCCTTAGCATAAGCCTCGCAAGGGAAACTGTTGCCGCCCCACTCTGCTACGCAGTCAGTGAACGAAAGCTGAGAACCGTTGATGGTAGCAACATCACCAGTATTTTTGGGCTTGTCATCAAGGACAAGGTCAGTACCAACAGACAGGATGTTGAATCTCTCGTCATCGGGGGTCTCTTCGTTTGCAGGATCGTTGAGCTGCCACTCGAGATCATAGGTCGTGCCGTCATCAGCCTGAAGACCGGTCAGAGTTCCGCTTGCGTCGATAGAAACGGTGTATGTTCCGTCATACTGGATCTGAACATCAGATACGGAGATATTTGAATCAAATCCAAGTCCGCCGCTGACACCTACGGCCTGACCAGGAAATCTTGCCTCAGTATCACCAACCTGCTTTGACTTGTCAATAGAATCTCTGAAATCCCACTGGTTTGTCTGGAAGCAGACACCTGCATTAAAGGGAGCTTCAAGGTTAGCATCAGCGCTGGCAACTACTGCCATTGTAGACATTGCAATTGCGGAAGCTGCCATGCCTGCGAAAATCTTTCTAAGTTTCATTTCTAAAACTTCCTTTCCTAATAAGATTACCTACATTATACTAAATTTTTATTAAAATTTCAATCAGCATATAACACAAATCTGCAAACGTTTTCTTGTGTATACCTAACAAAATACACATAGCTGACTTATGAAATAATACGAAAATTATTACAAATTATTAAAATCTGAAACTATGCTGTAATATTATTATCCTGTTATTATCCCCACAGGTCAGCAGGATAAGCTCCGCTTTCGATAAGCTTTGCTATCTCGGCTTTCACACCAGCCTTGTCCTCGGCATAGGTCACCCCGAACCAGCGGTCATGGCTCGGAAGCACCGCACAATCCGCCTCACCTGCTCTTATCATCTCGTCTATCGCCGCAGGCAGCAGGAATTCCGCAGTAAGGCTTTTGCAGTTATCTTTGTAAAACAGCTCGAACTTCTCTTTCAGCCTGTCCATGAACCTTGCAGGCAGCGCCCACATATTCATCGAAGCATAGCAGTTCTCATCGACCTCATTTGCGCTTTCCCTGCCCGAATAGACCTTGCCGTCGGCTTCTCTGCGTATGTTATAGGTCTCGGTCACATCGGTCAGCATCCCGTCTTTCACAATGCACAGGCCTCTGTTCACAGCGCCGTATTCGCTCAGCGTGTTTTTCAGTACAAAGCCTGCCATAGCAAGGTGCATCCTGTCCTCACTGCCGTGATCTTCATTGAGAAATCTGTAAAGCTGCCTGTAAGCTTCTTTCCCGTAAAAATCATCTGCGTTTATCACGGCAAAAGGCTCTTTCACGGCGCTTGCCGCACAAAGCACAGCATGACCGTGGCCCCAGGGTTTTGTTCTTTCGGGGTCCGGATCACAGCACTTTGGCAGCATATCCAGCTCCTGATAGCAGTATTCTACCTCTGCGTGTTTTGCTATGCGCTTGCCTATCATCTCGTCAAAGGCATCCTTTATATCTCTTCTGATAACGAATACGACTTTGTCAAAGCCTGCCTCGAGAGCGTCGTATATAGAATAATCCATGATTATCTCGCCGTTCGGTCCGAATGGCTCCAGCTGTTTTATACCGCCCTTGAAGCGAGAGCCCAGACCTGCTGCGAGGATACAAAGCGTTGTTTTCATATCTTTCTCCTTGATGTTTATTTTGCCGTGCAAAAATTTTACACTATATAATATTATTGCACAGTTTGTCTGTTTTGTCAATACAGCACACTGCAATTGACAAGACAGACGGGCTGTGTTAAAATTGTAATCAGGAAAATGCAGATCACGAACGGAGGTAATCAATATGTCAAAAACAGCACTTATAACGGGCGCAAGCTCGGGGATAGGCAGAGAGATGGCAAAGCAGCTCAGCGAAAAAGGCTTCAGGGTCATCCTTGCGGCAAGACGAAAGGACAGGCTCGAAGAGCTTGCGGCAGAGCTTGAGGGGCCAAGCAGGGCAGTGACCTGCGACCTTTCAACGAGAGAGGGCTGCTTTGACCTTTACGAGCAGGTCAGGGACGAGAAAGTTTCGGTGCTCATAAACAATGCAGGCTTTGGCGCTATCGGTAATTTTGAGGAAATACCGCTGGAAACGGAGCTGAGGATGATAGACACGAACGTTACCGCTGTCCACATCCTGACAAAGCTGTTTGTCAGTGACTTTCTCAAGGCAGACAGAGGATATATTTTAAATGTCGCATCTTCGGCAGGCCTTATGGCGGGCGGTCCTCTTATGGCGGCTTATTATGCCACAAAGGCTTATGTTGTCAGCCTTACGGGCTCGGTGAACAGGGAACTCAAAAACAAGGGTGCAAATGTTCATATCTCGGCGCTGTGTCCGGGTCCCGTAGACACCGAGTTCAATGAGGTGGCAGGATGTGAATTCGGGGTCGGGGCTATTTCGGCCGAGGAATGTGCAAGAGCAGGCATAGAGGGCCTTTTCCGCAAGTCGCTGATAATCGTTCCGGGAACGGGGATGAAGGCAGCGGCGACGCTTTCAAAGATAGCTCCCAGAGAAATGGTGCTCAAGGTAGCCGGCGAGATGCAAAAGCGCAAAACAAAGTGACCGCATAAAAAGCGGCACTGCTCTTTTCGGGCAGTGCCGCTTTTGTCTTAGCTGTCGTTTTCCGAATAGTATTTTTCAAGCATCGGTCTGGCGCTGACATAGTAGGGCTCCAGCCTTTTGTCAAAATGCTTGCCCATGCCGTCCATTATTATCCCGTTTGCCTGCTCGAAGGACATACGCTCCTTGTAGACTCTCTTGCTCACAAGAGCGTCGTAAACGTCCGCCACAGCCATTATCCTTGCTTCAAGCGGTATCTCCTCGCCCTTCAGCCCGTCGGGATAGCCCGAGCCGTCCCAGCGCTCGTGGTGATAATGTGCAACGTTCTCCGCAATGATATGAAACTCCACATCCTCGGTCCCTTCAAGGATCTGATGTACTATCTTCGCTCCCTCGGCAGCGTGGACCTTCATCTTGTCGTATTCTTCGGGTGTGAACCTTCCCGGCTTTCTCAGTATAGCGTCATCGACGGCTATCTTTCCAAGGTCGTGCATAGGCGCCGCCTTGATGATACATTTGCAGAAATCGTCAGTAAGTCCGAACACGTTGTTTTTCTTAATCTCATTTATAAGTATCCTTACAACATCGCTTGTTCTTCTTATGTGGCCGCCGGTCGAATTGTCACGGCTCTCGACCATGGTCGCCATGCCAAGCACCAGCTTGTCGTGCATCTCTTCGATATGCTTTGTCTTTTCGGCGACCTCATCCCGAAGCGCTGTATTGAATCGGTTGAGAAGCGAGATATACTGCTGGTTCTTCGTGTCGTCCGTCAGGAAGAACTGATACCCTCGTTTGGTCGTGCCGTCAAACAGATAATTTATGGTTATAAGGTAGCTCTTATCGTCCTTGTCATAGTGTATCTCGTTTTTGGTCTGGTCTGCTTTAAAGTCTTCAAGCCACTGTGTCACCTTGTCGCCAAAGCTTTTGTGATGATTCACAGGCTTGTCTACCGTCAGCTCACACAGCTCGGGAAAGATATTCTTTGCTGTTTCGTTGCTTCCAAGATAATTATACCTGAAATCGAAGGAGATAAACCCCTTGTCGCCCTTTTCCACCAGCGAGTCGATACCCGTGTCGGTTATGTCATACAGGCAGACCCTGTGCATTATCAGCAGGTAGAACGTCTGAGCAAACACATATGCCGCAGGCAGAAGCTCCACATTCCGGATAACTCTTCTTGCTCCGAAAAACGCTATCATTGCCACAAGGTTCGGGATGAGCAGAAGATAGATTATCTTTCTTGATACGTCCTTTTTCAGATAATAGGAATGTATCATTGCAAACACGCTTGCCATAAAGCAGGCGGTGACGAACACATAGAAAAGGTTGTGGACAAAGGCATATTCTTTTTTCAGTATAACGATGCCGTTTTCCTTCGCATATTCAATGCTCTTATAAAACAGAGTCGAGCGTTCCATCGTAAGCACGAACAGATAGAAAACGCTTGCGATGACAGTGAGTCCTGTCCTTACCCAGCGGTTGACTTTTATATGGCACAGGCTGAAAACGCTGAGCATTATGAACAGCGGCGTATAGCATCCGCCCAGATAGACTATCTTGTTTGCCATTATCGCCTCGCCGACATTATCGGCTCGCTGAAAGAGCACATAGCCGGCACTCGATATGGGGATAAGCAAAAAGATCAGTGTGAAATGAACATCCAGATGCTTGTGCCACAAAAACGTGTACACCAGCGTAAGCCCCAGCGAAAGCATAAACAAGATGGTATAGTACAGCTCTGTCATAGCGTCCCTCTTTTCATAGCTAGATATAATCCTTTGCTGTTACTCGGCTCTTTTTATGACTCCGAAGCGGCAGGCTTTCTCACATTCGCCGCAGTTCGTACACAGATCATAATCTATCACAGCATGGTCGTTCTCGACCCTGACCGCTCCCGAAGGGCAGGCCTTTTCGCACATCCTGCAAGCCACGCAGCCGTTAGGGCAGACCGCTCTTGTCTGCTTTGCGTTTGACCTTGAAACGCAGAAGACTTCATAGACCTGAGTGGCAGGTCTTATGCTGATGATCTTGTTCGGACAGGCAGTGGCGCAAAGACCGCAGCCGATACATTTTTTTTGATCGACCTTAGCAAGTCTGTCCTTTATCTGTATAGCACCGTTCGGACAGACGCTGACACAGTCGCCATAGCCAAGGCAGCCGCTTGTGCAAAGCTTGCTGCCGTTATAATACCTGTTGGAGGCAGCACAGCTCTGTATGCCGTCGAAGATATATTTATGCTCGGTGCTGTTGCAGTCACCCGCACAGCGGACAAAGGCTGTAAGCTCGATAACGTCCTGAGCCTCCTGCCCCATGATCTTGGCGATCTCTGCTGCTGCCTTATCGGCTCCGGGACGGCAGAGATTGCAGGCGGCACCCTTTTCGACAATAGCCGCCGCATAGTCGGCGCAGCCCGAATAGCCGCATCCGCCGCAGTTCGCCTGAGGGAGATGCTCGTTTATCTCGGCTAT
>DFEO01000169.1:15798-15964 GCA_002368715.1 Ruminococcus sp. UBA3800
CTTTTGTCTTCCTTTACCTCAAACACCTTTGAGGCTGCGGTCAGGGCTATGCCCGAAACGGCTCCCAGAGCCGCAAAAATGCCTATTGGGATCAGAGCTGTCATATTCAGCTTCCTTTCAAAAAATCAGATTATGCCCGAAAAGCCCATAAAGCTCAGGGAAACTA
>DFEO01000052.1 GCA_002368715.1 Ruminococcus sp. UBA3800
TCCAGCCGATAGCAGAGATAGGCAAACTTTGCCGCAAAAAAGGAGTCATTTTTCATACGGATGCTGTTCAGGCCGTGGGAAACATACCACTGGATGTTAAGGCTATGAATATAGACATTCTTTCCGTTTCGGGTCATAAGATACACGCTCCGAAAGGTGTGGGCTGTCTTTACTGCTCGAAAGATATCGAGCTGCCTTCATTTATAAAAGGCGGTCATCAGGAGCGTGGAAAGCGTGCAGGAACGGAAAACACTGCATTTATTGCCGCCTTTGGTGAAGCAATGGAGCAGGCATCAAAAGGGATAAGCGAGCGTGCTGCTTTTGTAAAAGGGCTCAGGGACAGACTTATAAAGGGTCTTGACGGTATCGAAAAAATGGATATAAACGGCAGCCTTGATAACAGGCTGGCAGGAAATATAAATCTGTCTTTTGCAGGTATCGAAGGCGAGGGACTGATAATAGTTCTTGATATGCAGGGTATCTGTGTTTCATCCGGTGCGGCCTGCGCAAGCGGTTCTCTGGAGCCGTCTCATGTACTTCTGGCACTGGGAAAGAGTAATAAACAGGCACAGGGCTCGCTAAGGATAACACTTAATGAAGAAAACACTGCGGAGGATGTTGATCACATCTGTCAGAAGCTAAGAGAGGCTGTGGATCATCTGAGGAGCGTTTCTCCGCTTTGGGATAACGGGTGAGTATAATGGAGAAGAAAAAGGTTCTGGTCGCAATGAGCGGCGGAGTGGACAGCTCCGTTTCGGTCAAGCTCCTGCTAGACAAGGGTTATGAAGTTTCGGGGGCAACTATGCACCTGTATTCAAATGAAGATATAGGTTCTGCAAAAACAAAGACCTGCTGCTCGCTAAACGATACGGAGGATGCCAGATATGTAGCGATGAAGCTCGGCATAGATTTTTATGTGTTCAATTTTGCCGCCGAGTTCAAGGAATATGTTATCGACCATTTTATCGAGTCGTATCTCTGCGGCGCAACACCAAACCCGTGCATCGAATGCAACAAACACCTGAAATTTGATAAATTCCTGCAAAGGAGCAGAGAGCTGGGTTTTGATGAAATAGCCACGGGTCACTATGTGACCAAGGAATTTGATGAAAAAAGCGGACGCTGGCTTTTGAAGCGCTCTCCTGACAGAACGAAAGATCAGAGCTATGTTCTTTATGCGCTTACTCAGGATCAGCTTTCACATACACAGTTTCCGGTCGGAGAGATGACAAAGGAACACATACGCAGCATTGCTGAAGAAAATGAGCTGATAAACGCAAACAAGCCCGACAGTCAGGACATCTGCTTTATACCCGACGGCGATTATGCAAAGTTTATCATCGACAATTCAAAACGACCCGAACACGGAGATATAGTTCTTACTGACGGCACAAAGCTCGGTGAGCATAACGGTCTTATAAACTATACCGTCGGTCAGCGAAAAGGCATAGGTGTTTCTTATTTCGAGCCGCTGTATGTGGTCAGAAAAGAAACCGATAAAAACCGCCTTGTTCTTGGCACGAAGGAAGAGATCTTTTCATCTTCACTGATCGCCGGGGATGTAAATTTCATACCCTTTGATAAGCTTACAGAACCGCTTGAATGCACTGCTCAGACACGCTATCACCAAAAGGACAGTAAATGTGTTGTGTCTCCCCTTCCCGACGGCAGAGTAAGAGTCGATTTCAAAGAACCGCACAAGGCCGGAGCCAAGGGGCAGGCTGTTGTTTTTTATGACGGAGAATATGTGCTTGGCGGTGCAACGATACTTTAATATTTACGGAGCAGCAAATGGAATACACTATAAGAGAAATGGCAGAAGAAGAATACTTTTTGCTTGATGATTTTCTTTACGAAGCAATATTCATACCCGAGGGAGTTTCTCCCCCGGCGAGAGAGATGATCAAACAGCCGGAGCTTCAGGTATATGTTTCACGATTCGGGCAAAAGGCAGGTGACTATGCACTTTTAGCGCTGATACAAGGCAAGCCTGCAGGCGCTGTCTGGGTAAGGATAATGAATGATTACGGACATATCGACGACCGGACTCCTTCCTTTGCGATATCGCTTTACAAAGAATACAGAGGTCACGGGATAGGCACGGCTCTGATGACAGCTATGCTAAAAAAACTCAGAAGCGAGGGATATGAACAGGCATCTCTTGCTGTTCAAAAGGAGAACTATGCTGTTAAAATGTATAAAAAGGTCGGATTTGAGATCGTAGATCAAAACAGCCAGGAATATATAATGCTTTGCAGACTATAAAAAACCGATATACCCGCAGCAGCAGGTATATCGGTTTTTATTCTGATATCAGTCATCCTCTTCCTCAACAGGCATATTCTCCCAGTTGTGGTAAACGTTCTGAACATCATCGTTATCCTCGAGCGCATCAAGCAGAAGACCCATCTTTCTGATAGCATCCTCGTCCTCGATAGTCGTATAATTTGCAGGGACCTTTTCTGCCTCTGCCGAAACAACAGTGTAGCCCATACCTTCAAGTGCTTCTCTTACAGCAGTGACCTTATTAGGGTCGCATACGATCTGAGCCATATCATCGTCTATGTTAAAGTCATCAGCGCCTGCCTCAAAACAGTCGTCCATGATCTTGTCCTCATCAGCTCCGCCTGTTTCAATAACAACAGTTCCCTGATCCGAGAACATAAATGACACACAGCCCGAGGTCCCAAGGTTTCCGCCGAACTTGTCAAAGAAGTGACGAACATCGCCTGCGGTCCTGTTCTTGTTGTCTGTCAGACACTCAACGATAACAGCAACGCCGCATGGACCATAACCCTCATATACCATTGTCTCGTAATTGTTCTTGTCGCCGTCGCCGGCAGCCTTCTTGATTATCCTTTCGATGTTATCGTTAGGCACGTTATTAGCCTTTGCCTTTGCAATAGCATCACGAAGCTTTGCATTTCCGGCAGGGTCAGGGCCGCCCTCCTTGACTATAACAGCGATCTCTCTTCCGATCTTAGTAAAGATCTTGGCTCTGGCTGCGTCTGTTGCGCCCTTTTTACGCTTGATATTTTCCCATTTTGAATGACCTGACATTCTTTTTCACTCCTTAATGATATATTATACTTCAAGATCGTCTCCGCCGATCTCCCACGCCGAATCAAATAACTTTTCCAGCCTGTCATGTCTGCCTGTAAGGTAAAGAAACCCGAACAGACATTCAAGCCCCGTAGCTATCCTGTATTCCGAAACGGTCGAATGCTTTGGAGCGGTTATACCGCTGGTGTTCCTGCCACGCTTAAACACCTCAAGCTCCTTGTCGTCAAGCAGCTCCTCGTCTATCCACTTTCTAACCGCCTGAGCCTGATATTCGGCACAAACACGCCTGACAGAAAGCTTGTGGAGTTTATTGGCAGGCATATTTGCAAGCATAATAAGCTTCGTTCTGACCATCTGCTCATAAACGCTGTCGCCGATAAAGGCAAGTGCCAGCGGAGAATACTGCATAGCGTCTCTTTCACTCAAAGGAAGCATCCCGACCCTCCTTAGTGAACAAACTCAAATTCAAAATCGAAAATGGACACCGTGTCACCCTCCCGGATGCCCATTTCTTCCAGCTTGTCGATTATTCCGCTGGAACGAAGCACTCTCTGGAAATACTGGAGGGACGAATAGTCTTCCATATCAGCAGTTCTGAGGATATCCCAGAGCCAGTCTGCTTCAACAAAGTATATACCGTCCTCGACAGTGACCTCGAAATCCTTCTTTGAAAGAAGCTTTTCGTCAAGCTCCTCACGGGTAAGCGGCTGTGCTTCAAACCTTTTGACAGGCGGAAGCTTGATAAGCTCCTCGTAAACAGCCTTGACAAGCTCCTGTGTACCCTTTGTAGTGGCTGCCGATATCTCGAAAAAGCGAAGTTCCTTGGCTTCGATATACTCCCTAAAAGCTGCTATCTGCTCCTCTGTCGCCATATCGCTCTTATTAGCGGCAACAATTACCGGAGCCTGCGCCAGTTCAAGAGAGAAGTTTTCAAGCTCTCTTGTTATCGTTTCAAAATCCTCGATCGGATCTCTACCTTCACTTCCCGAAACATCAACTATATGAACGATCAGACGGCATCTTTCAACGTGTCTTAAAAACTCGTGTCCAAGACCAACGCCCTCACTCGCACCCTCGATAAGGCCTGGTATATCAGCCATAACAAAAGACTGACCCTCGTCGATCTTCACAACGCCAAGGACCGGTGTCAGAGTCGTGAAGTGATAATTGGCTATTTTGGGCTTTGCAGCGGAAACAACAGAGATAAGCGTGGATTTCCCGACATTCGGAAATCCCACAAGGCCGACATCGGCTATAAGCTTCAGCTCCAGTACCACTTCATATTCATCGCCCTTGAAACCGGGTTTTGCAAAACGAGGTATCTGTCTTGTCGAGGTCGCAAAATGTGCGTTTCCTCTTCCGCCCTTGCCGCCTTTTGCGATAATAACAGGCTCATCATCAGACATATCCGCAAGGATCCTGCCTGTCTTAGCTTCCTTTACGACCGTTCCTCTCGGAACTTTTACCACAACATCGGGAGCATTTTTACCCGAGCAGTTCTTTCCCGAGCCGTTCTGACCCTTTTCTGCGGCATACTTTTTCTTGAATCTGAAATCGATAAGGTTAGAAATATTGTCATCGACCTGAAAAACTATATTTCCGCCTCTGCCGCCGTCGCCGCCGTCAGGGCCGCCCGCAGCAACATATTTTTCTCTGTGAAACGAAACAGCACCGTCACCGCCGTCGCCGGCTTTTATATATATCCTGGCCTGATCGACAAACATTTCGTTTCCTCCCTTCGATCATTCGTGTGTTTTATAATTATACTTTCCGTCTTCCGTCAGTTTCTCATACTGCTCCAGAAGATCATCCCTGTCATCCATAGTAATCATATCCGCAGTTTTCTCCTGCTCCTTCATATCATCCGGGATGACACGGCTGTACCTGTAAGGATCCTTGGAAACCACGGAATCAAACTCTCTTGCAAGAGCCTTATCAGCCTCGATCTCCTCAGGTGTACGGATATGCGGTTCAAAAGGAGCTGAATACTTATACCTCTGGTTTTCAGTCATCTCATCAAACTGATGAAGCAGTTGTTCTTTCTCGCTCTCGGATATCTGCGAAGGGCCTCTCCGGGGAGCCTTCCTGTAACTATATGGGCTTTTTGCAAGCTCATTATCAAACTGCTGCGAAAGCTCCTTTGAAAGCTCCTGCTCTTTTTGTGTCGGGATATAAGTCTCATCAGGGTCGTTATATCTCCTCGATATTCCCAAGGCCACAAGCCCCATCGTAACAAGTGAGCAGCCGATACTGAAAACTATATTTCCGGCAAGCTCCAGCTTTCTCGGCGGATAGAACTGTTTATACTGTTTTGCAGCTACCTTTTCCGAGCACCTGAAATCAAAGGTCGCAAAAGTCTCGTTGCCATAGGTCTTAAACAATGAAACATCCACATTATTCTTACGATTATATTTCATAAGATAGCTGCAGTACTCACTGTTGACATACAGCTTCTCGTGAACGTTGTAGTCATTATTGTCTATAAAAACGCATTTTCTTTTGATCTCGTTTTCGACAACCGTGTATACCCTTAAAGAACAGTCAGGGACGTTTTTATAAAACCTTAGCTCAGGCAGATAAAAAACAGCTGCATAAAGCCTGAGCATAACAGCAGCAAGCACGATAACACCGCCTATAACTGCCAGGCTCTTTGCTATTGAAGCGTTGACTTTTGCTGCGATATTCATTTTAGCTCCTTAAAGCAAAGACCCCAAGCATCAGCTCAGGGTCATATGTTCTGTGACTTATGCCTGCGGATAAACAGAGACCTTCTTGCGGTCCT
>DFEO01000112.1 GCA_002368715.1 Ruminococcus sp. UBA3800
CCCCAGCGGCAGGGCTGAGCGCACTCGCCCCTGTTGGCATCACGCCCTGTAAGGTACTGTGAGATAAGGCAGCGCCCCGAAAAGCTGACGCACATAGCCCCATGAACAAAGCACTCTATCTCCAGCTCCTTCGGGGTCTTTGCCCTTAGCTCTGCTATCTCGTCCAAGGTCATCTCTCTTGCGAGAACGACCCTCTTTGCTCCCATTTCATAAAAAGCATTTGCGCTGGCATAATTGACTATGCCTGCCTGGGTGGAAACGTGGATATCTATATCGGGAGCATACTTTCTCACAAGCGTGAACACGCCGATATCATTCACTATCAGAGCGTCAACGCCTGCCGAGACCGCCTCCTTCACAAAGGGCTCGAGCTTTGGTATCTCATCATTATGCGGCAGAGTGTTACAGGTAAGGTAAACTCTTTTGCCTCTTGAATGTGCCTCATCGCAGGCTTTAGCCAGAAGCTCGCTGTCAAAGTTTGCCGATGCCGCCCTCATGCCGAAGCCTGTGCCGCCCAGATAGACGGCATCAGCTCCGAAATCGAGCGCTGCATAAAGCCTTTCCATATCTCCGACAGGAGAAAGCACCTCCAGAAGGCTCGTATTTACGTCACGCATCAGATCATTCCTTTATCACGCAAGTCCGGCCTTCTTCAGGTTAGCCTCATGCTCCTCGAGAGTCTCGGCATAGAAGGTCTGCTTGGTCGTGAGATTATTACAGAAGTAGTAGTACTTGGTCTTTGCAGGATTCATGACCGCCTTTATCGCTTCGATACCGGGGTTGCAGATAGGTCCTGCCGGAAGTCCCTTACAGCTGTAAGTATCGTAGCTTTCGGTATAGTGTGTGATAGCTGTGGTGGTGTCGGCCTGAGTCTTTATAACGTTTTTGATGTAGTTGCTCGTTGTATCCGACTGGAGCATTGGATAGGTGTCGGGGTCATTCAGACGGTTTATGAATACGGAAGCAACATTCGGCATCTCATCGACGGAAGCGGCCTCGAGCTGAACGAGGGATGCGAGCGTCATTATCTGACTGAAGCTGAGCTTCTGTCCGTCAAGCTTCGGCTGGATAGTCGATGTGTAATGCTTCTGGAACTGCTCCTTTACCTTCCTAGCCACGTTCTCAGCCGAGTCATTTACATAGAAGTCGTATGTATCGGGATAGAAGTAGCCCTCTCTTGCATAGAAGGTATCTGCGTTCTTATCTATCTGCTTTTCAAAGTCAAATCCCTGATCCCTGTTGAACTGGAAGATGAAATCATCCGCCTTGCAGACCTGTGCCTCTTCAAGCTTGTTTGCCACGGTCACGAGGTTCTCGCCCTCGGCAAAGGTGACAGTAACTGACTTATAGGATTCTCTCTGAACGGAAAGCTTCTCGATGATATCCTGATAGCCGTTCGATGGCTGGAGCGTGATATCTCCCGGATAAAGGACGGGATCATGCTGGAGCTTGAGGGCGATCTTGAACAGGGTCTTGTTCTGTATAACGCCGTTTTCGATAAGGATATCGGCTATCCTGTCGTTGTCCGAGCCCTGAGGGATATTAAAGCGGATATCGCTCTCGCTCTTGCCTATGCCGTAAAACTCCATACCGAGCTTGATACCCGTTACAGCAATAAGCAGCGAGACCGTAAGGATTATCGCAACGATGATGATGCCGCCGAATATAGTGCCGTTGAAGCGGCTCTTTTTCTTCTTTTTCTTTTTCTTCTTCGAGCTGTTCTTGGCAGCTGTCTTTTTGCGCGGCTCACTGTCGGGGCGCTTTGGTCTTTGGGGCTGCTGCTGTTTTGGCTCTGTCTCGGGGATAACAGGAGCTGCTGCTGCCTGTTCGCCGGAGTTTTCGCTCTTAGCATCGTCGGGCTTTACGCTTGCCTCGGGGGCTTCGCTCTCAGCAGCTTCCGGGATAACGCTCTCCGGCGTCTGCATAGCCGCAGGCTTACCTGCCTGCTCCTCCTCGCCGCCCACAGCCAGAGCAGCCTTGTCGGCTTCCTTTTCGAGCACAGCCACAGCTGAAGCTGCCGACAATGCCGAAGCGGCATTGCTGAGGTCTGATCTTGCAGATCTCGAAAGTGCGGCAACATCGTCATGAGCCTTGCTCTTTGCGCTTTCCTGATGTTCGGTGTCCGTCTGAGGAGACAAAGCGGGAGCAGCCTTGTTTTCTGCTTCCGGCTCTGTTCCCTGAACGAATAACGGGTTGCCGTTTCTAGAATCACTCATTGGTTTTCTTCCTTTCTCTTTACGGCGCCAAAGGCACTGCCTGTTCGGCCGCCGGTAAAACGGTAAGTGTTTTTATCAGTTATAAGCATATCAGATCTTATATCATAGCTTTCGTGAAAAAGTCTTTCGCACACACAGCTCTCGTAGCAGATACCGAGCTTCACGCCCTCAAACCCTGCCAGAAAGCGGTCATAATACCCTCCGCCGAAGCCGAGGCGAAAGCCCTCTTTATCAAAGGCGAGCCCCGGAAGTATGCAAAGAGCGTTTTCAAAGGTGCTTATGCGCTCGAGCGTTTCGGACGGCTCGGGTATCCCCATAGGGCTCTCTTCGAGCTCATCGAAGGAGCGCACCCTGTAAAAGTGCATGATGCCGTCCTTTGGGCTGCCGACGCAGCGTGGACAGAGGACCGTCTTTTCTTCAAAGCCTTTTTTAAGGATATCCCTTGTGGACACCTCTATCCCTATCGAAACGAAGCAAAGGAGCATATCGCATTCTTTATAGGCTTCGCTCTCCAGCAGCCTCCCGGTGATGAGCCTGTCGGCAGTTTTGCGCTCCTGCTCGCTCATCCCGAGCCTTAGCTCTTTATAATAGCGTCTTTGCTGTTTTTTATCGTTCATCCGCATTGGATGGCTGCTCTGACCTTGTCGGAGGCTTCCTTCGATACTGCAAGCTCAGCCAGCTTCAGTCCGAACTCGACACAAACGCCTGCGCCCTTGGCAGTAACGATCATCCCGTCACGCACAACGCCCTCGCCCGTCGGCTCGGCGCCTGTCAGGTCCTTTTCAAAGCCGGGAAAGCAGGTAGCCTTTTTGCCCGAGAGCAGACCCTTGTGGCCTAAGATTGACGGTGCCGCACAGATAGCTCCGAGATATTTTCCGTTCCCGGCACAGAAGTCGATAGCCGCCTGTACGGTCTTGTCGGCTTCAAGGTTCAGGGTGCCCGGCATACCTCCCGGGAGAACGACCATATCGACATCGTCCCCGAGCCTGACCTGTTCACAGGTGATATCAGCCTTTACGGCGACCTTCTGTGAACTCAGAACGGTCTGGCCGCCGACACC
>DFEO01000074.1 GCA_002368715.1 Ruminococcus sp. UBA3800
CTCGGTTGAAAGTGTTAAAAACTCGGTGATTTTCATAGCGTTTTTCCATTATCATACGCTAAAGTTTCAACAACAGTCCGTTTTTTGTAACACAAGTTTTCCCGCAGCACCAAAGGCAGAAAATGTTTTTGTCCTCAAAAATGTACTCAAAACCTCTGCTGCACAGGGGCTCCGATAAGCGCTGTAACCTAAATGTAACCAAAGCGGATATCGAAAAAAGTGCGTAGATATGCACTTTCAGAGGCCGGATGATAAAATTGTAAGAAATGTTGACATATTCAACCGTCTGTGTTATACTGTTTTTATGTTCTGAACCGAAACAAAATATGGGGAGGTATAATATGGAAAAGGTTCTTGAAGTCAAGGGCCTCGGAAAGCAGTACGTCAAGGGCGTATATGCTTCCAGGGACGTTACCTTTGACATCGCAAAGGGCGAGATATTTGCCCTTATCGGCCCGAACGGCGCCGGAAAGACCACAACGATCAGAACGATCGCTACCCTTCTGAAAACAACAGAGGGCGATGCTCTTGTGAGCGGACACAGCATCCTTACCGAGCCCGAAAAGGTAAGAGAGTGCATAACCTATCTGCCTGACGAGGCAGGTGCCTATAAGAATATGACGGGAAGAGCCTATCTCGAGTTTATGGCATCTATCTATGCCAAAAACGGACAGGACACTATCGACTATGTGAACAGGGGTATCGAGATCTGCGAGCTGGGAGAAAGGCTCAACGACAAGATATCCAGCTATTCAAGGGGTATGACAAGAAAGCTGCTGCTTGCCCGTGCGATAATGCCGAAGCCGGATCTGGCGATCCTTGACGAGCCTACATCGGGACTTGATATACTCAACGCTCTCGAGATAAGGCGCACTATCAAAAAGCTTGCGGCCGACGGCATGAGCTTTCTGCTGTCTTCCCACAATATGCTGGAGATAGAGTTCGTTTCCGACAGAGTGGGCATCATAGCAAAGGGTATGCTCCTGGAGACAGGGACGCCCGAGGAGCTGGTGGCTAAATATGAAGCGAGAAATCTTGAGGAAGTATTTGAAAAGGTGGTGAAGATCCGTGAAGTTCTTTAGTCTTTTCAAAAAAGAGCTGAGAGATATGCTCAACGCCCAGACCATACTTACTATGGTGGGCATCGTGGCCATGCTTGTGATAATCGGAAACATCTTCTCCGACTCCATAAGCGAGAGCGCAAAGAAGAGCGGAGATATTGTTATCTGCGATATGGACGATACGGACTTTACAAAGTCTGTCATCAAGGCTCTCAAGGAGGACTGTGAATCGAACGACGGATCTCTCAAGGAGGTCACGATCAAGTCGGAGAACTATTCAAAGGAGCTTAAAAGGATAGATCAGAAGCAGGTGCTCATCATCCCCAAAGGATTTACCGAGCTGACCCAGCAGAAGCACAAGACCGCTAAGATACGCTTTGTTCAGAGGATGACCTCTCTTGCGATGATGTCAAACCTCAACACAGGTTCATCCACGGCGTTCGAGACCTTTAAGAACGCTGTAAAGAACGCTATCTATCAGGACAAGCTTGCCAAGGGCGAAATGACCGCAGAAGAGATAAAGCAGCTGGAGGATCCTGTCGAGCTTGAGGAGATAACCGTTGTCGGCAGCAAGCAGGAGGAGATAAGCAGCTCCGTTATCATGTCTATCTGTGCGACACAGAATATGATCGTTCCGATAATCCTGTTCGTTCTTATAATGTTCGCATCCCAGATGATACTTAATGCTATCTCGACCGAGAAGATCGACAAGACACTGGAAACACTTCTCTCGGCTCCTATCTCAAGGATGACGGTCCTTGCCGCAAAGACGCTTTCCGCCGCTGTTGTGGCTCTGCTCCAGGCTGCGTGCTTTATGTTCGGCTCCAGCAGGATGATGAGCGGAATGACCTCCGGTATCGGTGTTGACTCCGATAAGTTTGACCAGGCACTTAAAAACCTGGGTCTTTCCCTTTCGGCAGGCCAGTATGTGCTTGTGGGCGTCCAGATGTTCCTGTCGATACTCATCGCATTGTCTATCGCAATGATACTGGGAGTTCTTGCAAAGGACGCAAAGTCTGCACAGACTCTGCTTATGCCGATAACCATATCCACAATGATCCCTTATTTCCTTTCGATAGTATCCGATATCTCGTCGCTGCCTATCGTTCTCAGAGCTATCGTTTATGCTATACCGTTCTCGCACACCTTTATGGCTACTGAGAACGCTATGTTCCAGAACACCGCAGTTTACATCGGCGGTCTTATCTATCAGGCAGTGTTCCTTGCCGTATGCATAAAGATAGCACTTTCGATATTTATGAGCGACAAGATCTTCACAATGTCCATCGGCGGCAAAAAGGAAAAGAAAAAGAAAGCCTAGTGCTCGCCGGCAGGTGCGTGCACCTGCACCCAATTCCCCCACCCATCAGGGTTTTGTGTAAGCTAATAGATCCCCCTACCCTCCCCGGAGGGGAGGGGGGTGCTCGCCGCACGGCTAACGCCCCCACCCATCAGGGTTTTGTGTAAGCTAATAGATTCCCCTACCCTCCCCGGAGGGGAGGGGGATTGCTTTGTGCGTGCTAATAAAAAAACATCGCCGAAGGCGATACCTTAATTATTCATTATTCATTATTCATTATTCACTCTTCACTATTCACTGAGCAGGCGCTGCACAAAGCAAACAAAAAGGCACTTTTGCCGGTCTCCCGACAAAAGTGCCTTAAATAATGCTTCTTTAATGCGCCTGCGCTTCCTCTATTCCGTGAAATACGGATAAGCCTCTTCCTCTGCGATAGTGACCACCGAAGCTGCCTTCTTCGAGGACGAATCGTCGTCACCGAATATCTGCTTTCTGAACAGTACGAACACGTCAACGATGATAACTGCCAGTATAAGTATTATCAGGATGATAGGCACCAGTGCGCCCGCACCCTTCCCGGGAGTAACACCACTCTGGGTGGGCTGCTGCTGGGGTATGGGACCCTGCGGTTGCTGGTAATCAGGCATAGGCTGCTGATACTGGGGCTGAGGCACGGGACCCTGCTGGACAGGCTGCTGATAAGCAGGCTGCTGTACAGGCTGAGGAGCAGGTGCCGGAGGCGGTATCACAGCATCCTGAGGTGCTGCCTGTACCGGTGCAGGCTTCGGAGCCTGCTGCTGAGCCGGCGCCTGATAGGGCTCCTGACCCGGCAGATATACACTCTCCATAGTCGGCATATCATCTGTATGCTTGGGTATATCGCTAACATCGGGCTGAACATCGTAGTCGGAATAATCGATCTGCGGCACCTCAACGGTGTCCATCGTCGGGTTGCGGTCTATCTCCTGCGCCACCGGCTCAGGAGCTTCTTCCAAAGCCGTCTTCGTTCCGCACACAGGGCAGAACTTAGCTCCTGCTGCCAAAGTATTTCCGCAGACAGCACACATACCCGTCTGAACAAGGCTCTGTATCCTCGTTCCGCAGGAAGCACAGAACTTTGCGCCCTCCGCAAGCTCGTTTCCGCAGTTCGGACAACTTGCCATGATATATCAACTCACTTTCTGTATTTGCTTTTTTAAAAATGGGGGCAAAAGCGCCCCCATTTCAGCTTATTCGGTTTTTAGATCAAAGGTAATCGTCAAGATCTATATCGTCGATATCGTCAAGACCGAGGCTGTTCGAGCTTGCTTTGAGCGAGTCGAATGCGCCGCCGTCAAGAATGATCCAGTCGCCGTCTACCTTGCCGACCTTAACTGTGGTCTCCTCGGTATCCTCATCATCGTCGCCCTCGATAGTGAACTCGACCTCGAGCTCATATCCGGCAGTAGGATAATAATCAGAAGTAGAACCGTCAGCAGCCTTTGCCCAAGCCTTTGCCTGGCTCTTATACTTCTTCTTGAGCTTGGACTTGGATATCTCGCTCTTGTCTGTTACCTTGTAAGAGATCTCAACATCATCGCCGTACTTGATGCCTACAAGCTTCTTCATAGAATCAAGAGAATCATCCATATCGTCCCAGTCAGGGTCGTTCTCGTCTACATAAGCATCGAAAGCATCATCCGGCATAGTAGCCTTCAGCATCAGCTTCGAGTTGCTCTTGTTGAAGCCCTTGCAGAAGTCATCCAGAGGTGACTTGTATCCGCCTCCGAAAATAAGCGAGAACAGGATAATAAGTACGATGATAACGATAAGTGCCGCACATCCGAGGATAGCGATAGTTTTCTTATCCTTTGTCTTAGGAAGGTTCTTGATGTTCTCAATATTCATTGCTTCCTTGATATCGTTTGCAGAGACCTTCGGCATATTAGCCGCAAAGCCCTGTGCGCCTCCCTGTGCAGAAGGTGCTGCCTGTGGTGCTGCCTGTGCAGGCTGACCCTGAGTAGCCCCGCAGGCTGTGCAGAACGTAGCGCTGTCTTCCAGCTGTGCTCCACATTTCTCACAGAATTTTGCCATAATACATTTCCCCATTTCCTTAAATCATATTTAGCCGTTCTGAACATCCGCATAGCAAAAGCACAAAACAGCTCACAGAAACATTCAGGTAAACTACCTTTCTATATATTAAACCATATTTCACGTTTTGTCAATAGTTTTTTACAATTAAAATAATATTTGTTTTCCCCTTATCTAAAGCGTTTGGCGCACACACACCCTCGGCACCCTCTGCGTTATGCCGCACACTATCTCATAGCCTATGGTCCCTGTCAGTTTGGCAATATCGTCGGCGGTTATCTGCTCGCTCCCCTGTCTTCCGATAAGAACGGCCTCATCGCCGGGCTTTACCTCGCCGGCATCGGTAACATCGCACATAAACTGATCCATGCAAACACGGCCCGTTATGCGGCATCTGTGCCCGTTCACAAGCACCTCGCCCTTGTTCGAGAGGGCTCTCGGATAGCCGTCCGCATAGCCCACGCAAACGGTCGCAAGCTTCATCCTCCTGTCTGCCACGAACGTCCTGCCGTAGCTGACGGCGGTTCCCGGAGAGATGGTCTTGACCTGTGATATCATCCCCACAAAGGTCATAACAGGCTGCGGAACAAACGGCAGCCCGACATCCGCATCGGGATAAAGCCCGTAAAGGACTATCCCCAGCCTTGCAAGCGTACTCTCGGGATCATAGTGATGTATGCCGCCTGCAGAATTGAGAAAATGCACCTGTGAGAGCACGACGCCCTTTTCTCTTGCGAGCTTTGCGGTCTGCTTTATCCGTTCGGTCTGTGCTGCGGTATAAGCACAGCTGTCCTCATCGGGCGTGTCGGCGCAGGCATAATGTGTAAAAATGCCCTCGAGACTGACGCCCCCGAGCCTTGATATCTCCAGCAGCTGCTCTGCGTTCTCCTCTGCCGTTCCCGTAAGGCCTATCCTTGTCATTCCCGTGTCTACCGCACAGTGGAGCCTTACCCTGCCCGATGTCACACAGCGGCAGAGAGCCTGCGCATAGGAAAGCTCGGTGCAGGCCTGGATGATATCATACCTTACCAGCTCGTCTGCATACTCGCAGGCTGTCATGCCAAGAATAAGGATGTTACCCTTTATGCCCTCTTCCCTGAGCCTTACCGCCTCGGTGATATTTGCAACAGCGAACCACTTCACCCCAAGCTCGTTTTCAAGAAACGGCACTATTATCCTGTCGCTGTGACCGTAGCAGTCGGCCTTTACCACACACAGAAGCTCGGTGGACGGACCCAGGAACTTCTTATACTGCTCCGTGTTGAACCTTACGCTGTCAAGGCTTATCTCAGCCCTGCATCTTTTGAGAAACTGCATTTTACTCATTCCTTTATATATATGTATAATAAGATATTCAGCCGCAGGACGCACCGGCGGTGCAGCGGCAACATTTTTTGTGATTTAATGGCAAAAGCTATTGAAAAAGTAAGATCTATGTGTTATAATAGGTGTGTATCGAAAAAATTATCGAAGGGTCGGGATACAACTTATGACACAGATCATCACGCCCGACCGCTTCATTTCCTGCAAGACTCAGACCTGCTGCTTTACAGGACACAGAGCCAAAGTGCTGCCGCTGGGCGGAGATCCCGGTTCAAGACCTATGAGGGATCTTAAAAGCTGGCTCAGGCTGGCTGTCCGGGAAGCATACAGCGACGGCTACCGCACATTTATAAGCGGTATGGCAGGCGGCATAGACCTTCTCGGAGCAAGCGAGATACTGACTATGAAAAGGACCGCAGGCTTTGAAGGCATATCGCTTGTCTGCGCTGTTCCTTATCCTATGCAGATAGACGAGCTCAAAACGGACGACCAGAGGGCACTTTATGTAAAGACACTTGCTCAGGCCGATGCGGCTGTGGTCGTCAGCAAGGCTTTTCACAACGGATGTTACAGAGAGCGAAACCTTTTTATGGTCGAGCACTCTTCACGGCTTATCGGCGTGGTAAGATCGGACATTGTCAGCTCGGGCACAGGTATGACCATAAAAATGGCAAGGGAACGCAGCCTCGAAACAAGGATATTCGATCTTGACAGGGAACCCTACCGCAGCCTTTATTTCAAGCCCGGCAAAGACCCCAATGAATAGTTTACACCCTTTGAGAGGATTTTTCAATAGTTTTGCAAAAATTTCTCTATACCGACAATACATTTAAGGAGAACGTATAGTATGGCTCAGACAAAAAAGAAGAAGAAAAGAAGATCGCAGGCGCCAATTGCGCTGGTTTATTTTATCACGATGATAATCTTTCTCGTGATAATAGGACTTGTATCCTTCTATATGCTAAAAAAGACAGGCGTGCTTTTCGGAGATGACGACAAGAACAAGGCTGTTTCGGAAAACCCCACATATAACACGTTCCTGGCCAGGGTGAACAGCAAGAACGTCCTGGTGGAGATGACGATAGTCAGGGTAGCGCCGGATGCACAGAAGATAGTCGTTATTCCTGTTTCGGCATTCACTGTAAACGAAAGCGGCAAGACACTGAGAGAGGTATATGAGGCAAAGGGCATCAAGAGCGTTGAGAATGCTGTGGAAAAGATGTTCGGGATGACCTTCACGAATTATGCGACGGTGAGCAACACCTCCTTTGAAACTATATGTGACATTATCGGAGGTATAGCCTATGCGCCTGACGAGGAGCTGTACTACCTCTCGCAGGACAACGACGAGAACGATATATCGCTCCCTGCGGGCGAGCTTTCACAGCTCTCGGGCAGACAGATAAGACTCATCTGTCAGTACCCAGTTTTCAAAGAAGGCAGAGGCGGAAATATGAAGTTTTTGGGAACTGCCGTCTCTTCGCTGATAAATAACGCCTTCCAGCAGAGCACACTGACAAAGGACAACCTTGACAACATTTACGATCTCATCGTTACAAACAGCTCTACCGACTGGACCAAGGAGCAGTGGATAGAAGAAAAGATGAAGATAAGAGATATGCTGGATATGCATATGACGCCTGCTGTGGCTCTTGTTCCCGAGGGCGAATGGACGGACGAGATGCATTTCAAGATAAACGATGAATACTTCAAGAGCGTTGATAAGATGCTTTCAGAGACCGCAGGCTCGGTGGTGGAAACATCTTCGCAGGACGCAGAATGATAACCGACAGACAGAGAGGAACAATAAATGAAGCTGATGGTCATAATCCTTAATAAGACAGACGCTCTGGAATATCTTCTTGAGGGTCTGTCGGCATCAGGTATAAGAGGTGCCACTATAATAGACTCCTCGGGTATGGCGGAAACGCTCTCAAAGCTTGGGAGCTCCATGATAAGCGCATCGCTCAGGGCACTGTTCAGCGGCGACGAGGAAAACAAAACGATAATCTCGGTCATAAAAAACAACCAGCTCGACTCGGCAAGAAAGGTCGTTTATAATACAGTGGGAGACCTCTCCCAGCCGAACACGGGAATTCTTTTCACTCTGCCTATCGACTTTGTCGAGGGAACAGTGAAAAAGCCCAGAGCGCTGAAGCCTCCGGAGGAATAACAGAATATTTACAGTCTGTTGCTATATTATTCACAAAAATCGCAAATTGACGGATAAAACCCCTTGAAAACAGCAAAGCGGTGTGTTATAATATATGCAATAGGCTTTACTAAAAGACTGGAACTTGACTTCCGGTCTTTTGGTTTTGTATAGGGGTTTTCCCCGCAGCTTTCTTTGCTTTGCGCAGAGATAAAACTTTAGGGAGGTAAGAATGGCAGAAAAGAAAAACACGGTACAGACCGTGAGAGAGCTTGCTCAGCCGCTGGCAGACGAGCTCGGATTTTTCCTCTGGGACGTCCGCTTTGAAAAAGAGGGGGCTACCTGGTATCTGAAGGTGCTCATCGACAAGGACGGCGGCATAGATATGGACGACTGCGAAGCGTTCACAAGACCGTTCAACAAGATACTTGATGAAGCAGACCCCATAAGTCAGAGCTATGTGCTCGAATGCGGGAGCCCGGGGCTCGGCAGAGAGCTGAGGAGACCCGAGCATTTTGAGGTGTGCATAGGCGACGTGATAAGAGTGAGGCTGATAAGGCCTGACAAGGACGGCAACCGTGAGTTTGTGGTCGGGCTTGCCGGATATGAAAATGGAAAGATACTGTGCTGCACGCTGGACGATGAAGGCAACAGCACCGGCGAGATCACATTCGACCTCTCGGACTGCGCTTATGTCAAGCTGAATGACGACGCAGACCTGTTCTGAATAACGACTGGAAGGGCAAAAAAGCCCAATATACTTGAAAGGAATGGTAAGAAAAATGGCTAAGGTGAGAAAAAACAAGAAAGAGGAGATCTCCTTTGAGCAGCGCTTTTTTATGGCGCTCGATGCTCTCTCGGCAGAGAGCCACATTGACAGAGACACGCTGATCGAAAAGATCAAGTCGGGAATAGAAAAGGCAATAAAGAAGGATTATCCCTTCAGCGAGCATATAAACATAACTATCGACCCCGACAACAACAAGTTTGAGATGAAGCTGCTCAAGGAAGTAATGGACGTGATGTTCGTTGACGATCCCGACAACGAGATCTTCCTTGACGAGGCAAAGACCTATGACCCGGATATCAAGGTGGGCGATATGGTAGAGATACCCCTTGACCCCGCAAGGTTCGGAAGAGTTGCGGCACAGAACGCAAAGCAGTCGATAAAGCACGACATAAAGGACTTTGAAAGAGAGAAGCTCATCGCTCAGTATCACGACAAAGAGCACGAGTGCGTTTCGGCTACTGTTCAGAAGGTGGAGCCCTCAACGCTCAATGCTGTGCTGACTATCGACAATAACGAGGTTTATCTTGTGAGAAACGAGCAGATACCCGGCGAGGAGCTCAGAGCAGGCGATATTATAAAGGTCTATGTGGTAGGCATCGTCAATGCGGAAAGAAAGCCCTCTATCAAGATATCGAGAACTCACAGAGAGCTGGTAAAGAGGCTGTTTGAGATCGAGGTGCCCGAAATAGCTGACGGCACTGTTGAGGTAAAGGCTATTTCGAGAGTTGCCGGAGCAAGAAGCAAGATAGCCGTATGGTCCAAGGATGAGAACGTTGACGCTGTGGGCGCCTGCATAGGACCCAGAAAGTCAAGGATAAGCTCTGTTGTCAACGAGCTCAACGGCGAAAAGATAGACGTTATCTCCTGGGTAGAGGACGAGGCAGAGTTCATCGCAAAGGCTCTGGCGCCGGCAAATGTGCTCAGGGTCGATATACTCCAGAATGACGAAGAAGCAAGGATCTGCCGTGTGACAGTTCCCGACGATCAGCTTTCACTGGCTATCGGAAACAAGGGTCAGAACGCAAAGCTTGCCGCAGGCCTCACCGGCTATAAGATAGACATCGTTTCGGACAAGGAGCCTATCCCCGAGCCCGAGGAGAACGATGAAGAGGAGCTTCTTGAAGAAGAGACCGCAGAGGATATCATCTCTGAGGAAGGCGAAGAATGAAAAACCAGAAAACACCGCTGAGGATGTGCCTTGGGTGCAATGAGATGAAGCCGAAGAAGGAGCTTGTGAGAGTGGTGAGAAGCAAGGAGGGCGAGATATCGCTCGACCTTACCGGCAAGAAATCAGGCAGAGGCGCATATATATGCAAAAACATCACCTGTTTTCAGGCTGCAAGAAAGGCAAGACGGTTTGAAAAAAGCTTTTCGTGCAGGATAGAGGACAGCGTGTATGAAGGTCTGGAGGCGCAGCTTGGAAATGAAAAGTAAGATCGGTATCCTTTCTATGTGCGCCAGGGCAGGCAGGCTCAGCATGGGAATGGACATGATGAAGGATGCCTGCAAAAACGGCAATGCCAGAGCCGTTTTTACGGCAGACGATATATCGGAAAAGTCACTGAAAGAAGTCAGATATTTCTGCGCAAGATACGGCGTAAAATGCTATGCGCTGGGACTGACTATGGACAGCCTGGCAGAGGGGCTCGGCAAGCGGACAGGTATACTTGCCGTGACGGACGCAGGCTTTGCAAAGGCCGCTGCCAAGGGACTTGAAGAGATAAAGACTGACATTGATGAATTTGAATTTTAAGGAGGTAAAGATCGCCTATGGCTATCAAAGCTAATAAATATAAGCTGGGAGAACTGGCTAAGGATCTTGGTTTGACGAACAACGACATCATAAGCTGCCTTATGCAGCTTTCGGAGGAGCCGAAAAAGTCGCAGACTGCTCTCGGCGCAGATGAGGTGTCTTATGTTCTGGAATACTTTACTCAGAAAAATCAGGTGGAAAGCTTCAACGAGTTTTTCGCTGACAACAAGAAGCCCGAGGATCTGGTGAAGATGGAAGAGGAAGCAAAAGCCAAGGCCGAGGCCGAAAAAAAGGCTGCCGAGGAGAAGGCTGCTGCCGAAAAGAAAGCCGCCGA
>DFEO01000097.1:0-1682 GCA_002368715.1 Ruminococcus sp. UBA3800
GGAGGGGTGGGTTACGACTATGCTTTTCATTTCGTGACACTGCGTGAACCTTGCAAAAGAGTAACTAAAAACAGCACGCTGAAATTTACAGCGTGCTGTTTTTTATATTATCCGAGCTTAGCTCTGTCCTTTGCTCTCTGGGTGTTTGAGAGAGTCTTCTTTCTTATCCTGATGTTCTTCGGGGTTATCTCAAGAAGCTCGTCGTCTGCAATGAATTCGAGACAATCCTCAAGGCTCATTATCCTCGGCGGTATAAGCCTAAGCGCATCGTCAGAACCGCTTGCACGGGTGTTTGTCAGGTGCTTTTTCTTGCAGACATTCACCACAAGATCCTCCTGCTTTGGAGAAGCACCGACTATCATTCCCTCGTAAACGGGTGTGCCTGCGCCGATGAAGAGCTCGCCTCTCTCCTGTGCGTTGAACAGACCGTAGGTAACTGCCTCTCCTGTTTCAAAAGCCACCAGCGAACCTGTGGAACGCTTGGGGATATCTCCCTTATACTGCTCATAGCTGTGGAACACCGAGCTCATTATTCCCTCACCCTTGGTGTCGGTAAGAAATTCGCTCTTATATCCGAAAAGACCTCTTGCAGGGATAAGGAACTCGAGCCTCATCCTGCTGCCCATAGGTGTCATCTCCTGGAGCTCGCCCTTTCTTGAACCGATCTTCTCCATTATAGAGCCTACAGCTGTTTCCGGAACGTCGATAACAAGTCTCTCGATAGGCTCGCAGAGCTTGCCGTCTATCTCCTTATAAAGAACATGGGGAGTGGATACGCCCAGCTCATAGCCCTCTCTTCTCATATTTTCGATAAGTATCGAAAGGTGCATCTCGCCTCTGCCTGCTACCTTGAAGCTGTCTGTCGAGTCTGTCTCGCTGACTCTCAGAGAAACGTCTTTGAGAAGCTCCTTGAACAGCCTTTCTCTCAGCTGACGTGAGGTAACGAACTTGCCCTCTCTTCCGGCAAACGGTGAATTGTTCACGCTGAATGTCATCTCGACAGTAGGCTCGGATATCTTCACGAACGGGATAGGCTCAAAATCGCCGAACTGGCAGATAGTGTCGCCTATGGTAATATTCTCGATACCGCTTATGCACACGATATCTCCTGCCTTGGCGCTCTGGCAGGGCACCCTTTCAAGTCCCTCTATCTGATACATCGTAACTATCTTTCCACGGTATTCTTTCTTCGTTTCGTGGAAGTCTCCGATAGTAACGTCCTGGTTTACCTTCATCTCGCCACGCTCGATACGGCCGATAGCTATCCTGCCCACATATTCGTTATAGTCGATAGCCGAAACAAGATACTGCATAGAGCCCTCGGTGTCCACCTCGGGAGCAGGGATGTATTCAAGTATCATATCGAACAGGGGAGTCATATCCTTGCCGATCTCCATAGTCAGCGATGCCGTGCCGTCACGTCCCGAGCAGAAAAGCACGGGGCTGTCAAGCTGTTCGTCGGTGGCATCAAGGTCGATAAGAAGCTCAAGCACCTCATCCACGACCTCGTTGAGCCTTGCGTCGGGCTTGTCTATCTTGTTAACGGCGATGATGATCTTGTGACCAAGCTCCAGTGCCTTCTGGAGAACGAACCTTGTCTGGGGCATAGGGCCCTCGGCAGCATCGACCAGCAGGATAACACCGTTTACCATTTTGAGCACACGCTCGACCTCGCCGCCGAA
>DFEO01000097.1:1736-2756 GCA_002368715.1 Ruminococcus sp. UBA3800
CGCCGCCGAAATCGGCATGGCCGGGGGTGTCGATGATGTTTATTTTAGTGTCCTTATACTTTATCGAAGTGTTCTTTGCAAGAATGGTTATACCTCTCTCACGCTCGATATCGTTCGAGTCCATAACACGCTCTTCCACAGCCTGGTTCTCTCTGAAAGTTCCGCTCTGTTTGAGCATCTGATCGACGAGAGTTGTCTTGCCGTGGTCAACGTGAGCGATTATCGCAACGTTCCTTAGATCTTCCCTTACTGTCATAAACTTACCTCCATCAGGTCTTGGCCGAAAGCCCATTATTTCACATTTTTTAAGTTAAAATAATTATTCTTTTAAACTTCGGAAAACTAAATAGTTTTTGCAAAATGGGCAGGCACAAACTGAACAAAATCACAAAACTCCCCATTACAGCAAAACGACCCTGCGGCAAACATGACCGCAAGGCGAAAAAGCTCATATTTTCTTACAGAGGCTATTATAACACATCTTATTATCAATGTCAAGCATTTTTGCACAAAACCAAAGCCTCTGTCCGCAGCCCCCTTATCTGCCAAAGCTGTGCGAGGCCGAAGAGCTGACGGCTTTGCAGATCCACAACTTCACAGACCAGAATAAAGCAGCCTCTCCCGATTTTTCGGAAGAAGCTGCTCTGATATCCATGTGTTCAGTGTTCACCAGGTAAAGACCGTACAAAATGTCAGTCACCGGGCAGCAAGACCACTAGTACGCTCTATGCTGTGAACGTCAAAGCTGTGCGGCGGGTACTTATCAGTACATTCCGCCCATTCCGCCTGCGCCTGCGGCAGCAGCTGCCATAGCGGCATCAGCCTGGGGATCCTTCTTGTCTGCAACAAGGCTCTCTGTTGTGAGCACCATTGCTGCAACGGAAGCAGCATTCTGGAGTGCAGAACGTGTTACCTTTGTAGGATCAACGATACCTGCGGGGATCATATCAACATACTCGGAGGTGTAAGCATTGAAGCCGTAGCCTACCTTTCTGGAGCGAACGATCTTGTCGATGATAA
>DFEO01000097.1:2821-19782 GCA_002368715.1 Ruminococcus sp. UBA3800
TCAAGGCCTGCGTTGAGAGCTATCTGTCTTACAGGCTCCTCGAGCGCTCTGTAAACGATCATAGCTCCTGTCTTCTCGTCGCCTGAAAGCTTATCAACAAGCTTCTTTACGGCAGGCATAGCATTGATGAGCGCTGTTCCGCCGCCTGCGACGATACCCTCTTCAACAGCTGCCTTTGTTGCTGCGAGAGCGTCCTCGATCCTGAGCTTCTTCTCCTTCATCTCTACCTCGGTCGCTGCACCTACCTTGATAACTGCAACACCGCCCGAGAGCTTAGCAAGTCTTTCCTGAAGCTTTTCTCTGTCAAAATCAGAGGTCGTGGTCTCGATCTGGCTCTTGATCTGTGCAACTCTTGCCTTGATCTGCTTCTTGTCGCCTGCGCCGTCAACGATGATAGTGTTCTCCTTCTGAACAACTACCTGTCTTGCGGTACCCAGCTGCTCGATCTGTGTCTCGCTGAGCTCAAGACCAAGCTCGGAGGAGATGACCTCTCCGCCTGTCAGGATAGCGATATCCTGGAGCATTTCCTTTCTTCTGTCGCCAAAGCCGGGAGCCTTTACTGCTACGCAGGTGAATGTGCCTCTGAGCTTGTTTACGATCAGAGTGGACAGAGCCTCGCCCTCAACGTCCTCAGCGATGATGAGCAGCTTCTTGCCTGCCTTTACGATCTGCTCGAGAAGCGGCAGTATCTCCTGAATGCTGGAGATCTTCTTGTCTGTGATAAGGATGTAAGGCTCGTCAAGAACAGCCTCCATCTTGTCGGTGTCCGTTACCATATAAGGAGCGATGTATCCTCTGTCGAACTGCATACCCTCAACGACCTCGCTGTATGTCTCGGCAGTCTTGGACTCCTCAAGAGTGATAACGCCGTCAGCAGTTACCTTATCCATAGCCTCAGCTATCAGCTTGCCTATGGTGTCGTCGCCTGCGGAAACAGCACCGACTCTTGCGATATCCTTCGAGCCCTCGATCTTCTTGGAGTTTGCGATGATAGTGTCAACAGCAGTGTCAACAGCAGCAGCCATACCTTTCTTTATTATCATAGGATTAGCGCCTGCTGCGATATTCTTCATACCCTCTCTTACCAGCGCCTGAGCCAGCAGAGTAGCGGTCGTGGTGCCGTCGCCTGCGGCATCGTTTGTCTTGGTAGCAACTTCCTTGACGAGCTGTGCGCCCATATTCTCAAAAGCGTCGTCAAGCTCGATCTCCTTTGCTATCGTAACACCGTCGTTGGTGATAAGGGGAGCACCGAACTTCTTGTCAAGAACAACGTTTCTGCCCTTGGGTCCAAGGGTTATCTTGACAGTATCAGCCAGCTGGTCGATACCCGACTGGAGAGCCTTTCTTGCTTCCTCGCCGTAAATTATCTGTTTAGCCATTATAGATTACCTCCATATAGATTATTTTACTATTGCAAGAATATCTTCCATCTTAACGATGATATATTCCTCACCGTCGAGCTTTACATTAGTTCCGCTGTATTTGGAGAGCAGCACCTTGTCGCCCTTCTTGACAGTCATAGCAACATCCTTCTTGCCCTCGCCGACTTCGATAACTTCGGCTACCTCGGGCTTCTCCTTTGCGGAGCCTGTGAGGATGATGCCGCCCTTTGTTGTTTCCTCGGCCTCGGTCATCTTAACGACAACTCTGTCCTGTAACGGTTTGATAGTCATAAATGTTTCCTCCTTTTAAATGTTAAGAAGCGATTTTGCGTTTCGCTTCTGTTAGCGCGAATATTTTTAGCACTCTTCGCTTTTGAGTGCTAAATATATTTTAGCATCTTTTTGATAATTTTCAAGTCTTTTAAAGGGGTTTTACAAAACTTTGTATACTTGCATAATCAAGCGTTGAATTGGTTTTGAATTTTGGCAAATTTACACAACATCTCGTGATTGCCTGATTTCTGCGTTTTTCGTTATTTCGCAGCGATGTGTCCGCAAAGCACGCAGTTTGGCGGTTTTGGCGGATCGCTGCGATTTTTTCTGTCGGGCGGATACCGGAGAAAAGAGGAGAGAGAAGTTACAAAAATTTGGTTAAATATCTTAAATATTGGTTTTTTTGTTGACAAGAGGGGCTTTCATGTGCTATAATCAATGAAAGTTAATTGATGGTTCACATGATTTTAATCTCTTGCAATTGTAAATTTGTTATAATGTATTTATTAATTGAGAGAAATTGTCAGGATTAGTCAAATTTCATTCAAACCCAAAAAACAGGGAAATATGAAAAAAGGGGGAACTGAAAAATGTCACTGGGCAGAGTTTTGGTTGTAGATGATGACAAGAACATATGTGAGCTTTTGAGGCTCTATCTTGAAAAGGACGGCTACGGAGTTATACTTGCACATGACGGTGAGGAGGCCATTGTTAAAATCAATGCGCTGAAGCCTGACATAATCCTTCTGGATGTTATGCTCCCGGGCATAGACGGATGGCAGGTATGCAGAGAGATAAGAAAGAAGTCTAATGTGCCTATCATAATGATAACTGCAAAGAGCGAGACCTTTGATAAGGTGCTGGGACTTGAGCTTGGAGCAGACGACTATATTGTAAAGCCGTTTGACACCAAGGAAGTTATAGCAAGGATCAAGGCTGTTTACAGAAGAGTGGGACAGAGCAGTGCCGAGAGTGAGGTAAAGGAAGTCAAGTATGACAAGCTGTCGGTAAATATGACAAGGTATGAGCTCAGGGTCAACGGCCAGGTGCTCGACACACCGCCGAAGGAGCTGGAGCTGCTTTTCCATCTGGCATCCAATCCGAACAGAGTTTATACCAGAGATCAGCTTCTGGATGAGGTCTGGGGCTTTGAGTACTACGGCGATTCGAGAACGATCGACGTTCATGTAAAAAGACTCAGAGAAAAGCTTGAGGGTGTTTCTGATAAGTGGGCACTCAAGACTGTATGGGGCGTCGGCTACAAGTTCGAGGTCGCAGAAGGAGCTCATGAATAAGAAAGTAAGCATATTTTTTAAATACTTTGCTATTTGTTCAGCAGTAATACTCGTCAGCTTTGTTTGCTTGGGCGCAGTATTACTGCTTGTTTCTTCCCGGTATTTTGTGACCAACGAGAAGAACCTTCTTGAAAAGCAGACAAGGACTCTCGCTTCCTATGCAAGAGACCGTATGGACGACGACCCGGCCAGCTGGAAGGAGGACATTTCGGCGGAGTTTGAAAGATATGCTGCCGATACGAACGTGGATTTTGTGCTTTGTGCGGATGACGGTGATGTGATAGTCTATTCGACGCATCACGTTTTCAAGATACCCGAAAGGATCCCTGTTAAGGAGCTGAAGGATTTTAAAGATGGGTATACCTATAAGAAATCCAACCTAGGGGGCTGCCTGCACAAAAACTCACATATAGTGGGAACAAGGTTCAAAGCCAACGGTCCCTACTATTATATGCTTTCGCTGACCGATGAGGACGAGCAGAATGAGTATCTCTGGAATATAGGCGAGCTTTTCATCATCTCGGCGATAATGGTGCTGGTCATCGTTATGTTCCTGGTATACTTTATGACTATAAAGCTGACGGCGCCTGTAAAGGAGATAGCCAATGCTTCTGTTGAGATAGGTAAGGGAGATTTCTCGGTGACGCTGCCGGAATATTCGGTAGCAGAGTTTGACCAGCTGGCAAATTCATTCAACGAGATGACGGCTAACCTGAAAAGCTATGATACTATGAGGAACAGCTTTCTGGCTAACGTTTCCCACGAGCTGAGGACACCTATGACTTCGATAGGCGGCTTTGTTGACGGTATGCTCGACGGCACAATACCGCCGGAGGAGCAGCCGAGATATCTGAAGATCATCTCGTCCGAGGTAAACCGCCTTGCAAGGCTTGTGAGAAGTATGCTGAACCTTGCGAAGATAGAGGCCGGAGAGCTTGAACTGAACTTTGCTTATTTTTCTGTACTCGAACCGATAGTGGATACTCTTGTGACGTTTGAAACAAGGCTTGAGGACAAGAAGATAGATATCAGAGGTCTTGATACGGAAAGAATGGATCTCTATGCCGATAATGACCTGGTCCATCAGGTCATGTATAACCTGATCGAGAACGCTATCAAGTTTGTGGATGAGGGCGGTTATATCGAGTTTTCCTTTGAAAAACAGGGTATAATGACAGCCGTGTCCATAAAGAACAGCGGCGAGGGCCTTTCTGAGGATGAGCTGCCGCTTGTGTTCGACAGATTTTATAAGACTGACAAGTCCCGGGGCCTTGATAAGACAGGGGTGGGGCTCGGTCTTAATATAGTGCGCTCGATAGTCAGACTGCACGGCGGCGAGATAATGGTAAGGAGCGTAAAGGGAGAGTATACCGAATTTGTGTTCACTCTTCCGAACAAGCCGTCGGAAACAACCTAGCGATGATAAACGGCATCTCAGAGCTGCCCGTTGTGCAGGACGGTGATGCTGTTAAATTAAGGAGTATGCTGTGGATTATTTTGAAGAAGCCGAAAAGGAGATCACACAGGAAACAGCCGGGTCCGATCCTGTCAGGCTGCCGAAGGGCGCTGTGAGCTCCGAGCAGACGGACGATATATTCTGGAGAGGTGCTAAAAAGCCGCTCGTGCCGAAAAAGAAGCACAGAGGCTTAAAAGTGTTCCTCACCGTCAGCGCTATGCTTGTGCTGGTGTTTGCAGGTGTGGGCATCTCGATGATATCGCTCAGAGGCAACGGGTGGCTGGGCAACCTTATAAGAGGCGAGCAGAGAGTCAATTTCACGCTACCTGTGGCAGAGAAACCTCATCTCGACGGAGAGTTCGTTCGTGAGGACGGAAGATATACCGTTGAGGGCGTTGCAAAGGCAGCGGCGGACAGTGTTGTATATATCGAGGTCTATTCCTCGTCGAAGTCACTGCTTTCAAAGGGGCAGGGCAGCGGTATCATAATGAGCGACAAGGGGTATATAGTCACCAATGCTCATGTCGTTGAGGGCAGCAGCTCGGGGATAAAGGTGGTCACCAATGACGGACTGGAGTATGCAGCCGTGCTTGTTGGGGCGGACCAGACTACCGATATCGCTGTTATAAAGATAAATGCCCAGGGGCTGAAGCCTGCCGAGTTCGGAAGCTCGGCGGATGTCAGACAGGGAGAGGAGATAGTTACTATCGGCTCTCCGGCAGGGTATAACAACTCGGTGACAGCAGGTGTCGTTTCTTCGGTGAGCAGGAAGGTAAGGTCAAAGAACGGGACCGACTATATCGACTGTATCCAGATAGATGCGGCTATAAACCCCGGAAACTCGGGCGGCGGTCTGTTCAATATGTGGGGTCAGGTCATAGGCATCACCTCCTCAAAGCTTTCCTCGAACGACTATGAGGGCATAGGGTTTGCTGTTTCGACAGACGAGCTGAAGCCGATAATCGAAGACCTTATAGAGAAAGGGTTCGTCAGCGGCAGGACAAGGATAGGTATAACCTACTACCTTATAACAGAAACGACGGCAGAGATAAACAACACCCCCGGCGGTGCTTATGTCGTTGATATCGACGAGAACTGTGATGCCGCAAACAGCGGGCTTGAAGAGGGAGATATAATAGTTTCTATAAACGGCAAGGATCCTCTGGATTATGAAAAGGTGTCGGACATCTTTGCCGATAACAAGCCCGGAGACACGCTGACCTGTGATGTTATGAGACTGGGGACAGACGGCATATATGAAAAGCTGACGGTGCATTTCAAGCTCATGGAGGATACGGGCGGTTTTGTCGAAGGCTGAGAAAAAACACAAGATAACGATTGAAATAAGCGGTGCAGGATATCCCGTCCGGGTGCTCGGCACCGCTTTGTTTTTGTTTAAAAAATTTATTTTTAAAGGGTATCGTTTACATACGGTTTTGGCTATTGACATTTTGCTTTTTTGTGATATCATATTATCAGAAACGGCAGAAATGCTTGTATTTGGAGGTTAATATTATGAAAAACAAAATGAAAAGAGGTGCGGCTTTTGCGGCAGCGCTGATGATGACAGCAGCGGTCGGATGCGGCAGCGAAACAGGCTCATCCAGCGGCAAGAGCGAGAGCAAAGCATCCTCTGACAGCTCTCAGGCAGCAACGACAACTACCGCACCGGTGGTTGAGACCATGGGCGATCTCGACCTTTCCGATGTGACGAACGAGTATGATATACCCGAGGACTTTGAGTATACTGTCGAGGCCGAGGACGGTGAGCTCGGCGGCAGCGCTGAGGTGCTGGAGCAGGCCTTCCTGGGAGATTTCACAGGCTCGGGCTTTGTTTCGATAGCATCAAAGGACGATGAGGTCACCTTTGATGTGGAGATACCTGCCGAGGGCAGCTATAACATAACGCTCAGAATGGCAGCTGACTCCGAGGGTCAGTCAAACCTTATCACTGTCGATGGCAATGCGCTCACATCCTTTACTTCGGCCACCAAGGAGTTCGGTGATACGGTCGCCGAGAATGTTCTTATCCCCGGCGCCGGGACCTATAAGATAGGCATAAGAGGCGATCAGGGTCATATCTATGTTGACAGCATCACGATAACCCCTGCTCCGGCTATTGATCTTTCACAGTATGATGTAGAGAACAAGCTGTCGAACCCTAACGCATCGGACGAGGCAAAGAGGCTTTTCAATTTCCTTACCGATGTTTACGGAAAGTATGTTATCTCGGGTCAGTTCTCGGGAGACAACGAGGGCAAGGACAGCCGTGAATTCAAGGAGATACAGAAGCACACCGGCAAGACCCCCGCTATACTGGGACTTGATGTGCTAAACCTTTCAAACAGTGCGCTTGCTCACGGAGCAGGCGGCGGAGATATGGTGCCTATCCAGGCGATCGACTGGGTAAACAATGAGGGCGGTATAGTTTCGCTTTGCTGGCACTGGTATCCGCCCGAGCAGTATATGGAATATAACGGCGGTGCTTGGTGGCAGGCATTCTATTCCGAGTATACCAACTTTGACCTTGCAAAGGCTATGAGCGGTGAGGATCAGGAGGGCTATGATGCTATCGTTGCCGACCTTGACCACATGGCAGAGCAGCTCAAGCAGACGACTGATGCCAATGCGCCTATCCTCTGGAGACCTCTCCACGAGGCGGCAGGCGACCCCGACTGGCCCGGCAACCAGTGGTTCTGGTGGGGCTCAGGCGGAAAGGAAGCCTATATCAAGCTGTGGAAGCTTATGTATGATAAGTTCACCAACGAGTACGGGCTCAATAACCTTATCTGGGTGTGGAACGCTCAGAACCCGACCTGGTATCCCGGCGACGACTGTGTAGACATAATCAGCTTTGACTGCTATCCTGCGGAGCACGATTATTCTTCACAGAAAAACCGTTATGATCTGCTCAAAACTTCGACTAAGACAAACAAGATCATCGCCATGAGCGAGAACGGAACTATATTCGACCCGGACACCGCTTTCAATGACGGTGCAAGATGGGCGTTCTTCTCGACCTGGAACGGTGAATTCTGTCTGAAGGACAAGCAGCTTTCCGACCAGTATACGGAAATAGATCAGTGGAAAAAGGTCTATACCAGCGACAGGGTACTCACTCTTGACGAGCTGCCCGATCTCAAGGCTTATCCTATGGATACGGAGGCTTTCCTTGCGGCTCAACAATAGAGTAAAACAATACCGCCCCCGAGCATCAGGGATCGCATATACTGAAAGCGCCTGCTAAAAGAATAAAGAAGGAATAATAAAAAAGAAGGTATCGTTCTTCGGATGATGATATTTAAAAATCATCGCCGAAGGCGATACCTTAATTATTCATTATTCACTATTCACTATTCATTATTCATTACTTCTTTTCCTCTGTAACGCATAATAAAAGCTCCCCGGGAGTTCAGTTCCGGGGAGCTGATGTTTTTTATGAAACTATCATATCAAGTATCTGGAAGTTAGGCTTAGAGTCGTCGATCACGGTTATCTCAACTTCGTGCTCGGCTACCTCATCCGAGGTGTATATCTCGTCGGCCTTGGCGTAGTTGCCCCAGCCGCCTGTGAAGTCAGCATTGAGGAGCTTTGTGGATTCGCCGTCTACCTTTACATCTACCGAAGCATAGGTGCCGTCAACGTTCATAAAGTAGATCATACCGATGTTCTTGGCGGTGACCTTCATCTTGATGGAGCCGCCTGTGGTGGTGCCCCAGCCGTTTGTGAACTGCTGGAAGTTCGTAACGTCGGTAAATGTGCCCTCGTCAACTGTTTCCACGACCTCGGAATCTCTGTCGGCAATTGCAGCACCTGCATACTTATCGCCGTAAGGAGCAGCGGTGGAAGCATCAAAGGGAGCGACCTCTGTGCTCACGGAATCAATATTGTCCTTGATCTTTGCCGTGAAGCTTGTGAGCAGCTGAGCCATAATGGTGTGGCCTGCGCTGTTGGGATGAACGACATCTGCCTGGAGCTTGCTCCACTCAAAGTTTCCTGCTTCGATCTCGGGGATGATAGCATCATGATAGGATATCATAGGGATATTGTATGCCTGAGCCACGTTGAGATGAACGTTCTGCGGAGCAGTTCCGTCCTCGCAGGTGGGCTCGAGGATGATAACTGCAGGATTGTTCTCCTGTGCCAGACACATCCTTACAAGGCTGTCCATGCAGGCGCCGTAGAACTCGTTGTCCTGGTCGTTGATAAACTCTATGAAAATGATATCGGGCTGGTCAGCCAGCGCATCTCTTGCAGCTCTGTGAACGCCTATGTATGAATCGGTAGCACCTATACCGGCATTATTCACATCCAGATAGTAGCTGACATTTTCCTCCCACCAGGTCTTATACTGGTTTACATACTGCTTCTGGGAAGAATCAGCAGAAGAACCCTGGGTGATAGAGTCGCCAAGGAAGCAGATCTTTGTGGTCTCCTTGGGGTTGTCAAGAGCGTATTTCAGCTTTGAAGCAAGACGTGAGGTGTCGCCTTCATTGAGGACACTTCTGCCTATCATATTCTCGGTGGCGCCCTGAGTTGGGTCAAAGGCAGCGTCGCTCACAGGGAACTGCTCGAGCAGCTTGCCCGAAGGAGTGTCATCTGTGGGCGTGACATCACCGCCGCCTGCGTTCTGGGAGTCACCAGAGGAAGCGGATGCAGATGCGCTTTCGGCTTTGGAAGAGCTGTCGGAATCGCCGCAGGAGCTTAGCACTGCACAGCAAAGGCACAGTGAAAGAGCGGCAGCAAATATCTTTTTCATAGCAAATATCCTTTCAATCTTTGATTCATATCAGAGAACGGATCTCATAAATGACATTATACAACACTTTTTTGTTATTTGCAATACATATTTGTAAACATTCACCCATTTATCCGAAGAAAGCAAAAGAACGTTCAGCTGCAAAAACTGCTCCGGGCCGGATGCGGGTGTATGAGTCTTATGCTGACAGATGATTGACAGAAAAGCAAAATAATGATATACTATTGAGGGTAAAAAAATCGGCGGCACTTATGGGTGCAGCCTTATTTTATGATATGAAGGAGAAAACTATGGCAAACAATGTTGTTATCCTGGCAGGCGGTCAGGGAAAGAGAATGAAAACAAACAAGCCGAAGGTCCTGCTCGAGGTTCTTGGAGAGCCTATGCTCGAATGGGTGATATCTGCGTGCGAGGACTCGGGAATGGAGAATATCTGCGTTGTCAAGGGCTTTGAATGCGAGCAGATAGATGAGTATCTTTCTCAGAGAGAAACAAAGGCGAATATCGTAACAGCGCTTCAGGCCGAGCGCCTCGGAACAGGTCACGCTGTTATGCAGGCAGTGGACTTTCTCAAAAAGGACACATCGGGCAATACGCTCATCCTCTGCGGCGATGCTCCCTTTATCGACGGCGAGACCATAAAGGGCTCGCTTGCTCACCACACCGAAAGCGGTGCTGCCGTGACAGTGGTCACTTCAAAGATAGCAGACCCCACAGGCTACGGCAGGATAATCCGCACCGAGAACGGCATCTCGGGGATAAGAGAGCATAAGGACTGTACACCCGAGCAGCTGCTTATAAACGAGATAAACTCAGGCTGCTACTGGTTCAAGACAGAGGCTCTGCTGGAAGCGCTGCCGCTGCTTGACCGCAGCAACGCACAGGGAGAATACTATCTCACCGACTGCATAGAGATACTTCTTTCAAAGGGATATAAAGCGGATGCCTTCACTTCAAGAAATCCGCAGGTATCGCAGGGCGCCAACGACCGCAAGGGACTTCTGGCTCTCAATGACATTGCAAGAAAGCTCATCATAGACAAGTGGCTGGATGAGGGTGTCGAGTTTGTCTGTACCGACGGCGTGTCTGTTGGCAGAAAGGTAACTATCGGCACCGGAACAAGGATAGACAGCAATGTCAAGCTGAGAGGAAACACCGCTATCGGAAGGGATTGCAGGATAGGTGTCGGCTGTATCATCGAGAACAGCGTTATCGGCGACGGTGTTGACCTTAACTATGTGCAGGCTTATGATTCACAGGTGGATGACAACGCCAAGATAGGCCCCTTTGTTCAGCTCAGGCCAAACTCCCATATCAAGAAGGGCGCAAAGATAGGCGACTTTGTCGAGATAAAGAATTCGACCGTAGGCGAGTATACCTGTGTGGCACACCTGACCTATGTTGGCGACAGCGACGTTGGCAAGAACGTAAACTTTGGCTGCGGAGTTGTGACCGTGAACTTTGACGGCGAGAAAAAATACCGCACAACCATTGGAGACAATGCCTTCATAGGCTGCAACACGAACCTTGTTTCGCCCGTCAACATCGGCGACGGAGCTTATACCGGCGCAGGCTCGACGATAACAAAGGACGTTCCCGCAGGTGCGCTGGCGCTTGAGAGGACGGAGCAGAAGATAATCGAGGGGTACGCCGAGAAGAAGCTGAAAGCGAGAACTGAGAAGTTTGTTAAGGCGCATGGGGATGAGTAATGTGCTGAGAAAGATTATCGCTTTGCTGCTTGCCGTTTGCATGGTAACGCTTTGCGCCTGCCATGTGGATAAGAATGATGAATCATCGGAGAGAGAATCATCATCGCGGACTGAGGAAAGCTCTCAGGCGGAAAAAGCTGAGGTAGTGCTGCGCGAAGGTATTGCCGAAGACGGCGCGGTAGTTCTGACAGGCGAAAATATTGTGAGCGCAGAGGTAAACGCCATTAAGGACGAGACCACGGGAGTTATCGACTATGTGATCTCGGTAAGCTTTGATGATGAGGGCACAGCAGCCTTTGCCGAAGTGACTGAAAGACTGGCAGGAGAAGGACAGGTGTCTGTCTGGGTGGACGGCGAGTGCATATTTGCACCTACGGTTACCAGTAAGATTGTTGACGGTAATTGTCAGATAGCCGGCGGGTTCAGCTCTTTCGATGAGGCAAAGGAGCTCGCTGACAGGATAAACGGCAGGAGTGGTGACAAAGCGTAACCTCCTTAACAGCATTGTGTCAGATTGATGAAAATTTGGAGCAGACTATTGACAAATGGCAAAAACTGTTGTATATTGTGCTTGTCGGAAGATTCCGGCACGACACGGGAGCCCCGAAGGGGCAGAACAGGGAGGGGATACTATGACAAAGTACACCGAAGAGATGAACACAAGACTCGCTCAGAGAGCAGACTATCAGAACGCACTGGCGGTTCGCAAAAACACACGCAGGGGCAGCGCTTTTGTTGGTATCCTGTGCATCTTTATGACGCTGGCAGTTATGTTTGGCTCGGTATATACGATCTATAAGAGCGGAAAATTTGTAAAGAAAGAGTTCGGCGACACCAAGGTCGTCAGGGCTGTGGATCAGTATATCGACACACTTTTTGAGTAAATGACCCTTATTTTGCTCCTTCCCCGAAAGGGAGGGAGCTTTTTTCTTGACGTTTTCAAAACAATGGTGTATAATAGGAACAGCTTATTATCTGAGGAGGAACAATTATGATATGTCCGGTATGTAAAAACGAGATAGCAGATGGTTCTGCGTTCTGCGGCTATTGTGCGGCTCAGCTTTCGGCGCCTCAGACGGCAGCACCCCAGCCTTTTGAGCAGCAGCCTCAGCCGCAGCAGTATCAGGGCTATGGTACGCCCGACTACCTTTCCGGTCAGGCTCCGAGCTATGGCACTCCCGAGAGAAACGAGGCACCCGTTCAGCCTCAGCCGCAGTATGACCCTGCGCAGCAGCAGGCTCCCGAGCAATACGGTCAGGCTGTCGAAAACGAGTATCAGCAGTCAGGCAGCCCCGAAAACGCAGGTCAGCCATTTGATCCGATCCCGGACGCACCTCAGCAGCAGTATCCGGGATACAACACACCTGTGAACCTTTCTAACCAGCAGCCAAGCTATGGCGCTCCCCGCAGGGCGGAAAACGGATCGAACAGCCTTGCTCTAGGGATCGTGGTAATAGCTGTTATTGCAGTGCTTATCGTGGTCGGTATAGTGCTGGCCATCAAGGGAGGCAAAAACATCAAAGAAGCGATCGAGAGCAAGTTAGCTTCAGAAAAAGCTTATATCAGCGTTTCGATTGACAACACTGTCTGATCGTGGTATACTATGAAAACGAGATTACAATATGTAAACACACCCCGGCTTTTTATAAAGTCGGGGGTATTGTGCGTTATGTGCAGGGCAAATAAGGCATATAATAAGAAAGAGGGATAGTATGGGACTTTTTGAAAAACTAAAGGCGCTGTCGGAGGAAGCAAGACCGACAAAGCCGGAATATATAATAGCAGGCCTTGGAAATCCCGGGGTCTCCTATGAGCATACAAGACACAATGCCGGCTTTCTGGCGCTGGATGCGATAGAGAAAAAGCTTGGCTGCACATCGCCCGAGCATAAGTTCAATGCTGTGTGCAGGCGTGCGGTCATAGGCGGCAAAAGCTGTCTGCTTATGCGGCCGCAGACCTTTATGAACAAAAGCGGCGAGGCGGTGAGCGACGCTATGGACTTTTACGATATACCGCCGGAGAACATCATAGTTATCTATGACGATATATCGCTGGATGTGGGCACCATGCGTATCAGGCGCAAGGGCTCGGCGGGCGGCCACAACGGCATAAAGAGCATTATCGAGCTTTGCGGCTCTCAGGATTTTCCACGCATTAAGATAGGCATAGGCGGCAAGCCTCACCCCGATTATGACCTTGCGGACTGGGTGCTTTCGGGGTTTTCACAGGAGGATATGAAAAAGCTTTCCGAGGTCTTTGACAAAAGCGCCGAGGCGCTGGAGCTGATGATAAAGGGCGAGATCGGAGAAGCTATGAACAGGTTCAACTGAGTTAGGACAGGATAAATGAGTATTTTTCATTCAATGGCGGCACAGCTGCCGTTTTGCAGGGATATAAAGAACTGCGTCTTAAAGGGATTTACACCTGTTGCTGTGTCGGGTGTATCGAATATCCACAAGGCGCATACGGTGCTGGGGCTCAGCAGGATATCTCCTGTGCTGGTGATAACCGATGACGAGTCTCATGCGCTGAGGATGGCGCAGGACATAAACGAGATGTCGGGCGAAGAGACGGCGGTGTTCTATCCTGCTAAGGATCTGAACTTTGCGCTTATGGAGGGTATCTCCCGTGAATATGAGCATAAAAGGCTGGAGGCTCTTTCAAGGATAATGCAGGGGGAGAGCTGTGTTTGCTGTGCAAGCATAGAGGCCATTCTTCAGGCGACCATACCGCCAAAGGCACTCAAGGAGTATTCTTTTGAGATAAAAGAGGGCGGCAGCGTAGATATGGAGCAGCTGCTAAGAAAGCTCCTGGCCGCAGGCTATACCAGAACAGATCAGGTGGAGGGTCAGGCACAGTTTTCACAAAGGGGCTCTATCGTTGATATTTTCCCTGTGCAGGACAGCCGTCCCATAAGACTGGAGCTGTGGGGCGATGAGGTGGACTCGCTTTCTTATTTCGATGTGCAGTCCCAGAGAAGAACGAACAGTATAAACAGTATAACGGTCTTTCCTGCGCTCGAGATAATCTTCCCGGACCGTGATGAGCTGATACAGAAGCTAAAAGCTCTTTCGGCATCCGCAAGGGGCAAACAGGCCGACAAGATAAAGCTTAACATCAGCCGTGACATTGAAGCGATAGAGGCAGGGCTTACGCTCACTGACCTGGACAAGTATTACAGTGTGTGCTATGATCGGACATATACCGTGTTCGATTATTTCCAATCGGGCATAGCGGCTGTGTGCGAGTGGTCGAACTGTGTTGACAAGGCACGAGCCGTGCTTTCTCAGCTTTCGGAGGATGTAAAGATACTGCTGGAGGAGGGCATCCTGTTTTCAAAGCTGATGGGCTTTAATATCGACATCCCCGATGCCGAGCGTGAGATGACAAGGCTGAGGGCGGTGTTTCTTGACAGCTTTATGCGCCAGAACGGGGATCTGAGATTTAAGAAGATAATAAATGCTGACTGCCGCCAGACCTCCTGCTGGGGAGGGAATATGGCGACACTGGACGGCGAGCTGAGTGACCTTTGCTCGCAGGGGTATTGCGTTGTGCTGCTGGCAGGCTCGCAGAAAACGCTGCCGATAATCATCAGAGACTTAACCGATGAGGGGCTTGACGCAGTCATGCTCGGTGAGGACAGCGAGATAACGCCCGGCAGAGTGTTTGTGAGGACGGGCAGCCTTTCGCAGGGCTTTGATTATCCCGAGGCAAGGCTTGCCTGCATAACCCAGCAAAAGACCCTTAATTCTAAAAAGCGCCGCTATAAGCATAAGGCAGGCGAGGAGATAAAGAGCCTTTCGGACATTCGCCGCAATGACCTTGTAGTTCACGCAATGTACGGGATAGGACGCTTTGACGGGATAAAGAGCATAGAAACGAACGGTTCGACTAAGGATTATATCACTATCAAATATGCCGGAACTGATGTGCTTTATGTCCCTGTAACTCAGCTTGATCTTGTGTCGAGGTATATAGGAACGGGCAGCGACGACAGCGTAAAGCTCAACAAGCTCAACACCAATGAGTGGAAGAAGACCCGTAATAAGGTTCGCTCGGCGGTCAAGGATATGGCAAAGGAGCTGACAGAGCTATATGCAAAAAGACAGGCAGCAAAAGGCTATGCCTTCTCGCCTGATAATGACTGGCAGCTGGAATTTGAGGAGCGATTTGATTATGAGGAAACGACCGACCAGCTAAGGTCGATATCCGAGATAAAGAGCGACATGGAAAAGCCTGTGCCAATGGACAGACTCCTTTGCGGAGATGTGGGCTTTGGAAAGACCGAGGTAGCGCTGAGGGCTGCCTTTAAGTGTATGCTGGACGGCAAGCAGGCAGCTCTGCTGTGCCCGACTACCGTTCTGGCGTGGCAGCATTATCAGACAGCGATAAAACGTTTCGGACATTTCCCGATAAAGGTCGAGCTGCTCTCACGCTTTCGCAAGCCAAAGGAGCAGGAGAAGATAGTCAGAGAGCTGAACCGTGGAACGGTAGACCTTATCATAGGGACCCACCGTCTTGTTCAGAAGGATGTGAAGTTTAAGGATCTGGGCCTTGTTATAATCGACGAGGAACAGCGATTCGGTGTTGCTCACAAGGAGCGCTTCAAGGAGCTTTTCAAGGGTGTCGATGTGCTGACTCTTTCGGCAACACCGATACCAAGAACGCTCAATATGGCTATGAGCGGGATCAGGGATATGTCCGTTATCGAGGAGCCGCCTGTTGACCGCTATCCTGTTCAGACCTATGTTATCGAGTATAACTTAGGGGTCGTAGTGAACGCTATCCAGAAGGAGCTGAGAAGGGGCGGCCAGGTCTATTATATCTACAACCGTGTGGAGAGCATAGCTATGGCGGCGCATAAGCTTCAGGAGGCTATCCCCGAAGCTAGGATAGCTGTTGCCCACGGCCAGATGCCCGAAAAGGAGCTCTCCGAGATATGGCGCCAGCTCTGCGACAGGGAGATAGACATCCTTGTTTGTACCACGATAATCGAAACGGGAGTGGATGTTCAGAACGTCAATACACTCATCATCGAGGACAGCGACAGGCTGGGTCTTTCGCAGCTTTATCAGCTGAGAGGAAGAGTGGGCCGCTCCAACAGGAGAGCGTTTGCATATTTTACCTTCAGGCGTGGAAAGGTATTGAGCGAAGCTTCTGCCAAGAGGCTGGACGCTATAAGGGAGTTCACTCAGTTCGGTTCCGGATTCAGGATAGCGCTGCGTGACCTTGAGATAAGGGGCGCAGGCTCGATACTCAGCGGCAGACAGCACGGCCATATGGAAGCCGTGGGATACGATATGTATATCAGGCTCCTTAATGAAGCTGTCGCCCAGGCAAAGGGCGAGGAGATACCGCCGTCCCCCGAGGACTGCCTTGTGGATATAGCGATAGATGCCTATATCCCCGAGAGCTATATCTCGAACACCTCCCAGCGCATAGACTGCTACCGCAAGATAGCATCCATAATGAACGAAGAGGATTCTAGAGATGTTATCGACGAGCTCATTGACCGCTACGGCGATCCGCCGAAGGCTGTCGAGGGGCTGATAAATGTGGCGCTGACCCGAAATCTGGCTTCAAAGCTGGGTATAAAGGAGATCGCTCAGCGTGGAGATAAGCTTTATTTCTATATCACCGATTGTATGCCCGAGCAGGCGGCAGCTCTTTTCGGGCGTTACGGCAGCCGTATCCGATTCAATGAGTCCGAGAAGCCGTATTTTATGATAAAGCTGGACAAAAAGGAAAAGACCCCCGAGCTTATGAGCGAAGCGGTCAGGGCTTTTTGTGTGTCAGACTGAACGATCAAAAGAGAAAACTGCCTTATCCTGCTGCGGATAGGGCAGTTTTTTATCTTATCATTATGCTCTGATACGGGATAGCAGAGCTATTTTTGCTTTGGCTTGAAAACGAGTGCCGCCAGAAAGGCAAATATCATGGCTGCGGCAACACCTGCCGCACAGGCGGTGAGTCCCCCCGACAGGATGCCGATAAGACCGTCCTTATCTACCTGTTTCTCCACTCCCTTGCAAAGCAGATATCCAAAGCCTGTCAGCGGTACCCTTGCGCCCTCTCCCGAAAGCTCGA
>DFEO01000124.1 GCA_002368715.1 Ruminococcus sp. UBA3800
TCTTGTTATACTTATATCTTCCGAACCTGGAAAGATCATATCTCTTCGCATCAAAGAACAGATTGTTCAGGTGCTGAACAGAAGACTCTACCGTAGGCGGCTCGCCGGGACGGAGCTTTCTGTATACCTCAAGGAGAGCCTCCTCCTTGTTGGCAGTCTGATCCTTCTGGTTGATAGTCTGGGTCAGTCTCTCATCGGGACCGAAGACCTCCTCGATCTCCTCGTTGGTGCCTATGCCCAGCGCTCTTATAAAGGTGGTGAGAGGGATCTTTCTGTTCTTGTCTATCCTTACATAAACAACATCATTGGAATCCATCTCATATTCAAGCCACGCACCGCGGTTAGGGATAACAGTGGTCTTAAAAAGGTCCTTACCTGTCTTGTCCTTGTCAAAGGCATAATATACGCCCGGTGAACGAACGAGCTGTGAAACGATAACACGCTCAGCGCCGTTGATAACAAAGGTACCGCTCTCGGTCATCTTAGGGATATCTCCCATATAGACCTCGCTCTCCTTGATCTCTCCAGTCTCGGTGTTGTTAAGTCTTGCCGTAACTCTCAGCGGGACAGCATATGTCACGTCCCTCGCCTTACACTCAGCTACTGAATACTTAGCCTCTTCATCGAATCTGTATCCGACGAAATTAAGCTCCAGATTACCGTTATAATCGGTGATCGTGGAAATGTCTCTGAAGACCTCCTTCAGACCCTCGTCCAGGAACCATTGATAAGAATTCTTCTGCACCTCAATGAGGTTCGGCATCTCCAGCGCCTCATTGATCTTTGCAAAGCTCTTTCTGGTATTCTTACCAAGCTTCACGTCCTTGACATTCACCATAGGCTTTATCACTCCTTAGTTTATTTGAACCACATTTTACGCCCGTTTTCAGCCCCGTGAACAGCCCTTGAAAGACCGCTCCTTCCTAAAAAAGGGGCATAAAACGCTATTATGATACAGTATACAATTATATAAGGATTTCAAGGGTTTGTCAAGGGTTTTTGCTCCACCCGAAGGGACGAAAATCAATTTTCTCCAAATTAGCCAAAAAACGGCTTTCTTTAAGCTGAAAGTTTTACTATTACCATTCCATTACTATTATGTAACTTTTTATTTAATCTCAGGTTAAATTTGTCACATCCTTCCAGTTGCATCCCCGCCGCTCCCTCCTGTCGCCCTGCGGCGAAGTGCCGCTTAAAAATTTTGGTCATTTTTTACAAAAAAGCTTGAATAATAGATCGGAATATGTTATACTGGAATAGATTATAAGCCTGACGGCTTTTTGAAAGGAGACACTATGATGAAATGTACCCATTTCAGGAGCACCTTTGCTTCTGCCGACGGAGAACACCGCATAGCTTATTATGTTTATTTCCCTGTCGGAGAGGTGAAGGGCGTTGTTCAGATAGTTCACGGTATGTGCGAGCATTCCGGGGTGTATAAGGAGTTTGCTCAGTATCTGACCGGGCTTGGTTATCTTGTTTGCGCAGACGATCACCTCGGTCACGGTGCAAGCGTGAACGATGAGAGCGAGTTCGGCTATTTTTCGCCTGAAAACGGCTGGCAGAACTGTGTCAGCGACCTTTATTCGCTGACAAGGATCATCAAAAAGAGCTATCCCGACGTTCCTTATTATATGTTCTGCCACAGTATGGGAAGCTTTCTCGGGCGTGCCTATGCGGTAAAGCACAGAAAGACCCTTGACGCTATCGTTATATCGGGGACGGCAGGTCCTATCTCGGGCGTTCCGGGGCTGCTGACGATGTCGGCGGCAATAAAAAAAGTCAAAGGCGATCATCACAGGAGCAAAACGCTCACAAAGATCGCTTTCGGAAAGTATAACGACAGGATAGAAGACCATACCAGCCAAAAGGACTGGGTGACCAGGAGCAAGGATATAGTCGAGCAATTTGACAGTGACCCTGCGTGCAGTTTCATTTTTACCGTAAACGGCTATGACAATCTGTCAAAGATGCTGTGGTTCGTCAGCCAGGACAAGTGGTTCCAAAATTACCCGAAGGATCTTCCCACTCTGCTCATAGCAGGAACAGCGGATCCCGTCGGGGATTACGGCAGCGGTGTAAAGACCGTGTTCGAGAAGCTTTTCGAGCAGGGCTGCAACGTGGAGATGAAGCTTTACGAGGGCGCAAGGCACTCCCTTGTCCATGAACCGAACCGTGCCGAGGTAATGGGCGACATCGCTTCGTTTCTGGGAGATGCCGGCGCAGACGAGGGGTTTGACGGCTGATGTTTGCGAAGATAAACAGCCTGGGACTTCTGGGACTCAATTCGTTTGCGGTCACTGTCGAGGTGGAGGCATCAAAGGGGCTTCCTGCATTTGATATCGTGGGGCTTGCGGACGCATCCGTAAGGGAGAGCCGTGAAAGGATAAGGAGCGCTCTTCGTTCGAGCGGGCTGAAATTCCCCACCAGCAAGGTGATGATAAACCTGGCTCCTGCCGATGTTAAAAAATCAGGCTCGGTCTATGACCTTGCCATAGCGGTCGCACTTCTGAGAGTGTCGGGGCTGGTGGATGACGGTGTGCTCGAAAGGTCCGCCTTTATCGGAGAGGTCTCGCTGGGCGGCGAGATAAGAGCCGTCAACGGGGTGCTCCCTATGGCGATAAATGCTCAGCGTTCGGGGATAGGCGCTGTCTATGTGCCTGCCGATAACGTGAGAGAGGCCTCTGTGGTCGAAGGGCTCGAGGTCTACGGCGTGTCATCGCTGGGAGAGCTGGCGCAGCATTTTGCAGGCACAAAGCATATAGCACCGGCAGAAAAATATGTGCCGTCTCCCGAAAGCTATTTCGGCACTCTTGATTTTGCGGATGTAAAGGGGCAGGCTGCCGCAAAGAAGGCCCTTGAGGTCGCAGCGGCAGGAGGTCACAACGCTCTTATGATAGGCTCGCCCGGCTCGGGAAAGTCTATGCTATCAAAGCGTATGCCGACGATAATGCCTGCTATGACCTTCGAGGAGTCGATAGAGACCACAAACATCCACTCGGTGGCAGGGCTTATCGACAAGAACGAGCCGCTGGTAACAGCAAGGCCGTTCCGCTCGCCTCACCACACGGTGTCCTCGGCAGGGCTCGCAGGCGGCGGCTCTGTGCCAAAGCCCGGAGAGATATCACTCGCACATAACGGAATACTGTTTCTTGATGAGCTTGCGGAGTTTTCAAGACCTGCGCTTGAGATATTAAGACAGCCGCTCGAAGACCAGAAGGTGACTATCTCCCGTGTGGCGGGAAGCATCACCTATCCGTGTTCGTTTATGCTGATAGCGGCGATGAACCCTTGTCCCTGCGGATATTACGGACACCCGACCAGAAAGTGCATCTGCACACCAAAACAGGTGGCAAGCTATCTTTCAAAGGTCTCGGGGCCGCTGCTAGACCGCTTTGATATTCATTTGGAGGTCGCACCCGTCGAGTTTTCGGACCTTTCCTCTTCGCAGAAGGACGAGTCGTCAGAGGCTATCAGAGAAAGGGTGCAAAAGGCAAGGGACATCCAGAACAGGCGCTTTAAAGGCACGGGGATAACCTGCAACGCCAGAATGACCTCGGATATCCTCCATGATGCCTGTCCTATGACGGACGAGGCCACGGATATGCTCTCGAAGGTGTTCGACAAGCTCGGGCTGTCGGCAAGAGCCTATGACAAGATACTTAAAGTAGCAAGGACAGCCGCAGATATGGACAGGAGCGATGTTATCGAAAAGAAGCACATAGCTCTTGCAGTCCAGTATCGCAGCCTTGACAGAAAATACTGGAGCGGCTGAGCTGCCCGTATGATAAAAAGCAATTAAATTGAAAGGATAGATCTCTATGAAAAATGTTTTGTTCGCATCCTCGGAATGTGTTCCGTTCATCAAGACAGGCGGGCTTGCCGATGTTGTCGGCTCGCTCCCGAAAAGGTTTGACAAAAGATATTATGACTGCCGTGTCATCCTGCCTAAGTATGCCTGCATAAAGCAGGAGTGGAAGGACAGGATGGAGTATGTGACACACTTCTATATGGACTGGTCGGGCAGACAGGAATATGTGGGCGTCCTGAAGGTCGAGCTCGAAGGCGTTATCTTCTACTTTATCGACAACGAGCACTATTTCTCCGGCGACAAGCCCTATACCGAGCATCACTGGGACGTTGAGAAATTCATGTATTTTGACAAAGCTGTGCTCTCAGCACTGCCTGTGATAGGCTTCAGGCCGGACGTTATCCACTGCCACGACTGGCAGGCAGGTCTTATACCGGTTTATCTTCACGACAGCTTTGCCGCAAATGAGTTCTTCCGTGGGATAAAGTCGGTAATGACCATCCACAACCTCAAGTTCCAGGGCAATGACAACTACGATATGTTTAAGTATATCGCAGGTCTTTCCGAGTATTACTACACTCCCGACAAGCTGAAGACAGGCACCATCGACGGAAATATGCTCAAGGGCGGCCTTGTTTATGCAGACGCTATCACCACCGTGAGCAGCACCTATGCCGAGGAGATAAAGACCGAATTCTACGGTGAGGGCCTGCACGGGCTGATGAGAGCAAGGAGCAACGACCTGAGAGGCATCGTAAACGGCATAGACTATGACGAGTATGACCCCTCGAAGGACAGGATGATACCTGTAAAATATAACATCGACAACGTTCTTGAAAAGAAGATACACAACAAGAGAGCTATCCAGGCAGAGTTCGGACTTGCACAGGATGACGGCAAATTTATGATAGGCATAGTCAGCCGCCTGACCGACCAGAAGGGCTTTGACCTTATCGCTTATATGATGGAGAGGATGTGCCAGCAGGATATCCAGTTCGTGGTCCTCGGAACGGGCGAGCCCAGATATGAGGATATGTTCCGCTATTTTGCAGGCAAATATCCCCACCTTGTGGCAGCGAACATCTTTTACAGTGAGGAGCTTTCTCACAAGATATATGCATCCTGCGATGCGTTCCTTATGCCTTCGCTGTTCGAGCCCTGCGGCCTTTCCCAGCTGATGTCGCTCAGATACGGCACGGTGCCGATAGTCCGTGAAACAGGCGGACTGAAGGATACGGTCCAGCCCTACAACCAGTTCGAGCATACAGGAACAGGCTTCAGCTTTGCAAACTACAACGCTCACGAGATGTATAACACTGTGATGTTCGCAAAATACATCTTTACCGACAGGAGAGATGAATGGAACGGGATAGTCAAGTCCGGTATGGCTCAGGACTTCTCGTGGCAGACCTCGGCAAACAAGTATCAGGAGATGTATGACTGGCTGATAGGTTAAAAGCTCCGGCTTTCTATCCACTATATACAGTAAACGGTAAATAACAAAACGGAGCAGCTGCACCAAGAACAGCCGCTCCGTTTTTTCACGTCCTTGCAGCCAGCACCATAGGCTGGATCTGTTTGCCGTAAAGCGCCTGCTCGACAGTTTCGCAGACCTTTCCCATATCGGCGACCGCCGACCTTGGCTTTCCGAGGAAATTATCCTGTCCGTAAGGCACAAAATAATAGTTTCGCATAGCCTGAAGCGCCCCCACGTTCTTTGCACATGCTCCGAACGCATCGTTGGTCGAGATAGCGATCACCACGGGCCGCTCGTTTCTCAGGTGGCTTTTCACAGCCATCGCCGCAGGTGTGTCCACTATGCCCAGGGCAAGCTTTGCTGCCGTGTTCGAGGTGCAGGGCACGACCGCCATAACATCGCACAGCTTCTGGGGGCCAATGGGCTCCGCATCCTCGATAGTCCTTATGACAGGAGCCTGTGCTATCGCTTCGAGCCGTTCGATATTGTCTTTTGCAGCTGCGAAACGTGTGGATATGGACGATGCATTGAACGACATTATAGGCACGAGCTGCGCACCACGATCCTTCAAAGCCTGTGCAGCCCCGAACGCCTTTTCAAAGGTGCAGAACGACCCCGTCATACAGAAGCCGACCCTAACGCCTTTAAGTGACATCAGTGTTTCTCCTTTCTTTAAGGATCTGTATCGCCGTATCCGCTATTATCTTCCCTGCCGTTACGGGGGCGCACCTGCCGGGAAGCCCCAGCGCATGAATACAGCGTATGCCAAGGTCTTTGGCAGCTTGCTTGTCAGTCCCGCCCGGAGCGGAGGCAAGATCTATTATCAGACACTTTTTGCTGCACCGGCAAAGGTGATCTCTGCGAAGCACCATGGCAGGAACAGTGTTGATAACCAGGTCATAGCTGCCGATATGCTCTCCAAGCTCGGTGAGCATAAAGACTCCGTGGCCCTTGATAGCAAAGGCTGTAAGGGCGCTGAGATCCCTTGCGCAGATGTCCGTGTGCGCTCCCACCGCCGAAAACAGTTCGGCACAGGCGCCTGCCACCCTTCCCGACCCAAGGATGAGACAGCGGCTGTCACGAACAGTCACAGCAAGCTCTCTCAGGGCTATCTCCAGCGCTCCTTCGGCAGTCGGGACAGTGTTTCTGAGCACGAGCTCCTCTCGCTTGAGATAGTCCCTGACCTCAAATCCGAGCGACGAGAAATATTCGATGATCTTGATATTCAGCTTTCCGCCGATAACGACAGCGCCCCGTTTAAGACACGGCGAAAGATCCATACAGTTTATAGGTGTGTTACGGAACATACCGACATCGAGCCCGTCGCCCCGTATGATGCCGAGGACGAGCATATCAGCCTTTACGGGCATCTCTCCGGGGGATGAGAGCATATGCGGCAGTGTGCCGTCATCGGTCGTTCCGTAAGTATAAACGCTGCCGTACTGAGTCAGCTCCTTTGCGGTGTATGTCATTCTTGCATCCGTTCCTACACAAAGTATATCAAGCTTTTCCATGATCGACCTCCAAAAAAAGAATAAAACTGTTCCTGTTATAATGTATGCCGAAAGGCGAATAAATGTTATTTTGCGATCACTCGCCGCACTGCTTTGTATTTGGCAGGCTGCTAAGCATAGCGATCAAACGCACAAAACCGCTCTTTTCAAAGGTTCACGCAGTGTCACGAAATGAAAAGCTAAGACTAAGCCTTCCCCCTCCCCTCCGGGGAGGGCAGCGGCTATTGAGTAGCCTGCACGCTCCCGGGCAGGGTGGGGGAGGCGGTCCAGGGGCACGCCCCTGGCTTGACAAGAAGAGGGAAATATTGTATAATTAAAGGGTAAAAATTATCGGGGGCTATATAAACAGAACGGCCCCGCCGGAGATCAGGGATAACGAAAGGAACGATCAGTGTTTTGATAAGGACTCTGCGCCCTTTTATTGCCTGCGCTGCCGTAATGCTGTTTACGGCGGTGTTTTTGTCGATAAAGGGCTTTGCTTATGACTATTCAACAATAACGGGCACCAACGCAACAGGAGCATCCATAAGCTTTGATGACCCGATAGAGATCAGCGTTCTGGATTTTGATGCCGACCCCTCTGGCAAAGAGGATTCGGCAGAAGCTTTTCAGGATGCTTTTAGCTATGCCCACAGGCACGGAACAGACAAGCAGCTCGTTAAGATCATCGTCCCCGAGGGGACCTATAACCTGAAAAAAACCTTGTATATCTTCTCGAACACCTGGGTGTGCGCCGACAAGAATGCCGTTATGGTGAGAAACCATGCCGCAGGAAGTATAGTCCGCAACTATCAGGAAGACGACAAGGGCGGTTATGCCGCTGATAAGCGTATCGTTATCGAGGGCGGCATCTGGGACGGCAGATCTACCGCTTCGAGC
>DFEO01000007.1 GCA_002368715.1 Ruminococcus sp. UBA3800
AGATAAGAGCTATCTGATTCAAGTTTGAATCGGATAGCTCTTTTTGTTTTTACAGCTTTGTGAGATACCTTCCGGCTATTTTAGATATCCGCTTATTTCGGATCGCCACTTCTCAAAGAGCCGATCAAAGCTCCAGGCCGCATTTGCCGGGCTGGTAGACGGGAGCTTTACAGCGCAGATATCTGCCTGCGGCATTATGAAACGCTCATAAAGCCGTCCTGCCGCAGCGCCGTTCAGAAAGACCGCTTTTATCTTTGTGTGGTCGAGCAGCGGCCTTATATCTGCGGCAACAGCGTTTTTAATGCTCTGGTCGGACGAGCCTATAATGTCACATTCTTTTATAACATCCCATACGGCTATATGAGAACCGTGCAGCAGCTCTTTCTTTTCTTCAATGCTCTCAGGCTCCGGCTTATTTACGACCGCTGAGATAAGGCGCCAGAAGCGGTTTCTTGGGTGGCCGTAATAAAAGCCCTGTTCCCGGGAGACGACTGAGGGCAGGCTGCCGAGGATGAGTATGCGGCTGTCCTTGTCAAAGACAGGCTCAAATGGCTGACAGATATGCTTGTATGTACTCATAGCGTTCTCCTTTCCGGTCTGTGTGTATTATATACCTGCGACGGGCGCTTGTCAACAGTGTTTGTCTCCAAGCTGTGATATGTTAAGTTTAATATAGGATGTGATATTGAATAAACGATGCTGCTGTGGTAAAATATGAAAAAACCTTTGTTGGGGGTATTGGATATGTTAAAAAACGATGATAGATTCTACATAAGAGCAAAGGCGCTGGCGGCACAGCTGACAAAGGATGAAAAGCTGGGTCTGCTCACCACTCACCACCATGCTGTCGAGAGGCTCGGGCTGGGTGAGTTTTATATAGGCACCGAGGTGGCAAGAGGATATGTCGGCAGAGATAAAGAGCATACATCGACGGTCTTCCCTCAGCCCATAGGTCTTGCGTCCACCTTCGACAGAGAGCTTATGGAGCGGCTGGGAGAGGTGGCAGGCAGGGAAGCAAGAGCTTATTACAATGCCGAGAAAAAAGGCGGGCTCGCCCTCTGGGGGCCCACAGTGGATATGGTGAGGAACCCTCTCTGGGGACGAACAGAGGAGGCCTACGGCGAGGATGTGTGCCTTGCAGGCGAGCTGACAGCCGCTTATACAAAGGGCATGGCAGGGGAAAACGAGGACGGCTATGTTATGACGGTGCCGACGCTCAAGCATTTCTGTGCCAACAACAATGAAGAGAAAAGAAGCAGCTGCAGCGCATACCTGACGCCAAGGCTCAAAAGAGAATACTATTATGCGGCCTTTGAGATACCGATAAGGGACGGCGGAGCCAAAAGCATAATGGCGGCATACAATGAGCTCAACGGTGTGCCTGCCATAATGGACCCCGACATACAGAGCATCCTCAAGGACGAATGGGGGCTGTGGTTCGTTGTCAGTGACGGCGGAGACTTTTCTCAGAACGTTATCGACCACCGCTACACCAGCACTCACAGTGAAGCCTATGAGCTTTGTCTTAAAGCAGGCTCGGACACGATGACCGATGAGGACACACTTGTGAGGGCGGCTGCCGAAAGAGCGCTGGAGCAGGGGCTCATCAGCTGGGATGATATAGACCGTTCGGTGGTCAATACCCTTTATGCAAGACTGAGGCTCGGACAGCTGGATAAGACGGAGTTTGACAGAACAGACAAGAGCGTTATAGATACCGAGCAGAGCAGAGCTCTCAACCGCAGAGCTGCGACAGAGCAGGTCACGCTCCTTAAAAACAACGGCCTGCTCCCGCTTTCAAGGGACAAAAAGGTGGCTGTCGTGGGGCCTCTCTGCGATGACTGCCTTATGGACTGGTATACGGGTCACAGCACCTATGAGAATACGATACTGAAAACCGCAGAAGAGACATTTTCGCAGGTCACCACCGACAGCCTGTGGGACGTTGCCGCTGTGAAGGCGCCAAACGGCAGATATCTATGCGCCTATGAGGACGGTTCGGTGAGGGCGGATGCCGAGAGCATAACAGACGGCTGCCTTTTTGAGATACAGGACTGGGGAGAGAACTGGAAGAACCTTTTCTCGGTGAAGTTTTCAAGATATGTGCGCCTGTTCGAGGACGGCGGCATCAGGCTCCATAACAGACGCATCTATGACTGGTTCACAAGAGAGACCTTTAATTTCAAAGACTGCTGCGGCAGTGTCCTTATTGAGGAGTTTCTCGGTCACGGGCGTCTTATCTGCAAGGAAGACGGCGAGCTTGGCATAAGCAGTCAAAGAGCTGTGGTCGGCTGTCAGCTGTTCGGGATAGAGTATCAGAGCATGGGAGAAGACAGGGCAAGAGAGCTTGCAGGGAGTGTTGATGCGGTCATCTACTGTGTGGGCAACTATCCTGTGCAGACCGCAAAGGAGTGCTATGACAGAAAGACGCTGGAGCTAAACATCCAGCCGGGTATGACGCAGGTGCTTGCGGGAGAGAACAAAAACACAGTGCTTGTGTGTGTTTCAAGCTATCCTTACTCCATAGTTGAGGAGAGCGAAAGCGCTGCCGCAGTTATGTGGACATCCCACGCAGGAGCGGAGCTCGGCACAGCGGTGACAGCAGTTCTCACAGGAGACAGCGAGCCCACCGGCAGAACTCCCATAACCTGGTATAAGAGCGTTCACGACCTGCCCGACATTATGGACTATGATATCGAGAGATCGGGAGCGACCTATATGTATTTCGGCGCAAAGCCGCTTTATCCCTTCGGTCACGGGCTTGGCTATGCTGCGTTTGAATACGGCGAAATGTCTGTTTGCCGTGAGGATGACCGGGTGAAGATAAGGCTTGATGTGAAAAACATCTCTCAGCGTGACGGCACCGAGGTGGTGCAGGTGTATTTCACTGTGACAGACAGCGCTGTCAGAAGGGCTTTGAAAAAGCTCTGCGGCTTTGAGCGTGTGTTTGTTAAGGCCGGTCAGACCGTGACGGCAGAGATAACGGTCAAGGAGGATATCCTTCGCATCTTCGATGTCAAGGGCGAAAGGATGCTTCTTGAGAGCGGCACCTATGAATTTATGACAGGCGCCTCCAGTGAGGATATAAGGCAGAGAGCAAGGCTAAGTATCTGTGCCGGGAGCATAGGAAAGCGACCGAAGAGGTTCAGAGCCAATATGTTTGACAGCCTTGAAGGAGGCAGACTGTTCTGGTCGAAGGATATGGGCTGTGAATATGTAAGACCAAAGGGCTGGTCAGCGACAGCTGTCTATGAAGGCGTGGATCTTTCGCAGGCCGAAAAGCTTGTGCTGAGGGCGTCTTGCATAGCAGGACAGAGAGAGCTGACGGCGAAGATCGGACAAAAGGAGTATGTGGCACAGATCGCTCCATCAGACCGTTTCGATGGTTTTGAAAGCTATGAGATAAAGATAGATCCGACCGACATTTCAGTCCTTGAGATCAAGCTGCCACAGTATGTGTCACTGCTGGATATAGAGATAAAGTAAAAAACAGCCGGCCTGTTCGCCAGCAAAGGGACAGGCCGGTCTTTCTTTGTTGAAATGACCTTAAAATGGCTCGGGCGGCGCCTTAAAATGCACCGAAATGAAGAATTTGACAAAGCGAAAGGTCTTTTTGCTTGAAACCGAGCGTAAAATGTGCTATGCTAAGAGGTATATTATGATCGGGAGTTGAACGGATGAAAACAGCTGAACGCTTTATAGCGACACTGGACGGATATATCTGGGGCGTGCCGCTGATAACGCTTATTGTTTTCTGCGGTCTGCTTTTGTCTGTAAGGACAAGGTTTTTGCAGGTACATAAGCTGAGCAGAGCATTCAGGTATATGCTAAAGGATGAAGAGGGCGAAAGCGGAGAGGTCTCCGGTTTTGCGGCGCTGTGTACAGCGCTTTCTGCTACTGTGGGCACGGGAAATATCGTCGGCGTTGCGACCTCTATCGCTGCCGGAGGTCCGGGAGCTCTGCTGTGGATGGAGGCTGCGGCCTTTTTCGGCATGGCAACAAAATATGCCGAGGGTCTGCTGGCGGTAAAATACAGAACGGTCTCGGAGGACGGGAGCATTCTCGGCGGACCGTTTTACTATATCGAGAACGGCCTGGGAAAACGGTGGAAGCCGCTTGCAAAGATCTTTGCACTGTTCGGGATATTGGCAGGTCTTATGGGCATAGGCACCATAACTCAGGTGAACGGTATCACCTCGGCGGCTAACCTTATCTTTGACCCTGAAAAGGCGAATACCTTTATCATTTTCGGCAGACAGATAACGGTGACCACTGTGGTGGTCGGAGCGGTGATAACGATCCTGGCGGCTCTTATCATCATCGGCGGTATAAAGAGGATATCCTCGGTATCGAAGGTCGTGGTGCCTGTAATGATAGTTTTGTATATCGGCTGCTGCCTGACTATAATCGTCACCCACATACCTGAGCTTCCGGGAGCTGTTGCGACCATTGTCAGGGGAGCCTTCGGACTGAGACCGATAGCAGGCGGCATAACCGGCTTTGCCGTTATGAGACTGGCTGTAAGGTCGGGTATTTCCAGGGGAGTTTTTTCCAACGAAGCAGGTCTTGGTTCGGCGCCGATAGCGGCAGCTGCCGCAAGGACAAATGAGCCTGCCAGACAGGGACTTGTGACAATGATGGGGACCTTCATCGACACTATCATCGTATGTACTATGACGGGCATTGCGATAGTTATGTCGGGCAGCTTTGACAAGGGTCTGAAGGGCGTGGAGATAACCACGGATGCTTTTTGCAATGGGCTGCCCTTCCCCGAAAGGGTGTCGGCGGTCATCCTTTTGATGAGCCTTGCGGTGTTTGCCTTCACGACCATACTTGGCTGGAACTATTATTCCGAAAGGTGTCTGTCCTATCTTATCGGCGGCTCGAACAAAACAGCCTCACTGATATTCAGGCTTTTCTACATTGCGGCAGTGTTCATCGGCCCGTATCTTGCCGTTGAGGCAGTGTGGAATCTGGCCGACATCTTTAACGGCCTTATGGCCATACCCAATGTAACTGCATTGATATTGCTTTCGGGAGTTGTTTCGGACGAGACAAGAGCTTATGTGAAACGGCTCGAAAGCGGCGACGCTGAATGAAGCGGCCTGAGAAAAAAATGTTGATAAAAAAGCTGCCCGATCCTCAATGATCGGACAGCTTTTGGTTTTTGTTATTCTCACTCCCCGGATCTCACCCAATGCTAAACAAATTTGTTCAGGCGATTTGTGCGGTGTTGCCTTATACATTTTGCTCTATACTGCCCAATGATACCGAGTTATCATTTTTTAGCGCCATGATAACAAAAGCAAGCGACTTATAGGAGAATATGCGCCCGGTTGACAATCGGGGTGAGATGTGGTATAATAATATGTAATTGTATTTAGGCAAAGAAAGGAGTGTTTGCTGTGGCTGTAAGAGTCGGAATGGTTTCTCTGGGCTGCCCCAAAAATCAGGTCGATGCGGAGCATATGCTGTCGCTTGTCAAAAAGGACGGATTTGAGCTCACCGCCGATGCTGCGCTTGCTGATGTGGTCATAGTCAACACCTGCGGCTTTATCGAGAGCGCCAAGCAGGAAGCCATAGACACCATCCTTGAATTCTGCACGCTGAAGCAGGAGGGCAGGATAAAGGCGGTTATCGCAACAGGCTGCCTCGCAGAGCGCTACCGTGACGAAATGGCTAAGGAGATACCCGAGCTGGATGCTGTTGTGGGGCTTGGTTCAAACGAGAAGATATGCGATATAATAAGAGATATCCTTATCGACAAGAAAACAGTATGCGCCTATGGTGCAAAGGCTGACCTCGAGATAAGCGGCAGCAGGATAATATCCACCGAGCCGTTTTACGCATATATTAAAATAGCCGAGGGATGCAGCAACCGCTGCACCTACTGCGCTATCCCCGAGATAAGAGGAGACTTTCGCAGCAGGACTGTCGAGGACATCGTAAAGGAGGCCGAATGGCTCGCCGGAAACGGTGTGAAGGAGCTTGTGGTCATCGCCCAGGATACTACACGCTACGGCGAGGACATCTACGGCAAAAGCGAGCTTCCAAGGCTTCTGAGGGAGCTTTGCAGGATAGACGGCATCAAATGGATAAGAACGCTCTACTCCTATCCCGAGAGGATAACGGATGAGCTGCTTGAAACTATCGCACAGGAACCCAAGCTCGTAAAATATCTTGATATACCGCTCCAGCATTGCAGCAGGGACGTTCTCAGGCGGATGAACCGCTTCGGGGACAGAGAGCAGCTTGAGGAGCTTGTTAAACACATAAGAGAAAAGATACCCGGTGTTATCCTCAGAACAACACTTATCGCAGGCTTCCCGGGAGAGACTGAGGAGCAGTTTGAGGAGCTTTGTCAGTTTGTAAAGGATATGCGCTTTGAAAGACTGGGCTGCTTTGCCTACTCACAGGAGGAGGGCACACCGGCAGCAAAACTTCCGGAGCAGCTGGATGAGCAGACCAAGGAGCACCGTGCGGATATCGTTATGAAAACGCAGATGCTCATATCCGAGCAGTTCAACCAAAGCTGCATCGGCAAGACCTTTGAGGTCGTCTGCGAGGGCTTTGACAGATATGCCGAGTGCTGGTACGGGCGCACGGCTATGGACGCTCCCGAGATAGACGGCAAGGTGTTCTTTACGAGCGATAAAAAACTGCGTGCAGGTCAGTTCGTTGATGTGCTGACCGACGACACACTTGATTATGACCTCATCGGAACAGTTATTGAGCAGGGGGATAAAAAATGAATTTACCAAACAGACTTACAGTTCTAAGAGTTATACTTATACCGGTATTCCTGTTATTCGTTCTGTGCTTCGAGATACCCAACCATATGATCTGGGCGCTGATCGTTTTTGCAGCAGCCTCGATAACCGATATGCTGGACGGAAAGATAGCAAGGAGCCAGAACCTTGTAACGACCTTCGGAAAGTTTCTTGACCCGCTGGCAGATAAGCTGCTGGTAATGTCGGCGCTGATAACCTTTTCCTTTGAAAGATGGATAGACCCTGTTGCGGTCATCATAATCCTTTCGAGAGAGTTTATGGTGACAGGTCTGAGGCTCGTTGTTGCAGGCGAGGGCGTTGTGGTATCGGCAGGCATCTGGGGCAAGATAAAGACCGCCTTCACAATGGTGGCTCTGGTGGCTATAATGGCTCTCCAGATCTTCTATCCCGACAGCAAGGGAAGCCCCGACCTTAACTGGCATTCAACTATTTTCCTTATAAACGAGGCGCTCATCTGGATATCGGTGATCCTTACCGTTATCTCGGGCGGCATCTATCTCAAAGCATACTGGAAGTATATCGACTCGAGCAAATGAGCTGAAAAAAGGCTGAAAGCGGTGAACTGAATGAATTTTATTAAAGGCCTGAAGCACGATATACAGTCAATAAGAGAACGTGACCCGGCTGCGGGGAGCGTACTGGAGATACTGACCTATGCAGGTCTTCATGCGGTGGCGTTTTACAGGGTGGCTCACTGGTTCTACCTTAAAGACCACAAGGTCATCGCCCGTATCATCTCGCAGACGGCAAGGATGATAACAGGCATAGAGATACACCCCGGCGCAAAGATAGGCAAGGGTCTGCTCATCGACCACGGAAGCGGAGTGGTGATAGGTGAGACCGCCGAGATAGGCGACTACTGCCTGCTCTATCAGGGCTGTACCCTGGGCGGCACGGGAAAGGACCACGGAAAGCGTCATCCAACGCTTGGAAACAACGTTATGGTGGGCTGCGGCGCCAAGGTGCTGGGGCCGTTCACTGTGGGCGACAACGCGAAGATAGCCGCAAATGCGGTGGTGCTCTCACCCGTTCCGCCAAATTCAACGGCTGTGGGTGTTCCTGCAAAGATAGTAAAGCAAAACGGCAAGCGCACACTTGACCTTGACCAGGTGCATATCCCCGACCCCGTGTATCAGGAGATATGCCACAACAGGACACATATAAAGGCTCTGGAAAAACGTATTGCGGAGCTTGAAGAAAAGATAAACGAACAGGAGAAGTCAAAATGATCCTTTATAATACACTGACTCATAAAAAGGAAGAATTCATACCAAACGAAGCGGGAAAGGTGGGAATGTATACCTGCGGACCCACGGTCTATCACTTTGCACATATAGGAAACCTCAGGACCTATATGATGGAGGATGTGCTGGAGAAGTATTTCAGATATACCGGGCTTGACGTAAAGCGTGTTATGAACATCACCGATGTCGGACACCTGACCTCTGACGGAGATACAGGCGATGACAAGATGCTGAAGGGCGCTAAGCGTGAGCATAAGACCGTTATGGAGATAGCAAAGTTTTATACCGACGCTTTCTTCGATGACTGCAAGAAGCTCAATATAAAAACTCCCGATGTTGTCGTTCCTGCCACCACCTATATAGACGAATTCATCAAGGTGATAAGCTCACTCATAGAGAAAGGCTTTGCCTATGAGGCAGGCGGGAACATCTACTTTGATACATCGAAGATCGACAATTATAATGTTTTTCACAATTTCACCGAGGACGATCTCGAAGTGGGCGTGCGTGACGGCGTTGAAGAGGACGAGAACAAACGTAACAAAGCCGATTTCGTGCTGTGGTTCACAAAGTCAAAGTTTGACGACCAGGAGCTCAAATGGGAGTCTCCCTGGGGCGTGGGCTATCCCG
>DFEO01000131.1 GCA_002368715.1 Ruminococcus sp. UBA3800
TTTCCGTAGCTGTCCTTGAAGATAACGAGCGTTCGTCCGTTTTTAACATCGGTATCCACTTCAAGGATAAGGCTGTCGCTCCCGACAAAAACGGTATAGCTTGCGCTCACATCGCTGTCCTCAAAGAAGAGCGGGCCCTCGTAGCCCTCATTGAAAGCGGTGTCGTGATAGGTGAAGGTGCAGTTATCAAGGTTTGCAGGCTTGTAGTAGGAGAAGGTGTCGGGGTACTCAGCCAGTGCATCTATCCCGGTGACAGAGTAGAACGCACCGAGATAGCCCTCACGGTCTACCTTTTCATAGGTGGTATAGTCCGCAAAGTCAAGTCCCAGCTGCTCGGCAAACACCTGCGCCGAATAGAATGCCGCAAGCGGCTGCCAGTGATAATCGGTCCTTGAGTATAAATATTCAGCCTTATGCTGTTCGAGCACATCATTTACATAAACGCCCTTAGCGACCTTCAGCTTGTCATACTGATCCTTGGCACTCTCTGCCTGGTCGGAATAATCACCCTTTACGTCCTCAGGAGTGTAAAGCGCCTGTGAGGACGGAATGCACATAAGCCATGTGTTAACATCAGGTCCCATAGCCGTTGCAAAGCTGTCCACCGTTTCTGCAAAATACTCTCCTACATCGTCACTGTAATAAAACTGTTCCATAGCTCTTACCAGCGGAGTTCCTATGTCGGAAACAAGACAGCCGTTGATTATCTCGCAGGTCTCCTCCTCCAGCCCAAGAGAGGTAGAAACAAGAGTGGTAGTCTCTGCGGTGGTGGTCGTTGTAGTCTGTTCTGTTGTGGTCTGCTCGGGAGCAGGCTCGGTGCTCTCACCTGACTGAGATGTCCCTTGCTCAGCTGTCACGGTGGCGGCATTGCTGTCGCTGCCGATGGTGCTTCCGCATCCTGTAAACATGAGCGCTGCCAGAGCAGCAGCTGCAAAATGCTTTTTATTCATTATGATTCTCCTTTTATCATCTTTATCTGCGGTAACACCGCTTTTTAAAGTATAGCACAGTTTCCTGCGGTTGTAAAGTCCCTGAAGATCTAAATTGTATACCAAAATCAGTTAAAGTGGTTGACAATTCAAACGTTATGTGATACAATAGTGCTGTAAGGAGATGTTGATAATGAATTCAATGACAAAATCAAGCCTCAGGCTTACGACTCTGGATCTGGCATATATTGCCTTGTTTACGGCGCTTATCGCTGTATGCTCGTGGATATCTATTCCCACTGCTGTGCCGTTTACGATGCAAACCTTTGCAGTGTTCCTGACACTGCTTATGCTTGGCGGCAGGCGTGGCTTTTTTTCCGTGCTCACCTACATACTGCTGGGCGCAGTCGGTGTTCCTGTGTTTTCTGGTTTCAAGGGAGGCATCTCGGCGCTGTTCGGTATGACAGGCGGATACATCCTCGGTTTTCTGCTGACAGCACTTATCTACTTTGCTGCCGAAAAGCTGATCGGCAGCCACTCGGCTGTAAAGCTGGCTGCTCTCGTTGTCGGTCTTGTTGTGTGCTATGCCTTTGGAACAGTGTGGTTCATAGTGATCTATTCAAGGGATGTCAAGCAGATAGGTCTGTTATCGGCTCTTTCGATGTGTGTCACTCCGTTTCTGCTGCCCGATGCTGTCAAGCTTGCCCTTGCGTGGACGATGTCCGTGACACTTAAAAAGAGAATAAGGATATAGTTTTCTTTTCTCCGCATTTTTGGAGGATAGGATACAACAAAACCGTTTTTTTAGTATATCGACCTGATACTTCATGGCTGCTTATGAAAGCTGTTTTTCCGGCTCCTTTATGCTGTTTCTTGACACGGGAGATAAAAAATGTTATAATCTTGTCAGGAAACAAACAGGAGGAGAAAAGCTGATGAAAGAGCTGCTGACATTTGATGAAGAAAAAAACGGGTTTGTTGTCCGTTCCAAGCTTGAGGGAACAAAATTCATAGCTATCCTTTCGGGAAAGGCTGACACCATAGGTGCACCTGCTTTGCTTGACTCTTTCAGGCAGGCACAGGAGCAGGGAGAGATAACAGATGTCCTGCTTGATATGAGCGACCTTACATACATCTCATCCTCAGGTCTGCGTGTTCTTCTCACAATGAAGAAGTCAATAGGCAGCGGTTCATTCAAGATGAACGGCCAGAACGACACGATAAAGATGATAATGGAAGCAACAGGCTTTGCCGATGTGCTTTGATGACAAAAAAATAAGACCCGCAGGACGGATAAAACAGCCGTCCTGCGGGTCTTTTTTTATGCGTCAAGAGCTTCACGAACGTTCCTGACAAATTCACCTATATACTTATGTGCGTCTTTGCCGTGCTTTTCTGAAAGGGAAACGATAGCGCTTCCGATTATCACGCCATCGGCAAACTGTGACATCGTCCTTGCCTGAGCCGGGCCAGAGATACCGAAGCCTATGCAGGCAGGTACTTTTTGGTGATCCCTGATAGGGGAGAGCAGGTCGGAGAAGTCTGTGCTTATCTCTTTTCTTGCCCCGGTGACGCCCAGCGAGGACACCACATAAAGAAATCCCTTTGCCTCGTCAGATATCATCTTCACCCTTTCCTTTGACGTGGGAGCCACCAGAAAGATGTTATAGATACCGTTCTTGTCGGCCTCAGCTTTCACCTCGTCACGCTCCTCAAAGGGCATATCAGGAACGATCACACCGTCTATCTGATGCTCTTTGCAAAGCTTGAAAAACTTTTCGGTGCCATATCTGAAAATAGTATTCAGATACATCATAAGCAGAAGCGGCTTGTCGGTCTTTTTCCTGAGCGAGCTTACCATTTTGAAGATCTTGTCAAGATTCACACCGCCCTCAAGCGCCCTCAGCGAAGCCTTCTGAATGGTGGGGCCTTCGGCTATGGGGTCCGAAAATGGAACACCTATCTCAACGATATCCGCTCCGTTATCAAGCATAGCCAGAACATTTTTTTCGCTGGACTCAAGGTCGGGGTCTCCGGCTGTGATAAAGGTTATCAGCGCCTTTTTGTTCTGCTTTGCAAGGGCTGCAAAGCAGCTGTCTATCCTATTGCTCATCAAGCTCAACTCCTTTGTATCTTGCTACCTGATAAACGTCCTTATCTCCTCTTCCCGAGAGGTTAATAACAAGTATCTGGTCCTTTGTCATTTTCTTAGCCTGCTCCATAGCAGCCCACACAGCATGAGATGATTCTATCGCAGGGATTATCCCCTCGGTCTTTGAAAGATACTCAAAGGCCTCCACTGCCTGATCGTCTGTCACGCTGACATATTTTGCTCTGCCCGTTGTTTTGAGATATGCGTGCTCGGGGCCGACACCCGGATAATCAAGACCTGCCGAAATCGAATAAACCGGAGCTATCTGGCCGTATTTGTCCTGAAGAAAGAGTGACTTCATACCATGGAAGATAGCCATTGTGCCCAGAGCCATAGTTGCAGCATTGTCGGGTGTGTCAACACCTCTTCCGGCAGCCTCGGCGCCGATGAGCTCGACATCCTTATCCTCGATGAAATCATAGAAAGCGCCCATAGCGTTAGAGCCGCCGCCCACACAGGCCACCACACAATCGGGGAGCCTGCCCTCTTTTTCTTTGAGCTGAGCCTTTATCTCCTCGCCGATTATCTTCTGAAAATCTCTTACCATTGTCGGATACGGGTGAGGTCCCATTACCGAACCTATACAGTAAAACGTGGTGTCGATGTTTGATACCCAGTCACGGAAAGCCTCGTTGATAGCGTCCTTGAGTGTTGCTGTGCCGCTGTCAACGCCTTTCACCTTTGCGCCAAGAAGGTTCATTCTGAAAACGTTCAGTGACTGTCTTTCCATATCAGTGCTTCCCATATAGATCTCGCAATCCAGTCCCAGCAGCGCACACACTGTGGCTGTCGCAACACCGTGCTGGCCTGCGCCTGTCTCGGCAATGATACGCTTCTTGCCCATTTTTTTTGCGAGCAGCACCTGTCCGAGACAGTTGTTTATCTTGTGTGCTCCCGTGTGGTTAAGGTCCTCACGCTTAATATATATCTTTGCTCCGCCGAGATCCTTTGTCATCTTCTCGGCATAATAGAGCAGGGAAGGTCGGTTTGCATAGTCACAATAGAGCTTTGCAAGCTCTTCCTTAAAGGCGGCATCGTCCTTATACCTGTCGTAAGCCTCTTCCAGCTCGTGGACGGCCGTCATAACTGTCTCAGGCACATACTGTCCGCCGAAAACATCAAAGCGTCCTTTTTCATTCATTTTAATTCCTCATTTCCTTATATCTCTCTGACAGCCCGCACAAACGCCAGTATCTTTTCTTTGTCCTTTCTGCCGTCTGTCTCACATGAACTCGAAGCGTCAACTCCCACAGCTGAAAGCTCTTCGGTCAGCTTTTTGACATTCTGCGCCGAAACTCCGCCTGCCAGCATAAAGGGCGTATCAAAGTCGGCGCTTTTTATTATCCCGGTGTCGGCAGTTTTTCCTGTTCCGCCCACAGCTCCCTTTACAAAGCTGTCTATCAGCAGTCTGTCGGCACCCAGCCTGTCGGCTTTCTCTATCGCAGCAGGGCAGTCAGCCCTTACAGCTTTCCATATCTCGCCGTCAAAGCAAGCCCTGAGCCTGTTTATATATTCCTCGTTCTCTCTGCCGTGGAGCTGTATAACATCAAGATCTTTTGCAAAACAGTTTTCTATCCTCTCCAAAGGCTCGTCAACAAAAACACCCACCGCTTTTATCCTTCTGTCAAGCCGTTCTTTGAGCCTCACAAACGTATGGGCATCTATGCTCCTTTTAAACCCCGCCGAAAGGATGAACCCGGCATAGTCGGGAAGTGCCTCATTCACATAGCCGATATCATCATTCGTGCGAAGGCCGCATATCTTGACAAGCATCATACGCCGTCCCTCAGGATCATAAGTGTGTTTGCGATATTGTCCGAGCGCATCAGAGTTTCGCCGATAAGAACAGCTTTCGCACCGTAGGCACTGAGTGTTCTCATGTCCTCGTTGGTCTTTATGCCGCTTTCCGAGACCAGTACCTCACATTTTGTCATAGCCACAAGTCTTGCTGTCGTTTCCAGCGATACCTCAAAAGTGGTAAGGTCACGGTTGTTTATCCCAAGGCAGTCGGTGGGCAGCTCTCCCACCTTTTCAAGCTCCCTCTCGTTATGGACCTCTGTCAGCGTCTGGAGCCCAAGCTCGTGAGCGAGCGCCATATACTCCTGCATCTGTGCCCTGTCAAGGATAGCTGCGATAAGCAGCACAGCATCTGCGCCTATGGCTCTTGCTTCGTATATCGAATACTCGTCGATTATGAAATCTTTCCTGAGTATCGGTATAGCTATCTTTTCTCTGATAGCCTTCAGATACTCCGAGCTTCCCTGAAAATAATGCTCTTCTGTCAGGCAGGACACCGCCGCCGCACCGCTTTTCTCATAGCAGACAGCTGTCTCCACAGGCCTGAAATCAGGGCTTATCAGACCCTTTGAGGGGGAGGCTTTCTTCACCTCGCAGATAACGCTTAGTCTGTCCTGCTTGAGCGCCCTGGCAAAGCTCACAGGTGTGTGTGAACACTCTCTGCACATAGCCTTGACGTCCGCAAGGCTGAGCTTTAGCTTTTCACGTTCAAGCTGTTGTTTTCTCTTTTCGCAGATATCATCCAGTATCATTTGCCGGTGCTCCTGTTGGTGTATTCTATAAGCTCGTTCAGCTTTCTTATCGCTCTTCCGCTGTCGATAGCTTCTCTTGCTATCTCTATTCCCTCTTCGATGGAGCCGGCCTTTTCACAAACATAAAGCGCACAGCCTGAATTGAGCAAAACTATATCTCTCTTTGGGCCTTTCTCGATCCCCTTCAGGATATTCAGCGTTATCTGGGCATTATCCAGCGCCGAACCGCCCACGATATCCGCAAGCCTTGCCCTTCTCATTCCGAAGTCCTCGGGCTTTATCTCATACTTGATGAGCTTTCCGCCGTTGATCTCGCATATAGTCGTAGCGTCCGAAATAGATATCTCGTCCAGTCTGTCGTTTCCGTAAACAAGGAACGCTCTTTTTATACCAAGGTTCATAAGCACCTTTGCCATAGGCTCCAGAAGGTCTTTATCATAGGTGCCAAGTATCATATAGTCGGCTCTTGCAGGGTTTGCAAGAGGTCCTAAGATGTTGAATACTGTTCTTATGCCTGTCTGCGCTCTTGTCGGTCCCACAAAGCGCATGGCGCTGTGATAGGACTGTGCAAACAAAAACGATATACCGATATCATTCACAGCTGCCTCAGCCTGCTCGTGGGTGGACTGTATCTTCACACCGAGAGCCTCCAGCACATCTGCCGCACCGCTTTTTGAGGATACGCTCCTGTTGCCGTGCTTAGCCACCTTCTGTCCTGCGGCAGCGATAACGAACGAAGAAGTGGTGGAGATATTGAAGCTGTTTGCAAGGTCTCCGCCCGTTCCCACGATATCGAGAACATCGCTGACCTCGACCTTTGCCATTTTCTCACGCATTACCTTGGCAAAGCCTGTTATCTCTTCAATAGTCTCGCCCTTCATCCTCATAGCTGTCAGCAGAGCGCCTATCTGAGCGTCGGTAGCTCTGTCGGACATGATAATGTCCATAGCCTTGTGAGCTTCATCCTCGGTCAGATCCATACCCTCAGTGACCTTTTTAAGATAGGGTTTCAGCTCTGTCCTTTCAGAAACAGGAACGCTGGGTCTTGCCGAAGCGCTGGTGTTTATCCCTGCGATATTTGAAAGGAAGTTTTCGATAATAGCGGAGCCTGCCTCTTTAGTCAGTATGGACTCGGGGTGGAACTGAACTCCGTAGGTGGGGTGGTCTCTGTGTCTGATCGCCATTATCTGAGCGTCCTTGTCGGTGGCTATAACAGACAGGCACTCCGGCATACTTGAAGGGTCAACGATGAGCGAGTGGTATCTTGCAGCGTTGATAGTTGCCGGCAGACCCGAGAACAGGGGATTGTCGGTGTTGAGGGTTATGGGTGTCTGCTTTCCGTGAAGCTGCTCTTTGGCGTGGATTATCCTTGCGCCAAAGGCTTCGGCAATAGCCTGGTGGCCAAGGCATACGCCAAGGATCGGTATCCTGCCCGAGAATGTCTTTACAGCCTCGACAGAGATCCCGGCGCTCTTTGGAAAGCCGGGGCCCGGTGAGATAACTATCGCACTGGGTGCCATTTTCTCGATCTGGTCAATTGTGATCTCGTCGTTTCTTGCCACAGTAATATCGTTTGTCAGCACACCGATAGCCTGATAGAGGTTATAGGTGAAGCTGTCGTAATTGTCTATCAGTAAGATCATTTTGATTCCCTCCTTGGGAGTAAGCTCTCCGGTTACTTTACAAATCTTTCAAGGAAAGACTTGTCGTTGAAATAGTTAATGCCGATAGCGTCTCTGACCTCTTCGACAGTTTTGTTCGAGACCTCGATCGCTCTTTCGGTTCCTTTTTTAAGGATGCTGAGCAGCTCGCCCTTGTCCTTTTCATATTCCTCTCTTCTTGCTCTGATAGGTGCGAGAAACTCCTGCATAACGCTGTTGAGGAACTTTTTGCACTTCATATCGCCAAGGCCGCCACGCTCGTAGTGTTCCTTCATCTCGTCAAGGTTCTTATAGTCGGGGAAGAATTTCTCAAAGTCCTCGTCAGTGGAGAACGCCTCGAGATAGATGAACACAGGGTTGCCCT
>DFEO01000111.1 GCA_002368715.1 Ruminococcus sp. UBA3800
ATGCAGTATAAATTATGAGGTGAACACGCTGTGATCTATAATTACGATAATATAAAACACCTCGCCCGTCCGCAGTATGACAGTTTTCCGCCTATGAGAGTATCGGACAGGGCGGCACAGTTCTCGCCGTTTGCGGCTTTGGCCGGCTACGGTGATGCCGTTGATGAGACCGCAAGGCTTACCGACAGCAGGCATGAGCTGACTGAGGACGAGATAAACGACCTCAATGCAAACCTGAACCGCCTGCTTGACAGCCTGAACGAACATCCGCAGATAAGAGTGACATACTTTGTCCCCGATAAGAAAAAGTCGGGCGGCAGGTATGTTGACAAGGTCGGGGTGGTGAGGATATACGACAGCTACACGAACGAGCTTGTGTTCACGGACGGCGAAAGGCTGGCTGTCGGGGATATGGTAAAGGTCGTTATGCTCTGTGAAGGCGAGCCCGGGAGCCTGTAAAAAGATATTACAAAAAAGTATTGACAAATTCGCTCCGTTATGCTATAATGTCTTTGGTTAGCTATCGCTAACCATTAAGCCTGACGTCTGGTTATTTTATGCTAACCCAGTTTAAAAGGAGATACATAATGAGCGTAGTTATAGTTGGCGGCAACGACCGCATGGCCGGAAGGTACAAGGATATTTGCAGCGCATACAAGTGTAAATCAAAGGTGTTCACTCAGATGCCTGCCGATTTCGAGAGCAAGATAGGCTCGCCAGACCTTGTGATAGTGTTCACAGGGACCTGTTCCCACAAGATGCTCGGCGGTGTGAAAAAGCATTCCGAAAAGTCAGGGACACCCGTAAAGCACCTTCATTCATCAAGTGCCACCGCACTTAAAAACCTGCTGTCCGAGTACAGATAAGCCACGGAGCTTTTGTGCTTTGCGGTGAAAAACGATAGTACCGATCCTTTCATAAATAACACTGCGAAGGCTGCTTTGAGATATCAAGGCAGCTTTTGTAGTTAGAAATAACTAACAAAACAAGGTTAGCAGAGGCTTACCTTTTTCTGTTATTCCGACGAAAATTATCATGGCTCCTTGACAGCGGCAGTTTGGGGGTATATAATGTTAAGAGAGTTAGGAGAGTCTAACTGAAACGGAGGAAGTATGTATGATACCTTTAGTATCAGCAGCAGTTGGCGAAAGCTGCACCATAAAACGTATAGGCGGCACAGCCGAGGTCAAAAAGCATCTTGAGGATCTGGGTTTTGCTGTGGGCGCAACGATCACGGTCATCTCTGTTATGGGAGGAAACATGATAGTGAACGTTAAGAATGCCCGTGTGGCTGTGAGCCGTGAGCTTGCCGTTAAGATAATGGTTTAGGAGGAAAGAATATGACATTGAGAGATGCTGCGATCGGAGATACCGTGACCGTCAAAAAGCTCACGGGCGAAGGCGCTGTAAGACGCAGGATAATGGATATGGGCCTGACAAAGGGCACGTCTGTGACCGTGCGCAAGGTGGCACCGCTGGGCGACCCGATCGAGGTCACAGTGCGTGGATATGAGCTGTCTATACGCAAGGCTGACGCTGAAATGGTCGAGATAATCTGACCTTATTTTTTTGTATATGGGTTAGCAAGGTCTAACCTGACTGAGGAGGAAAAAATATGAGTATCAAAATAGCGCTTGCGGGCAATCCGAACTGCGGAAAGACCACGCTTTTTAATGCGCTGACAGGCTCGAACCAGTTTGTCGGGAACTGGCCGGGAGTCACAGTTGAAAAGAAAGAGGGAAAGCTCAAAAAGCACAGCGACGTTATAGTCACCGACCTGCCGGGCATCTATTCTCTCTCTCCCTACACGCTGGAAGAGGTAGTTGCAAGAAACTATCTGATCGACGAGCACCCCGATGTTATACTTAACATCATCGACGGGACCAATCTTGAGAGAAACCTTTACCTTACCACGCAGCTGACCGAGCTTGGTATACCTGTTGTGTGCGCTGTGAATATGATGGACGTTGTAAACAAGAACGGCGACAAGGTGAACGTTTCAAAGCTGAGCGAAGCGCTTGGCTGCAAGGTGGTCAAGATATCAGCGCTTAAAGGCGACGGCGTCGAGGAGGCCGCTGAGGCTGCGGTAGCTGCGGCCGGCAAGGAGAGCGATGGTCCTGTTCACCGCTTCCAAAGTGCGGTCGAGCACGCTCTTGCGCACATCGAGGAAGCCTGCGTACACGATATGCCGGAGGCACAGCAGAGATGGTATGCGGTCAAGCTTTTCGAGCGTGACGACAAGGTCATCGAAAAGCTGGGGATAAACGGCGAAAAGCTCGCACACATAAACAAGGACATCGAAGCTGTTGAACGTGAGCTCGACGACGACTCCGAGTCAATAATCACAAACGAGAGATACAGCTACATATCAAGCATCATCGACAGCTGCTATAACAAGAAGAACAAGGGCGCTCTTTCCTCTTCGGACAAAATAGACAAGATAGTGACCAACCGCTGGCTCGGACTTCCGATATTTGCAGTGATAATGTTTGCGGTATACTGGGTGGCTATGATAGGTGTCGGCGCTCCCCTGACGGACTTTACAAACGACAATCTCTTCGGTGACGGTTTCCACCTTTTTGCAAAGGGCACCGAAGAATATGAAGCGGACGCAGAGGAATATGCGAACGCACAGCTCATCATCGACGGATACGACGCTTATGTCGAGAAGCACGGCGCTGCTCCCAAGGACAAGTTCAAGTATGAAGTCGAGGACGAGGAAACTCTCGAAGTGACAACGGAGACCGCAACACTTGCAGACTATGACGCTGCGCTTGCAAGTGTTGAGAAGATAGGCGACGAGCCCGACCCTGCCGACTATGGCTGGTTCGTTCCCAGCATCCCTGCCCTTGCTGAAAAAGGACTTGACAAGGCCGGTGCTGCCGACTGGCTCAAGGGTCTTGTCATCGACGGTATAGTGGCAGGTGTCGGAGCTGTGCTGGGCTTTGTGCCTCAGATGCTCGTTCTGTTCCTGATGCTCGCATTTCTTGAAGCCTGCGGATATATGTCCCGTATCGCATTCGTGCTCGACAGGGTGTTCCGCAAGTTTGGCCTTTCAGGAAAATCCTTCATCCCTATGCTCGTCGGTATGGGATGCGGCGTTCCCGGAATAATGGCATCGAGAACTATCGAGAACGAACGTGACAGACGAATGACCATTATGACGACCACCTTCATCCCCTGCGGAGCAAAGGTGCCGTTCATCGCTATGATAGCAGGTGCTATCTTCGGCGGCTCTGCCTGGGTGGCTACCTCCGCTTACTTTGTCGGAATGGCAGCTATCATAATCTCGGGCATAATGCTCAAAAAGACAAGGATGTTTGCAGGCGACCCAGCTCCCTTTGTTATGGAGCTGCCCGCTTACCACCTCCCTACCGTCGGAAACGTTCTGCGTTCCATGTGGGAGAGAGGCTGGTCCTTCATCAAAAAAGCAGGAACTATCATCCTGCTCTCGACTATATTAGTATGGTTCACAAGCCGCTTCGGCATTGTTGACGGCAGCTTCAAGATGCTCGAGGAGGATCAGCTGGACGCTTCTTTCCTCGCAAAGATCGGAAATGCTATCGCCTGGATATTCGCACCTCTCGGCTGGGGCAACTGGCAGGCTGCCGTTGCATCCTTCACAGGTCTTGTGGCAAAGGAGAACATCGTCGGAACAATGGGCACACTTTACGGCGGCGGCGACCAGACAGCATGGCAGGCTCTTGCCGCAGCCTTCACAGGGGTAACGGGGTATTCGTTCCTTGTGTTCAACCTTCTCTGTGCGCCATGCTTTGCGGCTATCGGCGCTATCAAGCGTGAGATGAACAGCGCAAAGTGGACATGGTTCGCTGTGGGATATCAGTGCGGCTTTGCTTATGTGATCTCACTTATGATAAACCAGTTCGGCGGACTGTTCACAGGAAAGGTCAATATCGTGGGGCTTATCTTTGCAATAGCTATCCTCGTGGGAATGATCTATATGCTGGTAAGACCTTATAAAGAAGCAAACAAGCTCAGCAAAAAGCTGGGTTATGCCGGAAGCAAAGCATAAGGAGGAAGCATTATGGCAGCGTGGGTTGGCGCAAACATCGGAAATATAGTTATAATACTGATACTTGCGGCTGTTATAGCTCTGGTGATCCACTCGATGATAAAGGACAAAAAAGCCGGCAAGGGCGGCTGCGGTTGCGGCTGTGAGAACTGCGCTTTGCACGGCAAATGCCACACTGCCAAAAAGGAGATATAAACGGATGCTTTCCGATAAAAGCAATTATAACAGAACGTGCATTATCAAGTTTTGATGTTCGATATCATATTTTGAAAACCGGTAAAAGAAAACCGCTCTCCGATGAGGGCGGTTTTTTATTGTATGCTTTAGCAAAACAAAAAGGTGTACCATGAGACCCTAAAGGTCATAGTACACCTTGTCTGTGT
>DFEO01000043.1:0-1335 GCA_002368715.1 Ruminococcus sp. UBA3800
TAAAACGAGCATTGCTTATTCAGCAGTGCTCGTTTTTTATATTCATCCGTCTTCATAATGCCGCAGGGCGTTGTCAGTTATCCTCACCGATATCTATCACAACGTATTCGGACTTTGTGCCCGTCTTGAAAACCAGCTCCCAGTCGGATATGCCCGAGGTGACAAGAAAATCGGTGCCGTTTCTCTGCTCGTATCCGTAGGTGCGGTCGTTGACACTCATAAACAGCCCGAAATGCGTCATCGGGAAAAGCTGGCCGCCGTGGGTGTGACCCGAAACGACAAGGTCCGCCTTTGTCTTGCTTTCAGCATCATAGTCAGCGGGCTGGTGATCCATAACTATTATATACTTGTCATCGTCGATATCCTCGAGCAGCTTGCCTATCGGCTTTCTGTCCTCAAAGCTCTTGTCTGCCCTGCCGACGATGCAGAAGCGTCCGTCCACGATCTCATAGTCGTCCTCAAGGACATGGACACCGTTTTCTGTCAGATTATCCAGAAGCTCCTGCGCCGAAAACCCTCTGCTGCTGCCGTAATAGCCCTTGTCATGGTTGCCGCAGCAATACCAGACACCGTACTTTGCATCTACCTTTCCCAGCGCTTCACAGCTTTTTACCATATCGTCCTTCGTTGTTCCGTCATCAACAAAATCTCCTGCCAGAAGAACGATATCGGGCTTTTCCTTGTTCACCCGCTCCATAAGCTTTTCAAAGCCCTCGCCGTCAAAGGTCGAGCCGACGTGAGAGTCCGCAAACATCACCGCATGGATGCTTCCGACAGGCTTGTCGGTTTTAAGGTCGTAATGAGTGACCCAGACATTGACACAGAGGTAATATGCCACGCTAAGATACACCGCACAGCTGACTATCGCAAGCCACCCCTGAAGGTTTATCCTGAAGGTTTTTTTGCTTATGCGTTTTACAAGGCGCATTATCAGCCCGAACAGCAGCCAGAAAATAATAAGGTGCAAAAATACTATTATCGCATTGATCGGCGTGAGGACAAGGCTGAAAAGTACAAACCCTGCCGCTATCATCCCGAAGGAGATAAGACGGCTGAGCCATGCCTTGCCGCCCGAAGCTTTTTTCACAAGCGAGAACCTTCCCAGCGCATAGACCATATATAATGTCCCGGCCGCAACGGCGCCGAGAACGAGTATCAATATCGCAAGCCACATTCCCATACTGTCACCTCTTAGTTACCCAAAAATCAAAATGATATAACACAGGCTTTTTGATATTATATCATTTTATTTGTCAATATGTGTGAATTTCAGGTAAATTATCCGCTTGGGTTTAAGGCTCTCTCCGCCTTCGGCGGAGAAGCCTGTACTGCCGG
>DFEO01000043.1:1401-1651 GCA_002368715.1 Ruminococcus sp. UBA3800
TGTGTGAATTTCAGGTAAATTATCCGCTTGGGTTTAAGGCTCTCTCCGCCCACGGCGGAGATGCCTGTACTGCCGGTGCATTGTGTGAATTTCAGGTAATTTATCGGTTTGGTTTTAAGGCTCTCTCTCCGCCCACGGCGGAGAAGCCTGTACTGTCGGTGCACTGTGTGAATTTCAGGTAAATTATCCGCTTGGATTTAAGGCTCTCTTCGCCTCCGGCGGAGTAGCCTGTACTGCCGGTGCATTGTGT
>DFEO01000043.1:1780-6612 GCA_002368715.1 Ruminococcus sp. UBA3800
GTGCATTGTGTGAATTTCAGGTAAAATATCGGCTCGGGTTTAAGGCTCTCTCTGCCCTCGGCGGAGAAGCCGTTTACGTCCGGAGCTGTGCGGATATCGGTTCATTTACGCAAAAAAAGAGGCCGCCAAAAAAGCAGCCTCTTTGGATATGCGTATGAATTAACCCTTTACGCTTCCCAGTGCAACACCACGGATGATGAACTTGGAAAGGATGAGGTATACAATAACAACAGGTGCGATAGCTATGAGGATGTACATATAGAACAGACCCATATCTGTCTCCTGAGGTCCTGCGTTACGCATTGCCGAAAGAACGAGAGGAACCGTGTAATGCGACTTCTTCTCGATGATAAGTCTCGGCATGAAGTAGTTGTTCCAGTTGGAAACGAATGTGAAGATAAGCTGTACCGCATATGCAGGCTTGAGTATAGGAGTGATGATCCTGTTGAAGGTCATGAACTCTCCGCAGCCGTCTATACGGGAAGCCTCAACGATCTCAAGCGGCAGAGCAGATTTCAGGTACTGCTTCATAAAGTAATATGTAGCAGGAGCTGCTGCTGCAGGGATGATAAGGGGGATGTAGTTGATGAACGCCGAATTGGAGCCGGTCATTCCCCATGCCTTGACCATTCTGTAAAAACCGATAGCAGAAGACTGTGTCGGTACCATCATAACGATCAGGATAAACATATCAGCCACTTTCTTGAGCTTGAAGTCGAATACGTGTATTGCATAAGCGGTGAGCGCCGATACATATACACAAAGGAAGGATGCAAATGCTGAAATGATAAGTGAGTTTTTAAGAGCGTTGAAAACATTACCAAAGGATACTGAGGTAGTGCTGTTGAACAGCTTCTTAAAGTTATTCCAAAGCAGACCGCTCGGATAAAGCTGGAGTCCTGTCTGCTTCTTTTCTCTTGTTGCATTGATTATCAGAAGGTAAAACGGGAACAGCGAAAGTATAACAAGTATAGCAAGCACTGTATAAGCGATAACTCTTCTGACAAGTATGCTAGTCGAGCTGGCCTGAGAGCCAACAACATCTGTTTTTACTGCCATTCAGATTACCCCCTTGCCTTCTTTTTCTTTTTCTTCTTATCGTTATCCTCAGAAGTCAGCATCATTGTAAGACCAACGACAGCTGTGAAAATGAAGATGAGTATCGAAAGAGCAGCTGCCTTTCCTATATCTCCATCCTTGTTCGTCTGAATGATCATAACGATCGTCTTCAGCATTGGCTTACCTTCAACGATCGGGTTACCGTTATCGTTGGTGATAAGCGAAGGTACGTCGTACATCTGCAGACCGCCGATAAGCGATGTGATAAGAACGAATGAAAGTATCGGTCTGATAAGCGGCATCGTTATCCTCCAGAATATATCTGTCGAGGTCGCACCGTCTATCTGTGCCGCTTCATAAAGCGACGGGTCTACACCCATGATAGCTGCCATAAGCAGGATGGTCGTATTTCCATACCACAGTATGAAGTTGATAAAGCCGACTACGGCTCTTGCCGACCAGGGATTTTCCGCAAGCATATCAAATCCGAAAACGTCATACAAAGCTCCGCCCTTCGAGCACAGGTTATAGAACAAGAACGCAATAGCCGAAGCCATGATAACGTTAGGAAGATATATAACCGTCTTGAAGAAGCCCTGAGCCTTGAGCTTGAGGTTAAGGTCTGTGAACCATACAGCAAGCAGGAGTGAGATAAGTATCTGAGGAATAAATCCTATCAGCCACATGATGACCGTGTTCCAGATAGTCTGGAAGAAATCCGTTCCCGAGCTGAATATGTTTGAATAGTTGTCAAATCCACACCATTCGGGTTTTACCTCAACGACCTGTCTCGTCCATCCGCCCTCAATAGCTCCCTTGTTCATCTGATAGTTCATAAAGCTGTAATAGAACGTCTGTATCAGAGGCCAGAGAGCAAATACACAGTATACAACAAAGAAAGGGATAAGGAAGATATAGCCCCATTTAGCATAGCTTACGCTTTTTCTCTTCATATATAATACCTTAAATAATTGCGAGCAATCATATTCCTTTCACTAGATTTACATATTAAATAACAGGGGGGGATCACTCCGCCCCCTGTATTTAATCAACACAGATCTACGATCAGAAATCGTATGTAAGTGTAGGATAGAGCTCAGACAGAGCAGTCTTGAACGCCTGAAGTGCATCCTCGTAAGTAGCAGTGTTGCCAAGGAAGTAATCCTTCATTGCGCCCTGGAACTTCTCGTTGCAGCCCTGGTCATATGCAGAGATCTTGTTGTCAAGAGAGATCTTGTCAGCAGCAGCTGTAAGCAGCTCGAGGTGGTTCTGTCCGCCAAGGAACGGGTTGGTGTATCCGCCGTCGATAAGCTCCTTGATAGCAGCCTTGTTGTTTGTGTAGTCCTGCTCGCCCTCAGTAATTGCCTTAGCAACTTCCTTATCGCAAGTCATGACCTTCATGATGTTACCAACGATATCCTGGTTATCGGAGTCAATAGCGCCGCAGATCCATGTACCGCCCCAGAAGTAAGCCTGAGGACCTTCGCAAGCTCTCCACAGACCGTAACCACCGTTGCCAACTTCTTCCTTACCGCCGTCTTCAACGGAAGTATCAAGAGTGTTAGGCAGGAGGCAGAAAGGAATACCCCATGTAGAATAGAAGTAACCAAATACCTTACCGTCGATCTTCTGACCAGCAGCCCAAGCCTCGTCCCAAAGAGAAGTCTTGTTGTTGTAGCCAGCGTCTGTGTACTCCTTAGTCTGGTCAACCCAAGCCTTGATCTGAGGATCTACTGTAACCTTGCCGTCTGCATCTACCCAAGGAGCAGATACGTTGTTGGAATAGCATCTGTATGTATCGTCAAAACCGGATACCATGAAGATGCCTTTTTCCTTCATCTTAGCAGCTGTATCGGTGAATGCATCCCAGTCCTTAACTGCTTCCTGAACAGTAGCAGGATCATCAGAACCGAGAACTTCCTTAGCATAGTTTGCGTTGTACATGAACAGACCAGGAGTTGCCTGCCAGGAAACACCCTTCAGCTCGCCTGTTGCTGTGTCTGTTGCAACGTCCTTTGTGTACTGATACATCTCGGACATATCGTCAGCTGTGAGGCCCAGATCCTGTACGGAAAGAGCAACGTCGCCGTTAGCATACTTAAGAGCATAGTCAGCTTCCATAAGGAACATATCTACCTTGTCCTCGCTGTCGCCCTGGCCCTTCAGAGCCTCGTCAAGCTTGGTCTGGTATGCGTTTCCTTCGTTCTCGATCTGTACCCACTCTATCTTCTTGCCGTCGATAGATGTGATGGAGCCGTCTGCATCCTTCTCAACAGGAAGAGCGTCTGCACCCTTCTCATAATATTTGTCGAGTCTGGACTTGAACTCTGTGTTCCAGCAGTAGATCTTTACTGTGTTCTTGGACTCGTCAGAAGAATCCTTTCCGTGGAGCTCAGCTGTGTTTACTCTGTCCTTGTTCTCGCTGATGCCGGAGCCGCCCTTTTTAGCTGCTGCCTTGGAATCAGAAGTGGACGAAGAATCAGAATCGCCGCAAGCTGTCAGCATAGAAGCTGCCATGCACAGACTAAGTGATCCAGCCAGAACTTTCTTTAAGTTTGCCATAATAAATTTCCTCCTTAAATATCGCATTATATTTTTTACGCAGCACTTTGCTGCTTATTAATGCCTTTGGTTGTTTGATTGTTTTCCTTACCCGACCTTCGATACCGAGCCGCCAACGATAAGCTTGCCGTCTACCGTTATGACTTCCTTAAAGGTCGTTTGCGGGCTCTCGATCAGAGCCACCAATTCCTTTGCCGCCGTCGCACCGATCTTAGCAGTGTCCTGCAGATAAGTCGTCAGCTTTGGTGACAGAAGCTGTGAATATGCTATGCCGTCATAGCCGACAAATGAGACATCCTCGGGAACGGACAAGCCCAGATCCTTTGCTGCGTTCAATCCGCCCATCGCTGAATAATCATCGGGCATGAACACACAGGTCGGTCTGTCAGCTCTCCTGAGCAGCTCTCCGGTCAGTTTGTATGTAAGCTCGGGATTGTGATATTCTCCGTTCAGTATCCACGATGGATCTACCTCGATCCCCCGGTCCCGGCAGGCCCTGTAAAACCCCGTGAACCTTCGCTCCGCCACAGCGGATTTGTTTCCCTGAACATAAGCTATCTTCCTGTGTCCCATCTCACACACATAGTTGATCAGCTCTTCCATACCCTTTTCGTTGTTCGACATGATCGCCGTTCTGCAGTCAAATATATGGTCGATCGTAACAACAGGTATGTCGCCGTTTATCACCTCATAAACATCAGGTGAAGTGAAATCTGTGCATACAAGTATCACTCCGTCAACATTCCTGTATTTGCAGTGCTCATACGCCGACATCTTCTGCTTCCCTACATCCCTGTTTATAAAGGTAATGTCATAGCCATAAGCCTCAGCCGCAGTCTTGAAGCTGTCCAGCACCTTCGCAAAAAACTCGTGTGTCAGACCGCTTCCCGCTTCATCAAGATACATAACTCCGAGATTGTACGTCCGGTTCGTCTTCAAAGCCCTCGCCTGGGAGTTCGGAAAATATCCCATCTCCTTGGCTGCCTTTATCAGCCTCTCCTTAGTAGCCTCGCTTACGTCCTTGTGACCGTTCAAAGCCTTGCTTACTGTTGCAACCGAAACGCCGCAACGAACGGAAATATCCTTCAATGAGACCATCGGGACTTCCGCCTTTCAGCTTGGTTTAAACGATTAAGTAATCGTCTCCCAAGACTTAATCTTTAACGTTTCCGCTACATAAGACTATACAATATTTCACTTAAAATTTCAAG
>DFEO01000136.1 GCA_002368715.1 Ruminococcus sp. UBA3800
AGGATAACGTTACTATGCAGATAGACACAGTCGTTTTCTTCCAGATAACGAATGCTATGCAGTTTGCATACGGTGTTGAAAGACCTATATCCGCTATCGAGAACCTTACAGCCACCACGCTTCGTAACATCGTCGGTGACCTTGATCTCGAAGCAACACTTACATCAAGAGATATAATCAATACCAAGATCACAGCTATCCTCGATGAGGCAACAGACCGCTGGGGGATCAAGGTACAGAGAGTCGAGCTTAAAAACATCATCCCGCCACGTGAGATCCAGGATGCCATGGAAAAGCAGATGAAGGCGGATCGTGAAAGACGTGAGAAGGTCATCCAGGCAGAGGCTGAGAAGAAATCTCAGGTGCTCGTTGCAGAGGGTGAGAAGGAGTCGAAGATCCTGAAGGCACAGGCCGAGAAGGAGTCTCAGATCCTTGCAGCAGAGGCAGAGAAGCAGTCGATGATCCTCAGAGCAGACGCTGTCAAGCAGCAGAAGATGCTTGAGGCAGAAGGTGAGGCTCAGGCTATCCAGATGGTGCAGCAGGCACTTGCAGAAAGTATCGAGAAGCTTAACAGTGCTAATCCTAACGATCAGGTGCTCAAGCTCAAGAGCCTGGAAGCATTCCAGAAGGCAGCTGACGGCAGAGCAACAAAGATCATCATCCCGAGCGAGATCCAGGGTCTTGCAGGACTTGTTGCAGGTGTCAAGGAAGCAGCTAACGACAAGAATATCCAGTGATTTAAAACTAAGAGCCATAGCTTTGAAAGAGAAACTATGGCTCATTTGTTTGCATATAAAAGCGGCAGGAACGGTTTTGTTACCTGCCGCTTGGTCTTAATCCCAGAAATTCTTTGTGTGCTTTAGCTGCGCCTTCATATCGCTGATATCCTGAGTGTTGTATCTGCCGTCGCCGTTGATATCCGCACACTTCAGTGCGTAGTCACTGAGGATCGCTGTTTTCTTCAAATGCTTTTTCAACAATGTGATATCGCCTGTATTCAGCCCGTTCGCACCGTCGATGTCGCCCGGAAGATGAAGCTCAAAGGTAAGCTCCTCGGTTATCTCGCAGCCCTCGACAGTGATGTTGTAGGTCCTTGTTACAAAGCCCTGAGCGCTGAGGACCAGAGTATATTCGCCGTCTGCAAGCTTTGGCAGGACAAACTGTCCGTTCTCAGCTGTTATATCGGTGCTCTCGCTGCCGTCTGAGATAGAAACCGTTATCTCACGCTCCAGATACTTTGCATCCTTAGCTTTCAGCTCAACAGGATAAGAAACAGTGAGCTCGTCAACATAGTTGTCCTTAAAGCTATACTCGCATCTGCTGCACTGGTGGAGCGTGTAGCCCTTTTCGGAGGCTGTCGGTGCAACTACGGTCTCGGTAAGATCGTGGCCGAGCGCCTGCGTTTCGCTGTCGGTGTATGTATCTGAGCACTCCGAGCAGGTATGAGTCGTATATCCGCCCTCGGTGCAGGTCGGTTCGGTCACGACTGCGTTATAGCTGTGTCCCTTTGCCTCGATAGGTGCCGTTTCGGTGTAGTCACACCTTGTACACTTTCTTGACTTCTCACCGAGTTCGGTGCATTTCGGTTCGGTCACCGTTACCCATTCATTCGGCATATCGTGGCCGAGCGCCTGCGTTTCGCTGTCGGTGTATGTATCTGAGCACTCCGAGCAGGTATGAGTCGTATATCCGCCCTCGGTGCAGGTCGGTTCGGTCACCACTGCGTTATAGCTGTGTCCCTTTGCCTCGATAGGTGCCGTTTCGGTGTAGTCACACCTTGTACACTTTCTTGACTTCTCACCGGGTTCGGTGCATTTCGGTTCGGTCACCGTTCTCCATTCATTCGGCATATCGTGGCCGAGCGCCTGCGTTTCGCTGTCGGTGTATGTATCTGAGCAGACGGTGCAGACGTGTTTTGTATATCCGCCCTCGGTGCAGGTGGGAGGCACGACTGTCGCTTCATAGTTATGTGTGTGGTCAACAATGCTTACGACTCCGGATTTTATAACTGGAACAACGCCCTTGAATCTGTTGTCAAGCCCCGTGTTGATCTTTGTGCAGAAGCTGTTGTCAGATACCAGCGCTCCGACACAGTATTCTCCCACAGCATCTTCGCTGATAGTGCAGGAGAACTTTACCAGCTCTGTCTCGCTTATGGGTGTCGAGGCGATATTGCTCATATCGGATGCCAGCGACAGCCAGCACAGAGCCGAGCCCTCGGAGCCCTTATCGGGAACGTTCGGATCAAAGTCCATCATAAGCTCCTCCGTCAGACCGGGCAGGGGAGTAAAGCCAAGATCAGGACTTGTCTTGTCCGAAACAAAGGTCAGACCTTCGGGGATATCAGGGTAAACGCTCATTCCCGATACACCCAGCGTGTTCGTCACTTTAAGCGAGACCGTGAACGTTACCGTGTCGCCCGGAGAGGCAACGGTCTTGTCGGGCGTAAAATAGAGAATGACCCCACTGTTTGCATTATTATTACCGCTGACCACACGGTACTGTGTTTCACCGCATTCGGAGCACACACGCTGTTCTTTCGATGCGTCATCAGTGCTCACCGCCCAGCTGCCAAAGCTGTGTTCGCCGCTGCAGCCGTCAACAGCAAAGCCATTGAGCACAGCCGTCGGCAGATAAGCTCCGCTTTGTCCGATAAGAGCCAGAGCCGTCAAAAATCCCAATATCTTCTTCTTCATATAAACACCGCCATATATAATTTATTTCGGTAGATCTTAACCTATTAAATATAACACATTTTTTTGTTTTATTCAACTGTTTTTTCTGAACATCCCGTCCTTTCGTCGTTTTTTACAAACCCTGCTCTGCGTTTTTGGTGATAAAACTCCCGTTTGCTGAGACAGGGCTTACCGTGGCCGGGTTTTATAAAGGGACGGATCTGTCTTTTGGTTCAATGTTATTTAAATGAAGCTGATGTATCATAAAGAAAATATGCTTATATAACAGGAAATACATCCTGTGTTGGAGGTGTTGATATGAGATCGTTAAAGATGATCGGCGCACTGGTCTGCGCTGTGCTCGTTTTCTGTTCCTGCACACAGAACGCTGACAGCACTTCAGATGAAACAGGCAGCACTGTTTCATCACAGACCGAGACATCAGGTAATGACGTGAAGAAGAGCAGCAGCGCTGCCGCATCCGACCCTGAAAAACAGAACGAGCCTGAAAAACAACAGGCTGAGCCCGTGCAGAACGACGGCAGCTGTGATGTTGAGGGCGCAGGCGAAGGGATAGCACTTGTTTCTATACAGACAAAGGACACGAGCAAGGACGCTATCAAGTTTGCGACCGAGCCTGTTGCGGAGCACGTTTCAAAGTCCAGAGCTTCGTGGGACTGGAGCTACAAGGTGCCTGATGTGCCATATTATGAAGCGTGTACCGTGACCGTGAAGGATGCCGATGGAAACACTGTGATAGACGGGGCTGATGCTGATGTCAAGGTTCGTGGCAACTGGACCACGATGTATGACAAAAAGCCGTTTCGCATCAAATTCAATGAAAAGCAGAGTATGCTCGGGCTTAATGACGGCGCCGAGATGAAAAACTGGCTCCTGCTGGGAGAGTATAAGGATTTCTCTATGCTCAGAAACAAGGCTGCGTTTGATATAGCAGAGGACATCCTTGGGGCAGACGGCTATTATTCGTCAGACTGTGAATTTGTGGAGGTCGTTATAAACGGCAGATACTGGGGAGTATATCTGCTTGCCGAGCAGCAGCAGATAAACAAAAACAGAGTTGATATCACCGAAGCCGAGGAAAACTATGAGGGAACCGATATCGGTTATTTTATGGAATTCGACGGCTATTATGTCAACGAGGAAAAGCTCCAACAGTTCTATGTCAGCTACAACGGCAATGCGCCCTTGGTGCCTTATGACGGCAAGGGCGGCAGCGGCAAGACGATAGAGTGCCTGCGGGGCGGCTCGGGTGATGTGGGAATAACGATAAAGAGCGATATCTATTCTCAGGAGCAGCACGATTTTATAGCAAACTATGTGAACAATGTCTATAAGATCCTTTATGAGGCAGCATATAATGACAAGGCTTTCGTTTTTGATGATGACTACAATGAGATAACCGAAACCACCGAGATAACTCCGAGAGAAGCAGTGGAGGCAGTTATAGATGTACAGTCACTTGTGGACTCCTACATCCTCTGCGAGATAGCCTGCGATGCGGATATCTACTGGTCAAGCTTCTTTATGGATGTTGATTTTGGTGAGGGCGGAAACAAGAAGCTCACCTTTGAAGCTCCATGGGACTTTGACTCTGCGCTCGGGAACAAGAACCGCTGTGCAAGCGGTGAGGGCTTTTATGCTGCAAATATCGTCAAGGATGTAAACGACCAGTATAAGACGATAAATCCCTGGCTGGCTGTCCTGCTCAAAGCCGACTGGTATGAGCAGCTTGTGAAGGAGCGCTTTGCCAAAGCTTACGATGACGGAGTGTTCGACAGGGTGATCGAAGAGCTGACAACGGTATCTCAGACTTATGAGGAAGCCTTTACAAGAAACTATGAACGCTGGGACAATATACGAAACAATGGAGCGGCAAACGAGCTTTGCGCTGCTGCAAAGCGCTGCAAGACCCAGATGGAGGCCGCCGAGTATCTTGCAAGCTGGCTCACCACTAGGATAGCCTTCCTGCATGAAGCCTGGAAATAAAACAGCATAGCATAAGACCCGGACAAAGCGTTTTCCGGGTCTTTTTTGTGATTTTTTTTCAAAGCGGAATAATTTGCCTGGTTTGGGGAATAATCCAAACAGAGACGCAGAAGCGTCCGAAAAAGGAGGAATGACAATGACAAGCAAGGAACTTCTCTATATCGGTGATTCGCTCGGGCATGAGAAATACTTTATCACTCAGTGCGAGCAGCTCCAAAACGAGCTGCAAGATCAGGCTCTCAGGGAGCTTGCAGGCTCGATGGCAGAAAAACACCGCCGTATCTACTCGGATCTTTACGGTTTGCTTTGAACAAGGAAAGGAATGATGATATGAACGATCAGCAGCTTATGGAAAATATGCTTATGCTGGAAAAGGGCGTGTGCGACCTTTATCTTCATGCAACGATCGAGGCCAGCGGCGACGATGTGAGAGGACGCTTTGCGACAGCTCTCAACAGTTCGCTTTCCATGCAGGATGAGATCTATTCAAAAATGAGCGAAAAAGGCTGGTACAAAAATGACGTTGCCGAACAGGAAAAAGTATCTCAGCTAAAGCAGCAGTTTTGCTGAACCGATAAACTGTAATTGTTTTGAGCCGTGCTCCGAAGGATCTGTTTCGGGGCACGGCTTTTTGCTTTTATTGAGCATACCTATTGCATTTGACCGAAAAGGGATGTATAATAAATAAAGACAGAACCAAACTAGGGTGGTGTGTATGAAGAAAGCTGTATTGATCGTGCTGCTCCTGCTGTCTGCGGCAGCACTCGTTTTTGTTTATAATGATGATTTTCTCTACTCGCAGCAGATAATGAAGATCACAAAGATAGAAACTGTCAGCGAAGAGATATACCGCAATAACCTCGATCTGAAGGAAGAACACTATACCCGGAGGATAACGGGAGAGATCCAAAACGGTAAACAAAAGGGCACACAGAGATCTTTTCTGTATGATGAGACCTTTTCATCCGTTGTGACAGACAGGTTCAGGGTGGGTGACAAGGTGTTTATCGATGGCACTGACCTTCAGCTGAAACGAGATCTTTATCTTACGCTTATCGTGTGCGTGTTTGTGGTGCTGATATATATTGTGGGCTCGTTCAAGGGGCTCTTGTCAGTGGCAAGTGTTGTGATAAACTCGGTCATCTTTTACATAGGGCTCTACCTTTATATCAACGGTGTTCATCTGCTGTTTTTATGCGTTATAGAGATATTGGTGTTCTCTGTGCTGTCGCTGCTTCTTGCAAGCGGTGCCAACAAAAAAACACTGTCAGCTGTTATCTCGGTGATGATCTCTTCCATTGTGATGCTGTCGCTGCTTATGATCGTTGTTAAGATCACAGACTATAAAGGGATAAACTTCAATGAGCTGTCGTTTCTGACCGTTCCTGCCGAGGATATTATCCTGCCTGAGCTTCTTATCGGCTCTGTCGGTGCGGTTATGGACGTTGCTATCACGATATCGTCGGCTATGGCAGAGCTTATAGAAAAAAACAGAGACATTTCAGAAAAGCAGCTCAATAAGTCGGCAAAAGAGATAGGCAAGGACATTATGGGAACGATGAGCAATGTTTTGTTTTTCACCTATCTGTGTGCGGGGCTTCCCGTTTTCGTTCTTGCCATAAGAAACGGGTTTTTGCTGAAAAACTATATCTCAAGCAATTTTTCGCTTGAGCTGTCAAGGTTTCTCGCAGGCAGCATCGGTATAGTTATAACCATACCGATAAGCGCCTTTGTGTCTGTAAGGATAATGAAGCGAGGTGTAAAGGGATGAATGTTGTTCTTGCTGTTATCCTGTTCGTGCTGATGCTTTATATCGACAGAAAACGCGGACTTAAACTGTTTTTTTCGCTGGCTGTCAATTTTGCGGTGCTGATAGTTATTTTCTATCTCACGGCGCTCGGCTTCAATGCTGTTGTCTGCTCGCTGATAGGGTGCTTCACCGTAAGCTGTGTTATGCTGTTTTTTGTAAACGGCGAAAGCGTAAAGACCGTGTCCAGCATAAAGGCGATAGCTGTTGTGCTTATCATATTGTCGGTGCTTATCTTCTCGATGACGTATGTTTCGAGGATAGCAGGATTTGGTTATGAGTCCTACGAGGAGATCAATATGTTCTCCTATGATGTAAAGATAGATTTTACCGACATTGCTATATCCATGATACTTTTCAGCCTGATAGGTGCCACAGTCGATTCGTCGATAGCCATATCGTCTGCTTTGTATGAGGTTTATGAAAACAACAGTGAGCTGTCTGCAAGGGAGCTTTTCGTTTCGGGTATGAACATAGGAAAGGACATCCTCTGCACCACAGCAAACACTCTGATGTTTGCCTTCCTGGGAGATTTTATGACGCTGCTCATCTGGTTTTACAAGTGCGGATACTCCTTCGGTGAGATAGTAAATGCCAAGACCTTTGCCGCCGAGCTGATAAGGATCCTTTTCAGTGCAACGGGCTGCATCATAGTTATACCTGTTACGGCATTTCTTACTGCTAAGGCACTAAAAAAAGAAAAGGCCGAAGACGGCCCCGATGTGATAACAAACAACGGATCATAAAAACAGGCACCGGTGTGGGTGCCTGTTTTTTTGACTATTTTACTGTCTGAGGTAAACTCCGTTTTCCTCGATATAGTCCTCCATATCCTCTTTATAGCCAAGCTCCAGAGGATCTTCGGGAACTGCTTTAAGCGCACGCTGACCGATATCCCTTCTGAAATGAGCGCCGTCAAAGCTTATCTTTGAAACAGCTTCATAGGACTTGTCAAGTGCACCCTGGAGAGTGTATGCTGTGCAGGTAACGCCCAGCACTCTTCCGCCCGAGGTAACAAAACGCTCACCGTCAAGCTTGGTGCCTGCGTGATAAACGAAAGCCCCCTCGACCTGTCCCTTGTCATCAAGGCCGGAAATGATCTTTCCTTTTTCATACTTAACAGGATATCCGCCGCTTGCCATGACTACACAGGTGCAGAAGCCCGTTTTCCAGCTGATCTTCATATCCGAAAGCTTGTGCTCCCAGATAGCCTTGAAGATCTCGCAGAGATCGCTCTCAAGCATAGGCAGGACAACCTGTGTCTCGGGATCACCGAAACGGCAGT
>DFEO01000106.1 GCA_002368715.1 Ruminococcus sp. UBA3800
CCTACATCGACATCTCCGGCTCATCGGTCTCCGCAGGTCCGTTTACCACGGTTTGCAATGAAACAAACAAATTTGAGCTCTTTTATTCTTTTCAATTCCCAGTCTCTACCGAAAAAGAGTATCCAAAGCTAAATTATCCAACTAATAATGGCCAAAACAGCTGTTATCAATTTGTCTGGCTCTTGCAAAGACCAAAAAAATCTGGTATAATACTAATGAGCCAATACAGTAATACATCGATAACAGCGAAAGGAGCAGCGCAATGCAAATACTGACACTGATACTTCTGGTGATATGTCTTGTGCTGATGTGTGCGGTCGCATACAAGGTCTTCACATCAGTCGGTTCCCAGGATGACAACTCGGATAAGATCGTAGCAAAAATGAGTGAAAACAATAGTATGCTCAGGCAGGAGCTTAACCAGAACATCCAGATGAGCATCAAGAACCTCGGAGATGTTATCAACTCGAACCAGACCAACCGCCTTACCGACCTTAACCGCAGCATGGATTCAAGGCTCAAAACTCTCGAGGAGCGCTTTGCAACTCTCGACCGCAACAACGAGCAGAAGCTCGAAGCTATGCGAAACACTATGTCGAAGCAGCTGCTTAACATCCAGGAGGATAACAACAAGAAGCTTGAATCTATCCAGAAAACTGTTGACGAGAAGCTTGAAAACAAGATGAACGAATCGTTCAAGCTCGTCAGCGAAAGACTCGAGCAGGTATACAAAGGGCTCGGCGAGATGCAAAGCATTGCCAACGGCGTCGGCGACCTGAAAAAGGTGCTTTCAAATGTGAAGAGCCGCGGCATTCTGGGTGAGATACAGCTCGGCGCTATACTCGGCGAGATCCTTGCACCCGAGCAGTATGAGACCGACATAGCCGTTATACCCCGCAGCACGAACAGAGTTGAGTTTGCGGTCAAGCTTCCGGGAGGCGATGACAAGAGCACGGTATATCTGCCGATAGACTCGAAGTTCCCGGGCGACACCTTTGCCGCTCTTCAGGATGCCTACGATTCAGGCTCGCCCGAGACTATTGCGGCCGCCAAGAAACAGCTGGCCGAGGTCATCAAGAAGTGTGCAAAGGACATAAGAGATAAATACATCTCTCCTCCCTACACGACAAATTTCGGCATCATGTTCCTACCCTTTGAGGGGCTTTATGCCGAAGTCGTCAACAGCGGCCTTGTCGAGGTGCTTCAGAGGGACTACAACGTGAATGTTTCAGGACCATCGACTATGGCAGCTCTGCTCAACTCGCTCCAAATGGGCTTCCGCACGCTAGCCATCCAGAAACGCTCGAACGAAGTCTGGGAGCTGCTCGGCGCAGTCAAGACTGAATTCGGAACATTCTCAAAGGCTCTTGAAGAGACTCAGAAGCACATCCGAAAGGTGGACGACGACCTTGAAAAACTGGTCGGCGTAAGGACAAGACAGATAAACCGGAAACTCAGCAGGGTCGAAGCCCTTCCCGAGGCCGGAACATCAAAGCTTCTTCCCGACAACGAACCGGAAACATAAGAACGATCAAAAAGGCATTAAAAGATTTAGCCGGCGAGATATCCGAATATGCTCAGAAGGACGGGCTTGAATGTATCGCTGAGTGCCATGTAATGCTTCATAGAGGTGATACAATTCCCGAAGAATTAAAGGCTCTATATGATAAATATATCAGGTAGGTGATGAAATGTCTTTAGTCTATTATCCTTTATGTGTTGACTGTAAATACAGAATCCGTGAAAACAAGCCAAAAGATGTTGCCTTTTGCAAAGCGTATCCGGACGGCATACCTTATGAGGTGTGGAAAGAGAAATCAAAACCGGGTATCGATGCAAACGCACCCTGCCCTAACGGCTATAATTTCGAACACGACTAAACCGCCCTCACCCGAGAGCGGTTTTCTTATGCCCAAAAACAGAAAGGAAATGGTGAAAATGGCGAGCTGCTTCTCGGATTGCTTTTTCTCTTTTGGAGCCTTGCATCCTACTGTCGGCGGGAGCAGGACGGCTTATAAAAAACAACGAGCGAAAAATCTTTGGGAAAAAGGTAAACATTCTGTGTTTTTGTTGACTATCGGGTCATTATCTGTTATACTGTATGCACAGGATCCAGTGCGGTTTTCTTTGTGCTCCTGCGAGCCGTGAAAACAAACGCTGCTATCTACATAACGGGCCGTTACTTCTCTGACAAAACAGCGCCCGTGTTATAATCCACTGTCATGCGCAAAGAACGCGCCCCCCGATCGTGAGGTGCCCTATGGTAAAAAGGATCATTTCGGAATTTCTGGAGAAGGCTCTTACTCTGCGCTCTGCTGATGAACTTAAAGAGCTGGAGAAGCAGATCGCTCACACGATAAAGAACACACCCGAGAACGTAAGACTTATGAATGCCGCTTTTTCCGTTGCCTATGAGCTTATGGTGGCAAGGCAAAAGCAGGACGCCGAGGAAAAGTCGAGACGTATCGAGCTGTCGGAAACAGAGCGCAATGAGATCGCTCTTGTGCAGAGGCTGCTCGACTACAATATGTTCACCTATCATTTCCAGCCTATCGTGCGTGCCGACAACGGCGAGATTTATTCCTATGAGGCGCTTATGCGGGCAGAGGGTATGCCGGGGATAACACCATTTCACATCCTTAAATATGCCGAGCTGTCTCACAGACTGGGCGAGGTGGAGCAGTATACCTTCTCGAATGTCATACGCTATCTTGACGAGCACCCTTCTTTGTTTGAGGGGCGCAAGGTGTTTATCAACTCGATGCCGAATGTCAGGATGGGCGAAACAAAGCTTTCGGAGATATCAAGGCTTCTTGAACAGCACGCCGACCGCATAGTTATCGAGATGATCGAGAACTCGGAATTTGTTGACGACAGGCTGAGGCAGGTCAAGGAACAGTTCCACGATATGGGGATACCCATTGCCATAGACGATTTCGGAACAGGATACTCCAATATCTCGAACCTTTTCCGATATGACCCCGATTATGTAAAGATAGACAGGTCACTTATAAGCAATATACACGACAGCCCCAACAAGCGGCATATCGTGAGAGAGATAATAGATTTCTGCCACAGCAATGATATAATGGTGCTTGCTGAGGGAGTGGAAACATCCGAAGAGCTCAGAGCTATAATCCTTATGGGGATAGACCTTATCCAGGGATTCTATACCGCAAGGCCATCACCTGAGGTGATACACTCGCTGCCTTTTGAGATCAGAGCCGAGATAAAGGCTCACCACCTTGAAAGGGAGGACGGCCAGAGACTGAGGATATATCATTCTCCCAACGGCGAGATGATATCTCTTGAAAGGCTCCAGAGGGCAGGTTACAGCAAGATACTTGTGGGGTCCGGCTGGAACGAAGGAAGCATAGTGATAACGGGAGAGCCCCAGCTTTACACAGGGGTGCATATCGAGATAGCCGAGGGCTTTAGGGGCTCGGTCACGCTCGAGAACGCACACCTTTCAAATCAGGTCGGCCGCCCGTGTATAGACATCGGTGACGGCTGCGATGTCAGCCTTGTGCTTGTCGGAGAAAACAAGCTCGCCAATTCTGGCGTCAGGGTGCCGCAGACGTCGAGCCTTACGCTCGAGGGCAACGGCAGCATCGAAATAAACCTTGGCAGCGCAGATTATTATGGCATAGGCAACGACACTTCAAGCGCCCACGGCAAGCTGATCTTCGATCAGGACGGCACGGTCGCTGTGACCGCAGAGAGCCATTCGGGCGTGTGCATAGGCTCGGGTCTGGGCGGAGAGATAGATATACGAAGGGGCCGGTATGTGATCCGCTCTATGGGTGCGATGAGCGTCGGGATAGGCTCATCGGACGGACCCTGCAAGATAAGCCTTCTTGGCTGCTCGCTGGATGTGCTCGCAACGGGGGCATACAGCATAGCCATAGGGTCTGTCAGCGGCAGCTCAGAGATAAGCATGATATACTCGATGATAAAATGTCATTCCGAGAGCCAGCTCTCGGTGGGGATAGGGACTCTTCACGGCGAAAAGACCGTCATCCGTGCCGAGAGCGTAAATATGAACGTTTCGGGCTGCGGCGACGCAGTTACAGCTTTGGGAGCGCTGGCAAACAAGTCTGACATAACTATCCTGCGCTCGGGAGTAAAGATAAACTGCGAGGGCAGCCAGGCATTTGTGTTCGGAAGCTATCAGGGCGGCACCTGTGTAACGCTCACAGACGTTGACCTTACAGCCGATATGGCCACAGAGTCAAGGGTGTGTGCGATCGCCAAGGAGGAGGACATCCATGTCCGTGGCGGAAAATGCCGCATCAGCTTCGGAAACGGCGTTATTGAAAGATTTGTTATTTAATAAAACAGCAGACCGGGCAGGGAGACAGTTCCCCGTCCGGTCTTTTGCCGCAAAAAACCTCCGCACGGGCTTGTCCCCGAGCGGAGGTGATTTTATTATTCTTTTCGCAAAAGCCGAAGCCGGGCTTACTTCATAGCCTCTTCAACAGCAACTGCGCAAGCAACTGTTGCACCAACCATCGGGTTGTTGCCCATGCCGATAAGCCCCATCATCTCAACGTGTGCGGGAACAGAGGACGAGCCTGCAAACTGTGCGTCGGAATGCATTCTTCCCATAGTATCAGTCATACCGTAGGAAGCAGGGCCTGCAGCCATGTTGTCAGGGTGGAGAGTTCTTCCTGTGCCGCCGCCCGAAGCAACGGAGAAGTACTTCTTGCCTGCATCTGTTCTTTCCTTCTTATAGGTTCCTGCAACAGGATGCTGGAATCTTGTGGGGTTGGTGGAGTTTCCTGTGATGGAAACGTCAACGTTCTCCTTCCACATTATAGCAACGCCCTCGGTAACATCGTTAGCACCGTAGCAGTTTACCTTTGCACGCAGACCCTCGGAGTAAGCCTTGCGGAATACCTCCTTGACCTCGCCTGTGTGATAATCCATCTCTGTCTCAACATAAGTAAAGCCGTTGATACGAGCGATGA
>DFEO01000167.1 GCA_002368715.1 Ruminococcus sp. UBA3800
CATATCAGCCCAAGAAGCTTCAGAGGAAGAAGGTTCATGGTTTCATGAAGAGAATGGCTACTGCCAACGGCAGAAAGGTTCTCGCTCGCAGAAGAGCAAAGGGCAGAGCAAGACTCAGCTACTAATAACATATAGACCTTGATACCACTCAGAAATGAATGGTATAGGGTCTTTATCTTTTTTTGGACAAAGAAAGAGCGCTTTGGGGTGGGCTTATGCTGTTTACTGCTGTTATCAAGGATAATAAAGCGTTTATGAGGTGTTTCCGGAAGGGAAGGTATACAGCTGATAAATTTATAGTGTGTTATTATTATCCGAACAAAACAGCTTTCAACGGACTGGGTATATCGGTCTCAAAGAAGATAGGGAATGCTGTTGTGAGAAACAGGTTCAAAAGGATAGTGAGAGCCGCTTACAGAGAGTGCGAAAAGGATATGCTTATAGGCTATGATATAGTGTTTGCTGCAAGACAGGGAGTTCAGGACAAGAGCTCGGAGGATATAAAGAGATTTATACGCAGCCGGCTTATAGGAGATATGAAAAAGAATATTGATAAGATAAAGAAATGAAGATTCTCTCATTGCCTGCGATAGGACTGATAAGGCTGTATCAGAAATATATAAGTCCTCTTACGCCGCCAAGGTGCAAATATTATCCCACCTGTTCGGCATATGCGCTGGAGGCTTACAGAAAACACGGCCTGATAAAAGGAACGGTGCTGAGCACCTGGAGACTTTTAAGATGCAATCCCTGGTCTCTGGGCGGAGTTGATCATGTGCCCGAAAGAGTAAGGATAGATTATTTCAGGATAAAGAGTAGGGGTAAGGTAAGCAAATAGTGAGAGTTTGAGGAAAGTAAGAGAGGAATCAGGATGGGATTTATAGCAACTCCTTTGGGATGGATAATGAAGGGCTGCTATTTTGTTGTTAAAAACTACGGAATAGCTTTGCTTTTGTTTACTATATTGACAAGACTTATAACTCTGCCGCTTCAGATAAAGCAGCAGAAGAGCTCGGCAAGGATGGCTATGCTTCAGCCGGAGCTTGAAAAACTGAAGAAAAAATATGGCAAGAACCAGCAGAAGCTCCAGGAGGAGCAGATGAACCTTTATGCCAAGGCCGGTGTAAACCCTATGGCAAGCTGTCTGCCGATGATAATAATGATGGTGATCCTGTTTGCACTCATCCCTGTTATTTACGGACCTCTGACCTATGTGTCGGGTCTTAATAAGGATGATGTCGAGGATAACAATAAGCTTATCCAGGGTCTTTACTATTACAGTGAAGAGGTAAGCGATAATAAAAAATATAATACCTTTGATAAGCTCATAGCTCATTATGAGGAAGAGTATAAGGAAGAAAATAAGGGCGCCGAAGATAAGGATGCCGAGGAATATGCTTTTGAGACACTTGAAAAAACGTTTGTAAAGAAAAAGAATTATCCGGATGCTGCAAAGGCTGAGGTAAACGACTCGGATAATGTTGAAAACGTAGTCGAGGTAATAAAAAAGCATAGGGATATAGATAAGTTTATTCTTAACGAATCCTATTTTTCGTCTAATCTTGCAAAGTCAAGACCCGAGCTTATGACCTTTGTATTCACAAGAGAGGAAGACGGAAAATATGCAGATGTGCTTGAGACGGTAAACAGCGATATCAGGGACTTTGCAGAAGATTTCAACTATGAGTTCATGGGTGTTTCACTGGGAACTATCCCGTCTGTAAAGAGTATAACCTGTATAATACCTGTTCTCTGTTTTGTTCTTCAGCTGCTGGTAACGATAGTTTCTCAGGCTTTTGCTAAAAAGAACAATCCCCAGATGGCAAGCATGGGCGGCGGAATGAAGGTAATGATGTATGTAATGCCTCTGTTCTCGCTGTGGATAGGTTTCAGCTATCCTCTCGGACTGGGTCTTTACTGGTGCTATTCTTCTCTGTTCGCTCTCGGACAGACTATATTCCTCAATAAGATATACACGCCCGAGCACGTTGCAGAGCTTGTTCAGAAGGATATAGCAAAGCAGAAGAAGAGCGGAAAGCCTACTCTTATGGAGAGAATGGCTGAGGCTCAGATGATAAAAGAGGGCAAGGATCCCAAGGAGATCAGAAAGGCCCTTTCTGATGACGACGATGAGGATCAGGATGAGCCTAAGAAGCTTTCAAAGCAGGAGCTCAAAAACGAGCAGAGAAGAAAGCTCAATGAGGCAAGAAGAAGAATGGCCGAGAAATACGGCGATGAGTATGATGACTCACAGGATGACTAAGAATTGCTGGGGCCGGTTGGCGGTTTGAGCGGATATCTTGACTGTTGAGATACATTTTTAATGCGAGAGGAGCGTTTAGGCATGAAAAAGGAGTTTACTGCCGCAACGGTTGAAGAAGCCAAGAAGCTTGCAGCGGCAGAGTTCGGCACAGATGTTGAGAACATAAAGTTCACTGTGCTTGAGGAGCCGAAGAAGAGCTTTTTCGGAAAGCTGAAGGGTGATGCAAGAGTAGAGGCAGAATTTGAGAAAGCTGAAACAGACGCTGTCGAAGCGGCAGCTGAGGCTGTAAGTGAGACGGTGGAGGCAGCTGTTGAGGAAGCTGTGAAGGAAGAGCCCAAGCAGATTGAGTGGACAGAGGCAGCACAGAAAAAGGCTGAATGTGCAAAGGAGTATATCATCAAGGTCATAAATGCTATGGGCATTTCGGACGTTGAGATAGAAATGGATAAGATCGAAAACGGTGCTGTATTCAATATCGTGAACGATGAATTTGCAGCGCTTATCGGCAAGAAGGGAGAGCTTCTTGATTCTCTTCAGTATCTTGCATCGCTGGTATGCAACAGGATAGACAGGGATTATTTCAGGATATCCTGCGATTGTGCGGATTTCAGGGCAAGAAGAAAGAAGCAGCTCGAAAATCTTGCAAGAAAGATCTCGAACAATGTTATAAGATCGGGCAGATCCTATGCGCTGGAGCCTATGAATCCTTATGAGAGAAGGATAATCCATGCAGCTGTTTCCGAGATAGACGGCGTTGTTTCACAGTCCAAGGGCGAGGAGCCCTGGAGAAAGGTGATAATCAGCTCGACCAACCCCAGAAAGGGCGGAAGAGACGGCGGCTACCGTAAGGGCTCGAACCGTGGAAACAGAAGAGGCGGCCACAGGACTCCTAAGGCATTCGATATCACAACGAGCTTTGAAAAGGACTATAAAAAGCCAAAGCCGGAGGATTCGATGAAGGGTGCAGGTCTGTATTCCAAAATAGAATTCTGACAGAAAAGGCTCCGCTTTTACAGTGGAGCCTTGTTTTTGCAGTAAATGTTTTCAATAAAAAAGCGCTGCGAAACTGATACGCAGCGCTTTATGACTTACTTGGTGTTCGAGAGATTCCACCTCATAGGTGCGATCCTCTTTGCCCTTGTGTTGTCTATGTTCCAGTTGTTGAAGGTCATGGACGGGTCAAAATAACGGTAATCCGTTCTCATCTTACTCTTGTTAAGTCCCAGTCCGCCGGTACCGGATTTCTGGATGACCGCTCCGATACGGTGATGCTCTTTCTCAAAATCAATGATCTCCTTGGCTGTGGTGATCCTTGAATCACATACATTATATATACCTTCATATCTTCCCGAAGGTACATTTATGATGCCGTTGATAAAATCAATAAGATTGAAAACACAGCAGAAAGTAAACCCATATTCTCCGTCCTGGAAAATATAAGCAACGTTTTCCTTTGTATCAAAAACTCTGTCATGCAGATTCTGTGTATATTCCGAATCGTATATCGGTGCGACCCTTGCTATAACAGGAACTGTATCTGATTTTTTGAATGCCTTTCCCATGAGCTTTTCGCTCGTCATTTTCATGTCAGCATAGTTGGTCGTTCCCTTTTCGGGTGCAGTTTCTCTGATCGGCTCACGGCCCTTCTGGATACCATATATCTGTGTCGTACTCAGAAGGATGAACGATCTTACTCCTGCTTTGTCTGCAAGCGCATAAATGAATTTGTCACAGTTTTTGCTCTTTTTCATTTCATCATCTGTAACATACGGGTCAAGGTCATTGTCAACCGAACACCCAAGATGTACCACAACATCTATCTGGTTGCTCGAAATAATTGAATTTATCGCATCCTTGTCCGTTATGTCACACTGTACAAAGGTGTAGTTCGGATCCTGCCCTATATATTCATTAGGCTTTGAGTCGATCGCAAACACACGATGCTTTTTGTGCAGCAGACTGGATGTCAGATACTGACCTATCATTCCGCTTGCTCCGGTCACTAAGATTGATGCCACGAAAGTCACTCCTCTCCCCAAGAGACATTTTCTTAATCTATATTATAGCACAGTTTTTGTTTTTTGCAAACACTTTTTGAAAAAAACTGAAAAATTTAGATTTTCTTTATAAATTGTCTTGCTATATTTAGTGAATTGTGATAAAATTATATGTACAGGTCTGATATAATACCTGTGTTGAGATAAATTATTTAACTAAAAACTATAAGCAGGGATATTTTTCCTGTCGCATAAAGGAGATTAAAAGTTGGTTTACTACGATCTGTTTTTCTTTCTGGGGCTCTTCCCTATCACGGCAATATTGTCATTTCTTGACAGGAGCGCCGAGTATAAAAACCTTATATTGATACTGGCTTCCGTTCTTTTCTTTTCCTGGGGAAGACCCTTTGCGGTGTGTCTGATATTTCTTTCCTGCATACTCGACTGGCTGATCTCGGCGGTCATTTCAAAAAACATAGAAAAACGTGCTTTATGCACCCTGCTTCTTCTGATAGACGCAGCCTCAAACATCGGGTTGTTTCTGGTGTTTGGCCACAACTATCTGTTCGACGATATCAAGGCGCTCAGCTTTGAGAGCTACATCATACCTCTGGGTATTGGGTATTACTGCATCAGGGGATTTTCATATGTTTATGATATCTATATGGGAAGGGCGGAATATGAGAAGAATATTTTCTGCCTTCTGACCTATATGGTGTCGCTGCATTTTATGATGGCAGGACCGCATATCAGTTACAGCAAGCTTGAGCCGCAGATAAGAAAAAGAGATACCGACGGAAGAAAGCTAAACGACGGACTTGTGGAAATGGTGCTGGGACTCGGAAAGATAATACTTCTGGCTCCCGTTTTCGAGAGGATAAAGCTTGCGGGACTTAACGGCCGTGAGATCACGACCATAGGCTGCTGGCTGGGAATGATGGCGTTTTTTGCGCAGTATTATTTTATGTTCACGGGTCTTTGCGATATGGCAAAGGGACTCGGGCTCGTCAGCGGTTTTGAATATCCCGAAAACTATACGGATATCGAAGCGGACGGTCTTTTCACAGGGCTTGTAAGGAGCTACAACACTACGGTCATTGACTTTTTCTCGGATGTTTTCGCCTGCAAGAGAGTAAATAACCCTGCTGCAAAGGCGATCGTCATCCTGCTTTGCGGTGCTGCGGTATCTATGTGGTATGAGGCAAAGCTGAGCTATCTTGCGGTCGGGCTTGCGGCGGCGCTGCTCATCGTTTTTGAGAAGCTGTTTTTGTCAAAGCCCCTTTCAAAGCTGCCTGCATGGCTCAAATATGTTTATCTTGTCATAACCGCAATGCTGATATTCGGCGGCCTTTACTTTGACAGCCTTTACGGCTATAAGAAGTGGCTGCTGGCGCTTGTGAACGTGAACACCAGATATATGCTCTCGACTGCTGTAAAATACAGCGTGCTGAAGAACATCACCCTGATAATGATCGCATTTTTCATAGTTTTTGCGCCCGCAAAAAATCTGGTGCTGGGGCTGTGGAAGAATTTTTCAAGGCGTTCAAGGCGCTGCTACGGCATAACGAAGATAACCCAGACAGTGCTTACTGCGTTTATCTTTGTGCTTTGCATAGTGACTATGGCAGTCCAGACAAAGGTTTAGGAGGCAGAGCGTGGATATAAGAAATATCAAGGATTTCACTGTTACCGACAACAAGACCGAGTATGAAAGTGAAAAGGAATGCGAGCTTGCGGAGATAGCCTCTCAGAAGCTTGAAAAGGACAACACAGAAGCGCATTACCGCTTTATAAATATTATGACCATCACACTGCTGCTTATTTTTTCGGCTGTGCTTTTTCTGACAGTCTCGGGCAGCAATATCGTTGATGACAGCAGCAACGTGCTGACGTGGAAGACCTTTATGTCGGGAGATTATACGAGATCGCTCAAGGATTCTTACGACCACGACCTTCCCTTCCCTGACGAGATGAAGATGCTTGAGGAAAGGCTTTCGCTCATCTACGGAATAGGCAACAAGGTGTCGGACCCTGTCAAGGAGGTGGACGAGGAGACCGACGAGCAGCATAACAGCTTTGACGAGCCGACTGAGCCTGAGGATCCTGCAAACAGCGAAAAGGTAGTCACCTCTGTCGTTACGGACGAGATGGGTATAACCGTTACCACCACTGCCAAGAAAAAAGGCGCAAAGGAAACGACCACTACAACAGCGATAGACCGTCCTTATGATGAGGAAACGACAACGACCACTACCTCCGCATCGGCGACCACGACAAACACCGATCCGCCGGAGTTTACAGTGACGGAGACCTATCCTGTTTCCCAGCCGGGACCCACCCAAACACAGCCTCCGGAGACACCGACCCAGACCCAGCCTCCCGAGACGCCGACCCAGACCGAAGAGCCTGAGCCGCCCGAGCCTGTTGACAGTGAAGAGCCCACCGAATGAATACCGTAAAGGATAATCCGTTCCGGTTCTCGGACGACAATAAGAGATATCACACCTATAATTATTATCTGAGGCACCGCTTCGGAAAAAAGGTGTTCAAGGTCGCACTGAATGTGGATCTTGGGTGTCCGAACAGGGACGGGACAAAGGGAACAGGCGGCTGTGCCTTCTGCTCGGCAAAAAGGAGCGGAGACTTTGCAGGCAATCCCGGGGACGATATACTGACCCAGTTTGAGCAGATAAGCAAGGCTATGCGGACAAAATGGGCAGAGGGTGTGTGTATACCGTATTTTCAGGCAGGCTCCAACACCTATGCCGATGTGGATACGCTGAGAAGGATGTATGAAACGGCATTGGGGCTTGAAAACTGTGTGGGGCTTTCGGTCGCCACAAGAGCCGACTGTATCGACGAGGAGAAAGCGGACCTGCTGGCAGAAATTGCACAGAAGACCTATCTCACGGTGGAGCTGGGGCTCCAGACCGTCCACGACGAGACAGCGCTGAGGATGAACCGCTGTCACACCTATGAGGACTTCTTGAAGGGCTATGAGCTTCTGAGGCAGAGAGATGTGAACGTCTGTGTCCACATTATAAACGGGCTTCCGGGCGAGGACCACGAAATGATGCTGGAGACCGCAAGGACGATAGCAGGCCTTGAGCTTCACGCTGTGAAGATACACCTTCTGCATATACTCAAAAACACACAGCTGGGCAAGCAGTATGAGAAGGGCGATATAGGTGTTATGTCTATGGAGGATTATGTGAGCACCGTTTGCGACCAGCTGGAGGTGCTGCCGGAGAGCTTCATTATCGAAAGGGTGACCGGAGACGGCGCAAGAAGCGAGCTGCTTGCACCCTTGTGGAGCCTGAAAAAGCTCTGTGTTATGAATGAGATAGACAAGGAGCTGGGCAGAAGAAATACATATCAGGGAATACGCTTTGTCGGCTGATGCCGCATGAAAAAAGGAGATCTTATAAATGAAAAAAGCAATGACCATTTCTTATGAGATAGACGGCAAGCTCTATCTGAATATCACGAACAAATGCCCGTGCAGCTGCACCTTCTGTATAAGGAACAACGGCGACACGGCCTATGGCTCGGACCCGCTGTGGCTCGAACACCAGCCCACCTTTGAGGAGATAGTCGAAAACCTGAAAACCAGGGACCTCGACTCCTATAAGGAAGTGATATTCTGCGGCTACGGCGAGCCGACCTGCGAATTTGAGCTGATGAAAAGAACAGCCAAGTATATACGCAGCATAAGCAAGACCCCAATAAGGGTCAACACCAACGGCCTCGGCCGTCTTGTGAACAAGCGTGATATAGCGCCCGAATTCAAGGGGCTTTTTGATACCGTGTCCATAAGCCTTAACGCTTCCGACAAGGAAAGCTATGACAAGGTGACAAGACCCTCTTTCAAGGATGCGGACTGCTTTGCCGAGATGCTTTCCTTTGCAAAGGATGTGTCGGGTTATGTGCCCGATACCGTGCTGACAGTGGTGGATATCATAGGCGAAGAGGAGATAGAAAAGTCGAGAGCTATTGCCGAGAGCATCGGGATAAAGCTGAGAGTAAGAGAATACATCGACGAGGAATAAACGGAGGTGGGTCTTTAAAATGTCAATGTGGGAGAAAAACCTTCTTGATATAGAACCGTATGTTGCGGGCGAGCAGCCCGAAAATGACAGGATAATAAAGCTAAATGCCAATGAGAACCCCTATCCGCCTTCGCCTATGGCAGAAAAGGCGCTGAGGGACCTGAACTTTACCGAGCTGAAAAAATATCCCGACGCAAACGGAGCTCCGCTTGTGAAGGCGCTTGCGAAAAGGTATGAGCTGGGTGAGCAGAACATATTTGTGGGAAACGGCTCGGACGACGTGCTGGCACTTGCTTTCAGGGCGTTTTTCAATTCAAAGAAGCCTATCCTTTATCCGGATATAACCTATTCGTTCTACCCTGTGTGGTGCGACCTGTTGAAGATACCCTATAAGCTCTGTGCGGTGGACGATGATTTCAGGATAGACCCGAAGGACTATTACGAGGAAAACGGCGGAGTCGTTATCGCAAACCCGAATGCCCCCACAAGCATTGCCGAGGGCAGGGACTTTATCGTGGATATACTCGAGCACAACAAGGACTGCGTTGTTATCGTGGACGAAGCCTATGCCGATTTTGCTCCTTATTCGGCTGTCGAGCTTATCAGACAGTATGAAAATCTGCTGGTGACACAGACGTTTTCAAAGTCACGCTCGCTTGCAGGGATGAGAGTGGGTATGGCCTTCGGAAGCGAGAAGCTCATAGGCTGCTTAAAAGCGGTAAAGGACAGCTACAATTCCTATCCGCTGGACAGCGCAGCTCAGGTGGCAGCCTGTGCAAGCATTGAGGACGAGGTCTACTTCAGACACACGGTCCTCAAGGTGATGCAGACCAGGGATGAAACAGCAGCAAGGCTGAGAGGCCTTGGCTTCAGCGTTATGGAGAGCGCAACGAACTTTCTCTTTGCCACCCACCCCGACTTCACAGCCGAAAGGATATTCGGCTATCTAAGAGAAAACGGCGTTTATGTGAGATATTTCAAAAAACCCAGGATAGATAATTATCTGAGGATAACGGTGGGAACTGACGAACAGATGAATACGATGTGTGAGCTGCTCACAAAACTTATAACGGCATCAGGCTGACGGGAGGTAAACAATGTATACAGCCAGCGACAAACGATATGACAAAATGGTGTATGACCGTGTGGGGAAAAGCGGTCTGAAGCTTCCTGCGATCTCTCTCGGGTTATGGCAGAATTTCGGCTATGGCTCGGTGTTTGAAAACTGTGAAAAAATGTGCCGCACAGCCTTTGATCTGGGTATCACACATTTTGACCTTGCTAACAATTACGGACACCCCTTTAACGGCTCCGCCGAGGAGAATTTCGGCAGGATACTCGACAGGGGGCTGCGTGCTTACAGAGATGAGCTGTGCATATCCACAAAGGCAGGCTACGAAATGTGGGACGGCCCCTACGGCGACCGCAATGGTTCGAGAAAGTATCTTATAGCTTCGCTCGACCAGAGCCTGAAGAGAATGGGGCTTGAATATGTGGACATCTATTATCATCATATATATGATCCCGATACACCGCTGGAGGAAACAGCACTTGCGCTGGATCAGGTAACAAGACAGGGCAAGGCGCTCTATGTGGGGATCTCAAATTATAATAAGGCTCAGACCGAGCAGATAATGAAGATCTTCAAAGAGCTCAAAACACCGTTTATCATAAACCAGCCTTCGTATTCTATGCTAAACCGCTGGGTCGAGGACGACGGCCTGGACAGCTTCTGCGCCGATAACGGGATAGGGCTGGCGGTGTTCTCGCCGCTTTATCAGGGCTTTCTTACCGACCGCTATCTCAAAGGCATTCCCGAGGATTCACGCATAGGCAGAGGCAACACCTGGATAGCTTCGCAGCTGACCGAAAATATGACAGCAAAGCTCAATGCGCTGAACGATATGGCCGCAGAAAGAGGACAGAAACTTTCGCAGATGGCTGTGGCATGGCTTTTGCATAACAAGGCGGTGGCAACTGTCCTTGTCGGGGCAAGCAGGCCCGAGCAGATAGAGGACAATGTGAGGGCTGTGGAGAACCTCAGCTTTTCGGATGAGGAGCTTGAAAGAATAGAAAAGATACTCGGAAAGGAAAACTGAATATGAAGCTTTTGTTCAAAAAACTGAATGAGAAGGCGGTCATCCCTCAGAGGCAGACACCTTACAGCGCAGGCTATGATCTTTGTGCCTGCACAGACGAAGCGGTCGTGATAAAGGCCGGGGAGACCGTGAAGATACATACGGGCCTTTCGGCAGAGCTGGAGGGAGAAAAGAACGCAGTTCTGCTTATCTACGCAAGAAGCTCGCTGGCTTCAAAGTTCGGGATAGCGCCCGCAAACTGTGTGGGTGTGGTCGACTGGGATTACAGAGGAGAGCTTATCGTGGCGCTTCATAATTCCGGCAGAGAGGACTTTACCGTCAATAACGGCGACCGCATAGCTCAGCTGGTGATAACGCCCATACTTACCCCCGAGGTCGAGGAGGTCACAGACCTTTCCGACACAGAGAGAGGAGCCGGCGGCTTCGGCTCGACAGGAAAGTAAGTTTTTTACAGAGAAACTAAATTTTCATAGAGGAGGATTAACAATGATCATCTACAACGCAGAGATCCACACCATGAACGAGAACCGTGATATCATCGAAAACGGCTGGATCGAGATCGAGGACAAAAAGATCAAGGCCGTTTGCCCGGGAAACCCCATTGAGATCGTCAACACCGATATCAATGCAGGCGGAAGATCCATCTATCCGGGCTTTATCGATGCGCACACACATCTTGGACTGTTTGCCAGCGGCGTCGGCAAGGAAGGCGAGGATGTAAACGAGGTGTCCGAGCCCTGCACTCCTCAGCTGAGAGTGCTCGATGCGATAAACCCGATGGATCACTCCTTTGAGGAGGCAAGAAACGCAGGAATAACCACCGCACTGGTGGCTCCCGGTTCGGCAAACCTTATCGCAGGCTCGGTGGCCGCAATAAAAACAAACGGCAGAAGAGTTGACAAGATGCTTGTCGGAACAGTGGGAATGAAGTTTTCTCTGGGCGAGAACCCCAAGATGACCTATCTTTCAAAGGGTGCTTCCCCGATGACAAGGATGGCTAGTGCTTCGATGATAAGAGAGGAGCTTAAAAAAGCCAGCGATTATAATGACGCTATTCAGGAGTCTATCGTTAACGGTACCAAGAAGCCCAAGTATGATGCTCACTGTGAGGCGCTGCAGCCTGTTATCAAGAGAGAGATAAAGGCGCATTTTCACTGCCACAGAGCAGACGATATCTTTACCGCAATGAGGATAGCCAACGAGTTCAACCTTGATTATGTGCTCGTTCACTGCTCCGAGGGCTATCTTATAGCGGATGAGCTTGCGGCAGAAAAGGCAAGCTGTATAGTGGGACCGATGATAAATGACCGCTGCAAGCCGGAGCTTACAAACCTGACTCCCGAAAATGCGGCTGTTCTTTCAAAGGCCGGCGTGCCTGTTGCTATCTGCACGGATCACAACGAAACACCTATCGAGTATCTGTCAATGTCGGCAGCTATCGCAGTCAAGAACGGCCTTGACAGAGAAAAGGCTATCGAAGCGATAACCAGCGCAGCTGCGAATATAAGCGGCGTTTCCCACAGGGTAGGCTCTCTTAAAAAGGGTCTTGACGCTGACCTTGTTATGTTCGACGGCGATCCGCTCGACATTATGAGCTCGCCTGTCCTTGTTATGATCGAGGGCGAAACGATAATCAACAAGATGTGATGATATCATATGACAGCCCGGAGCACTATGCTTCGGGCTGTTTTTTGTGATCTCCTGAAAAGGTATTTGAGATCGGCGTGCCGAACGGATGACCATATTGTTTTATTCTGTTTATGGGCGCAAATAAGAAACCTTGTTCCGATCTTTTCATTTACAAAAAAGAAATTTTTTGTTATCAATATTCTGTTGACAAATGCGGTCGAATATTGTATACTTACAAGAATAATAGTAGTTAGTTAGACAGGAAAGAAATGAATGTGGGAGGTAGATGTTATGCTGGAAACGAATTTTAATAACAAGTTTGTAAAAGAAGGTCTGACCTTTGACGATGTGCTGCTGGTCCCGAGAGAATCCGACTGCACGCCCGATATGGTGGACCTTCATTCACATCTTACGAAGGATATCGTGCTCAACACACCGATAATCACTTCCGCTATGGATACAGTTACCGAGTCGAAAATGGCGATCGCTATCGCTCGTGAGGGCGGTCTCGGTATCATTCACAAGAATATGACCATTGCACAGCAGGCTGAAGAGGTGGACAAGGTAAAGAGGTCTGAAAACGGTGTTATCGTTGATCCTTTCAGCCTTACCGCTGACAAGACCGTTGCCGAGGCTGATGCGCTTATGGCAAAGTATAAGATATCAGGTGTGCCTATCGTTGACGGAAACGGAAGGCTCGAGGGTATCATCACAAACAGAGATCTGCGCTTTATACAGGATTTCAACACAAAGATCTATGAGGTAATGACTAAGGACAACCTTATCACAGCTCCTGTTGAAACAGACCTTGAGGCTGCAAAGGCGATCCTTATGAGACACAAGATCGAGAAGCTGCCTCTTGTTGACGAGAACGGGATACTCAGAGGACTTATAACTATCAAGGATATCGAGAAGAGCGTTCAGTATCCTAATTCTGCAAGAGATGCACAGGGAAGACTGCTTTGCGGTGCGACCATAGGAATGACGCAGGATGTTCTTGACAGAGCGGGAGCGCTGGTAGATGCACAGGTGGATATATTGGCTCTTGATTCGGCTCACGGCCACTCGAAGAACGTTATTGACTGTCTTAAAAAGGTCAAGGCAGCATTCCCGAACATTCCTGTTATAGCAGGAAACGTTGCAACGGCAGAGGGAGCTATCGCTCTTTGCGAGGCCGGCGCTGACGCTATCAAGGTCGGCATAGGCCCCGGCTCGATATGCACAACGAGAGTTGTTGCAGGTATCGGTGTTCCTCAGATAACGGCTGTTTATGATGCTGCGTGTGCAGCTGCAAAATACGGAGTGCCTGTTATCGCAGACGGCGGTATCAAGTATTCGGGAGATATCGTAAAGGCTCTGGCAGCAGGTGCGAGCGTTGTTATGCTGGGCTCGCTGCTTGCAGGCTGTGAGGAAGCTCCCGGCGAGACAGAGATATATCAGGGCAGACAGTTCAAGGTATACAGAGGAATGGGATCTCTGGGTGCAATGAACAAGGGCTCGAAGGACAGATATTTCCAGACCAACACAAAGAAGCTCGTTCCCGAAGGTGTTGAGGGAAGAGTTGCATATAAGGGACCTGTTTCCGACACGGTTTATCAGCTGGTCGGCGGTATCAGGGCAGGCCTTGGCTACTGTGGATGCAGGACTATCGAGGAGCTTGGCGAGAAGGCGCAGTTTGTGAAGATCACGGGTGCCGGACTCAAGGAGTCACATCCTCACGACATCTACATTACGAAGGAAGCTCCCAACTACTCCGCAGGCATTTAGTGCTCGCCGCACGGCTAATGCCCCCACCCATCGGAGTTTTGTGTAAGCTAATAGAACCCCCTGCCCTCCCCGGAGGGGAGGGGGATTGCTTTGTTGTAGGCTTTTCAATAGTCACGCTATGCGAACCTTGGGAAATAGCTGATTTGTCCGTTTAACAACAAAGCTGAAAAAAATCCGCCAGGGGATCAAAAGTTTGGGTCGAGCCTTTTCAAAGGCTCGCAGGGATCCAAGGGGCGGTGCTCGCCGCACGGCTAATTCCCCCACCCCGCCCGGGAGCGTGCAGGCTATTCAATAGCCGCTGCCCTCCCCGGAGGGGAGGGGGTGAGCTAAGTTTTAGCTTTTCATTTTGTGACACTGCGTGAACCTTGCAGGTGTGTACACCTGCACCACCACGTTACGCTCTGCTCGCTCCGCTCGGTCGCTACATCGGGTGGGGGACTAGCACTTTGCTGCTCGGACGTTTACAGAGTGCCGGCTTTTCATCTATGCGTTATCCGATAAAGAGCGGCAGA
>DFEO01000062.1 GCA_002368715.1 Ruminococcus sp. UBA3800
TATGTGCTGGGGTTTATCTGTCTGTTTATGATAGCCCTCACATGGTATAATACCGTGAGGATAAGAAAATATCTGGTCAGAGCACTGAAGGTGCTGGAGGACGATAAATACCGCTTCACACTTTATGAGGACAGGTTCGTTATCGAGACCACAGAAACAGCAGATGAGCCGGACGAGGATGCACCGCCGATAAAACCGAATGAGGTCTTTTTTGCCGAAACGGATGTGAGCGTTATAGAAAACAGCGAGATGTTCATCCTTATCGTCAAGAAAGAATCGCTCTATGTTCTGGCAAAAAGGCTTATTGATGATAATAAGCAGCAGATCATTAAAAACAGCCTTTATGATAAGCTTGGAAATAATTATTTTTATCAGCAATAGATCAAAATGCTGAATACTCTCGGAAGGAGTTGTAATAATTGATAGATCATAATATTATTGAATCAGATGTTGAAAAAATAATGAAAGAATCATTTATTCAATATTCGATGGCAGTAATAGTTTCAAGAGCATTGCCCGATGTGAGAGACGGACTGAAGCCCGTTCACAGAAGGATACTCTACACAATGTTTGAAAACGGTCTTACACCGGATCAGGCATACCGTAAGTGTGCGGACACGGTCGGTTCGGTGCTGGGTAAATATCACCCCCACGGTGACGCTTCCGTTTATGACGCTCTGGTAAGACTTGCACAGAGCTTCTCAATGAGATATCCTCTCGTTGACGGCCACGGAAACTTCGGTTCGGTAGACGGAGACCCTCCGGCTGCTTACCGTTATACCGAGGCTAAGATGGCAAAGATGTCGGTGAATATGCTCACCGATATAAATAAGAATACAGTTGACTTTCAGCCAAACTATGACGACAGGCTTCAGGAGCCTGTTGTGCTGCCTTCAAGGTTCCCTAACCTCTTGTGCAACGGCTCGGTGGGAATAGCTGTCGGAATGGCAACAAATATCCCTCCTCATAACCTCCACGAGGTCATAGAGGGAATGAAGACCATAATGAGAAACCCCGACTGCTCGCTGGACGAGCTTATGGAGAGCATCCAGGGACCCGACTTCCCGACAGGCGGTATCATTATGGGAAGAGCAGGCATAAGAGCCGCTTATGCAACAGGAAGAGGCAAGATAACCCTTCGTTCACGCACCTCTATCGAGGAGATAAAGGGCAGAAACTGTATCATCGTTACCGAGATACCCTATATGGTCAACAAGGCAAGGCTTTGTGTGGCTATCGCTGATCTTGTAAAGGAAAAAAGGATAGAGGGCATACACGACCTGCGTGACGAGACCGGCAAGGACGGTATGAGGATAGTTATCGAACTCAAAAAGGACGCAAACCCCGAGCTCGTTCTGAATAAGCTGTTCAGCTATACCCAGCTCCAGGATACTGTGGGCGTTATAATGCTGGCTCTTGTAAACGGCGTTCCTAAGATACTTACGCTCAAGGAGATGCTCGAGCAGTATATCGACTTCCAGGTGGACGTTATCGAGAGAAGAACAAGGTTCGACCTTAAAAAGGCAAAAGAGCGTGAGCATATTTTGCAGGGCCTTGTTATCGCTCTTGACAATATCGACGAGGTCATCGAGATAATGAAGACCTCGAAGAATGTTCCCGAGGCAAAGGAAAGACTTTGCAGCCGCTTCGGACTTACAGATGTTCAGGCCGACCATATCGCTCAGATGACTCTCGGCAGACTGACAGGTCTTGAAAGACAGAAGATAGTTGACGAGCTGCATGAGATAACGCTCAAGGTAGCTGACCTTGAGGATATCCTTGCAAACCACCAGAGAGTGCTGGATATCATCATCGAAGAGGTGGAGGCTATTCAGGACAAGTTCGGCGACAAGAGAAGGACATCTATCGAAAATGTCAGCGGTGAGCTGGATATAGAGGACCTTATACCTGTCGAAGAGAATGTTGTTACCTATACCAATGCAGGCTATATCAAGAGGATGCCCGTTTCCGAGTATAAGGCTCAGAAGAGGGGCGGAAAAGGTATAACCGGAATGAGACAGAGAGAGGACGACTTTATCGACGAGCTCCAGATATGCTCTTCTCATGATGAGGTGCTGTTTATCTCGAACAAGGGCATTATGTATAAGCTCAAGTGCTATGAGCTGCCCGAGGGTTCGAGAGCATCGAGGGGAACGAATATCATAAACCTTTTGCAGCTTTCCGATGGTGAAAAGATAGCCGCTATGATAAAGACCGAGGACTTTGCCGAGGGCAAGTTCATTGTAATGGTAACAAAGAACGGCAAGATAAAGAGAACACCTCTGAACGCTTACAGAAACGTCAGAAAGCACGGACTTATAGCTATCGGCCTTGATGAGGGCGACGAGATAGCAGGCGTAAGGATGACTTACGGTGATAACGAGCTTATTATAGCTACTCACGACGGAAGCGCTATAAGGATAAAGGAAACGGACGCAAGGCTCATGTCCAGAACAGCTCACGGTGTCAGAGCGATAAGGCTCGGTGAGGGAGATTATGTTGTTTCTATGGCAAGAGTGCGTGAGGGAGCAAGTGTGCTCACGGTTTCCGAAAACGGACTTGGAAGAAGAGTTGACCTTGACAATTACCGCATACAGAACAGAGGCGGCAAGGGACTTACCAACTACAAGAACGGCGCTGTCTGCGGCATAAAGGTAGTAGACGACGAGGACGATATCCTGATGATATCCACTGACGGAATAGTTATCAGGATAAGAGCCTGCGACATCAGCAAGATGGGACGCTATTCAAAGGGTGTCCGCCTGATGAGGGTAGCTGACGGAGTGAAGGTCGTAGCGTTCACGAGAACAGAGCGTGACGAAGAGGCTGACACCGAGCAGATCGAGCAAGCGACGCAGGAGGAGATAGAAGCGTCAAACATTGGTGAAGATCCGATAGACGATCCTATGGAGAATGAAGACCGGGACGAAGAGTAACCAGGCGTGTACGCCCGGATCCAATTCTCCCACCCCGCCCGGGTGGGGGATCTTTTGTGCAAGCTTTTCATTTCGTGACACTGCAGCAGGCGTGTATGCCTGCACCCTTGTCTTTACGCTCTGCTCGCTGCATTACGATGCCCGGACGTTTCGGGAGTGCCGGCTTCTCATCCAAGCGTTATCCGACAAAGTGATAAAAATGACAAAAACACCCACTAAGCTTTGATACCTAGTGGGTGTCTTTTTTGTTTTAAGTTTTAATGAGATATCCGATCACAATGCTGAAAGCTTTGCAAACTGTGCTTTGAGAGCAGGATAGATCTCAACATAAAGCTGATAGTATTTCTCATACTCAGCAGATCTTTCAGCGTCGGGCTGCTGTATCTTATCGGTCTTGACAACAGCCTTGCAGGCCTCGGGAACGCTGGTATATATCCCTGCACCGACAGCTGCCAGCAGAGCAGCACCAAGAGCAGGCCCCTCCTTCGAGGATGCGGTCTTGACCTGACAGCCATAAAGATCAGCCAGCATAGACCTCCACAGCGGAGAGCTTCCGCCGCCGCCGCAGGCCATCATATCCGAAACGTTTATATCCATCTGCCTGAACACCTCTATGCAGTCACGCAGCGAATAGGAAACACCCTCCATTACGGCTCTGAGCATATCCTTTTTGGTGTGCATAGCCGAAAGCCCGAAGAAAACGCCTCTTGCGTCAGGATCAAGGTGAGGGGTCCTTTCGCCCATAAGATAAGGCAGATAGAGCAGCCTGTTAGCACCGACAGGCACTGTTTCGGCCTGCTTATCCATAAGGTAATACTCGTCCACACCCATATACTTTGCGGTCTCCATTTCGCTGTGACAGAAGTTATCTCTGAACCATTTCAGCGAAAGGCCGGCACCCTGGGTAACACCCATAACGTGCCACGAGCCCGGAACAGCCGCACAGCAGGTGTGAACTCTGCCAAGCTTGTCGGTAGACATCTGTGAGGTGTGTGCAAACACAACTCCCGAAGTCCCGATAGTGGTGAAAGCCTTTCCGTCCTCGCAGACACCTGTTCCGATAGCAGCACAGGCATTGTCTCCGCCGCCGCCAACGACCACAGTTCCCTCTTTGAGCCCTGTGATATCAGCTATCTGCTTAGTCACTCTTCCTGTCACCTCGCATGACTCATACACCTTAGCCAGCATAGACATATCGATATCAAGAGCCTTACATACCTCTTCAGACCAGCAGCGGTTTGCTATATCGAGCAGCTGCATTCCCGAAGCGTCCGACACCTCGGTAGCATATTCGCCCGTGAGGATAAATCTCAGATAATCCTTCGGCAGCAGTATGTGTCTGCACTTTTCATAGATCTCGGGCTCGTTGTTCCTTACCCAGAGTATCTTTGCAGCCGTCCAGCCTGTAAGAGCAGGGTTTGCAGTGATAGAGATGAGCTTTTCTCTTCCGAGCTTTTCGTTCATCTCGTCTACTTCTTTAGCAGTTCTCTGGTCGCACCAGATTATCGACTTTCTCAGAACGTTGTTGTCAGCATCCAGCATAACAAGTCCGTGCATCTGTCCGGAGATACCTATACCAGCGACCTCATCACCCTTGACGCCGCTTTTATCAAGCACAGCCTTGATGGTGGTGAGCATAGCATCTGCCCAGTCCTTGGGGTCCTGCTCGGCATAGCCGTTCTTCGGCTGATACATCGGATACTCTACCGTGACCGAAGCGACGACCGTTCCGTCCTCTTTGAAAAGGACAGTCTTTGTTCCGCTCGTTCCGCAGTCAACTCCCAGAATATATGCCATATGGTTTTTCCTCCTTTATATTTATTATCATCAGTCTTCTTTTTCTATAACAAAATAGGTTTCCTTTTCATTCTCGACCAGTTTAACGATCTGCCAGCCCAGGGACACCAGGTCATTGAGCTTTTCGACCTGAGAGAACCTGTCAAGATCCGGCGCAAAAGTGTTGTCACTGCCTCTGTGTCTTGAAACATAAACTTTCTTCTGCATGAGCATTACCCCCGATCAGATTTACTATTTTAATATCGGTCTTTTCAAGGTGCGCTGATAAGCCGTTTTTCACATCGCACACCGATCAATATCATTATACTATATTCTTATGCTGATTTCAAGAGTTTTTTGTATTTTGTTATTCTGTATTTCTTATTTCTGCACGCAGATCTTAGCCGTCATAGTTAAAACCCAAAGCGTTCCTACATCCAAAAGCGAAGCACTGCTTTTTTGCAATGCTTCGCTGTAATGAAGATCAAAGTGTGAACAGGATCTGATTGAGAACGCTCTCCAGATACTCCTGTCTGCCGCTCGAAAGGGAAGCTGTGACCTCTCCCTTTTCAAGAGCATATTTTTCGAGGTCTTCCATATTGACCTTGCCGTCGATGATGTCCTTGCCTATGCCTGTCTGCCAGGAAGCATATCTGTCATCAACAAACTTGTCAAGTCTGCCGTCCTCGATGATCTTGACAGCAGCTCTCAGTCCGAGTGCGAAGGTGTCCATACCTGCGATATAGCTGAGGAAGATGTCCTCGGGAGTGAACGAGCCTCTTCTTGCCTTTGCATCAAAGTTCAGACCGCCGTTTGTGAAGCCGCCTGCCTTGAGCACTTCATACATACAAAGGGTCGCATCATAGATGTTGGTGGGGAACTGGTCGGTGTCCCAGCCAAGAAGAGCGTCACCCTGGTTAGCGTCGATAGAACCGAAGAAGCCGTTATCTCTTGCAACTCTCAGCTCGTGCTGGAAGGTGTGCTGTGCAAGGGTAGCGTGGTTTGCTTCGATGTTCATTTTGAAATCCTTGTCAAGGCCATACTTTCTCAGGAAGCCGATAACAGTAGCAGTATCAAAATCATACTGGTGCTTTGTAGGCTCCTTGGGCTTAGGCTCAATGTAGAAATCGCCGTCATAGCCCTTTGAACGTGCATAGTCAACAGAAAGTCTGAGCAGTCTTGCCATATTGTCAAGCTCGAGCCCCATATCTGTGTTGAGCAGAGTCTCATAGCCCTCTCTGCCGCCCCAGAAAACATAGCCCTTTCCGCCAAGCTCGATCGTGGAGTCGATAGCCTTCTTGATCTGAGCTGCCGCATAAGCGAAAACATCAGCCGAAGGTGATGTGCCTGCGCCGTGCATATATCTCGGGTGGTCAAAGCACTTTGCCGTGCCCCAGAGAAGCTTCTTTGAAGGATCAGCCTTCATCTTCTCTGCGATATAATCAACGATCTCCTGGAACTTCTCGTTTGTTGTGGCAAGGTCGCCGTACTCGGGCGAGATGTCACGGTCGTGATAGCAGAAATATTCGATAGACAGCTTGTCCATTATCTCGAAAGCTGCGTCTACCTTTGCCTTTGCTCTTGCCTCGGGAGAGCTCTCGCCCCAGGTCTTGTCTGCTGTGCCGCAGCCGAACATATCGGTGCCGTCTCCGCCCATGGTGTGCCACCAGGAAAGAGCAAATTTAAGATGCTCCTTCATAGTCTTGCCCATTATCACCTCATCGGGATTATAATACTTGAAGGAAAGGGGATTTGCGGAATCTTTGCCTTCATACTTGATCTTGGGGATGTCCTTGAAAAACTCTGCCATTTTAAAAACCTCCGTATATAAAATTATGAAATAAGAACCGTTCAGAGTCTGTCTGAAGCAGTCTCTGCAAAAATCTTACCTCTATAATAATACACCAAAGCAACGCCCCTTGTCAACAGGTTTTTAGTTAAACTGCTCCGATTTTTGCCAAAATATTTGAAGATTTACAACAATTCTCACATTTCGGATAAAAACTTATGTTAATTTATTGACAAATTAACTTTTTGTGATATACTATATGTAGACATCGGGGCAAAAAGCAAGACAGAAAAAACAGCCGAGCCCTGTGTCACAGAGAGAAAAGACAGCAAAACAAGATCATAGCAAAAATTTTTTTCGGCGCCGGATCAGGCGGCCGGGTGTGTTTTGTCTGTCCGATTTTCGGTCAGATTTTTTTATTTTGGATCAGAATTCGGCGATCCGACAGTATTTGGGTATCGGAGGTAAACAGGATGACAGGAAAGAAAAAGGTGGTCACGGCGATAGCTGTGACGGTGCTGGCGGCAGCTGTTGGTGTTGGAGGCTTTTTTGCGTGGAAAAAGCTTTCGGCAGACAGCGAGAACAGCGCAAAAAAGGTGTATGTGCAAAAGGTATCCGACCTTAACACAGCAGGCGGCTTCGACCTTTCGATGACAAAGTATTCGGCGGTGGTCGAGGCTCAGGCTTCCTCAGAGGTAAAGTATGACACCACAAAAACCATCGACGAAATACTTGTAAAAGAGGGAGACAGCGTCAAAAAGGGCGACAAGCTGCTGACCTATGATATCGAGAGCATAGACCTTCAGCTCGAGCAGGCAAACCTTGAGGCCGAGCGTCTTCAGGCGCAGATAGACTCGAACAACGCTCAGATAAAGGAGCTTGAGAACGAGAAAAAGAACGCAAGTGCGGATGCGGTCGTTTCATATAACACGCAGATCCTTTCTTTGCAGAGCGAGAACGCAGCCAATGAGTATGACAAGAAGACAAAGGAGGCAGAGGCCGCAAAGCTTGAAAAGAGCAAGGACAAAGCCTATATCGTTTCGCCTGCCGACGGAACTGTGGCAAACCTTAAAGCTCCCGGCAGCAGCGAAGACGAGAGCTCCGACGTTATAATGAAGATAACCGCCGAGGGCGCTTACAGGGTAAAGGGCAAGGTCAACGAGCAGAATGTAAGGATGCTTTATGAGGGCTGCCCGATGATAATGCGCTCCCGTGTGGATGACACGGTGATGAGAGGTTCGGTCTCAAAGATAGAAACAAAGCCTGTGACCGAGCAGGGCGGTGAAATGGGCTATGATATGTATGATATGGGCGGCGGCGATGACGGCTATTCCAGCTCGTCCAACTATGCTTTTTATGTGGAGCCCGACGACCCCGACCAGCTTATGCTGGGACAGCACCTGCTTCTGGAGGTGGACAACGGCCAGGATGAAGCCATTGAAAAAGAGGGTATATGGCTTTATAAGGACTTTGTGGTCACAAAGGACGGCGAGAGCTTTGTCTGGGCAGCAGACGAGGACGGCAAAATGGAAAAGAGAAGTGTAAGTCTTGGCAAGGAGGACGAAGCATTCGGAGATGTCGAGATCAAGAGCGGTCTTAAAGAGAGCGACAAGATAGCCTTTCCGAGCTCCTACATAAAAGAGGGGATGACCGCCACCACCAATGAGAACGATGTTTCTATCGAAGCGAACGACCTTGATGAAGGCGGCGACGAGATGATCGGCGATAAAGAATACGGCTATGATGACACCACCGACCCCGAAGACCCGTTTGCAGGGCTCACAGAGGAGGAGCTTGCGCAAATGACGGATGAGGAGCTGGGGGATCTGGCTCTTGGAGCCGATGAGTTTGGCGATGTTTCCTTCACGGACGAGGACTTTGCGCCCGAGGGCGGGGAGGAGCAGCCGTGATCTTTGAGATAAAGAATATTTACAAGGATTATATCCAGGCAAAGCAGGCTGTGCCTGTGCTGCATGATATATCGCTTTCGGTGGACGAGGGCGAATATGTTGCGATAATGGGGCCGTCGGGCTCGGGCAAGAGCACGCTGATGAACATTATCGGCTGTCTTGACAAGCAGACAAAGGGCAGCTTCTTTTTCGACGGCACAGACATTATGAGCGCCGGCGACAAAAAGCTTTCGGAGATAAGAAACAAAAAAATAGGCTTTGTGTTCCAGAACTTCAATCTTCTGCCAAGACAATCGGCACTGGAAAATGTCGAGCTGCCGCTGCTTTATGCGGGGGTATCAAAAAAAGAGCGCCGCAGGCGTGCAAAGCAGGCTCTGGAGAGAGTGGGGCTTGAAAACAGGATGAGCTTTCGGCCGACCCAGCTTTCGGGCGGTCAGAAGCAGAGGGTGGCTATCGCAAGGGCGATAGTAAACAAGCCCAGGCTGCTTTTGGCGGACGAGCCCACGGGAGCACTGGACACAGCCTCGGGCGAGCAGGTGATGGAGCTTTTCGAGGGGCTCAACAAAGAGGGCGTGACTATCGTTATGATAACTCACGAGCCCGATATCGCAAGACGTGCCCGCAGGATAATGTATATAAGGGACGGAAGGCTTTATACCGAGCAGCCCGGTAACGAACGGGAGGTGCAGGGATGAAAAAGCTTATCATAACGCTTTTGTGTCTTGCTGTCCTTGCAGGCGGTGGCTGGTTCGGCTACAACAAGTATAAGACTTCAAAGGACAAGAAAAAGGTAGTGGACGTGGTGCCCGTGTCCATGATGGCGGAGCCTGCCTATTATTACGGTATGGGCAGCCAGCTGGATGCGAGCCTTTGTTCGGGCGACACTCAGAAGATATTTCTTGACAGCACGAAGCTGGTAAAAAAGGTGTGTGTGAAAGAGGGCGACAGTGTCAGGAAGGGTGACACTATCCTGGAATATGATATGACGGTGGTGGAGCTCCAGCTGGACCAGAAGGAGAACGCAGTCAAGGTGGCACAGCAGAGCATAAAGACCGCTGAGAGAGAGCTGGCGAGACTGAAAGCGCTAAGACCCTCTGAGGAAGCGCCGGCAGCCCCCGAAGAACCCGATATACCGGAAGAGCCGGAAGAGCCCGAAGAACCCGAGATGCCCGAGATGCCGGAGGAGCCCGAGCAGCCCGAGGAGCCGGCGGAGCCTGATGCTTACGATGAGGTCACGAAGCTTGTTGACACGGTGACGGCTTCATTTAGTGCCGACACAAAGGGAACGGCAGACGACCCGTTTATCATAAACTGCAAAAAGGACGCAAAGCTGACACAGGCGTTTTTCGCAAGGCTGAAAATGACAGGACACTTTGCCCAGCTGAGAGTTTATGACGACGATAAGCAGTTTCTTTATATGTGGATAATAAACCCCGAGGAGATATCTATGAAAAGGGATTACACCGATGCGAGTGTCTCGGACGGTGTGACCTATGATGAGCAGTCTCAGATGTTTTTGCTGGACACTTCAAAGGCGTACATAGGTATGTTTTCGGTGGCAGCCCCAAAAAAGCCCGAGCCGCAGGAGGATATCCCGGCCGAGTTGACCGATGAGGAGCTTGCGGACTTTGATATCCCGGATGATGAGGACTTTGACATTCCCGAAGAAGACTATGATATCCCCGAAGAAGACTATGATATCCCCGACGAGCCTGATACGGACTTTTCGGATGACGAAGCAGTCTTTGATGAAAACTATATGTATCCGAGGGCGGAGCTTGCGGAGAAGATAAAGGAAGAAGAAACTGAGATAAAACAGCTGAAAATAGACCTCAAGCAGGCGAAGCTTGAATATGAGCAGGCAAAGAAGCGCAAGGAGGACGGCAAGGTCACTGCACAGTTTGACGGCGTGGTAAAGAAGATAGGCGACCCTTCTGAGGCCGTGCTTTCCGGTGATGAGGATATCGGCGGAATGGACATGGAAGAAGATATGGACGTTTTCAGCCCGTTTGATGATACGGACGACGACAATGCTTTTGCGATAATTTCGGCACAGGGCGGAGCGCTCGTGGAGTTTAACATAAGCGAGCTGAAGCTCGATTCGATAAAGGTGGGCGAAAAGATATCCGTCACCGACAATGACTCGGGAGCCGTGTCCGAGGCAGAGATAACCGAGATATGCAAGGAGCCGCTTTCCTATACTGCCTGGAACTGGGGCGACAACCCCAACGCTTCCACCTATAAAGTGAGAGCCGAGCTTTTTGATTCCGAGGGGTTCGGAGAATACGACTGGCTGGGTGTAAGCCTTGGGAATTCTTCGAGCGAGGACAGCGACAGCGTTTATCTGCCCATTCATTATGTGAGAAAAGAAGGCTCTTCTCATTATATAATGAGGGCAGACAAGAACGGCAAGCTCGAAAAGCATTATGTAAAAACAGGCAAGGTGATGTACGGTTATATGATAGAGATAACGGCAGGCCTTTCGATGCAGGACAAGATATGCTTTCCCTATGGCAAAGACGTTGCCGAGGGTGTAAAGACAAGGGATACTGAGACAGTTCTCTATCCCAAGGATATGTACTGAGGAGGGATATGAATGATAGAAAATATTAGACTTTCCTTCAGGGGCATATTCTCTCACAAGATAAGGTCGCTGCTGACTATGCTGGGTATCATAATAGGTATAGCTGCGATAATCGCTATCGTTTCCACTATCAAGGGAACAAACGAGCAGATAAAGAACAATCTTATCGGCTCGGGCAGCAACACCGTAAAGATAAACCTTGTTATGGGCGACAGCACCTACGATTTTACCTATGAGACACCGCCGCAGGAGGTGGTGCCGCTCGGTGAAAAGAGCCGTGAAAAGATAGCAGCTCTTGACGAGGTGGAGGACTGTACCTTTTACCGCACAAGAGAAAACTTTATGAATGTGTTCTGCGGAGCGACCCAGCTGGAGTCCTCGGTGATCTACGGCATAGACTCCCACTATTTCGACACCGCAGGCTATATGATCTGCGAGGGCAAGGGCTTTGCAAAGAGCGACTTTACCGACTTTACAAAGACAGCGATAGTAGACAAGACGATCGCTGACGGTGTTTACAGCGGTGAGAGCCCTGTGGGCAGCATCATAGATATAAACGGTGAGCCGTTTACGATCATCGGTGTGGCGGCAAGAGTATCTGAGTTTGAACCGGTGATAGAGTCTGTTGACGACTATTATACCTACAATCAGGCGGAGAGCGGTCTTATCTTCATCCCGACAGAAGACTGGGGTATGCTGTTTCGCTATGACGAGCCGCAGAACTGCATTGTCAAGGCAAAGGATACCGACGCTATGACAGGCGCAGGAAAGAAGTCGGCTGACATTCTTAACAAGAACATCGTAAAAGCTTCCACAGGCGGAGAGAATAAAACTCTGCCGAAATACAAGAGCGAGAACCTGCTGGAGCAGGCAAAGAACCTTCAGGAGCTCAGCTCCTCCACAAACAATATGCTTATCTGGATAGCGAGCATATCACTGCTTGTGGGCGGCATCGGAGTTATGAACATCATGCTGGTGTCGGTAACGGAGAGAACGAGAGAGATAGGCCTTAAAAAGGCGCTGGGCGCAAGAAAGCGCAGGATACTGGCACAGTTTCTGACCGAGGCCGCAGTGCTCACGAGCATAGGCGGTATCATAGGTGTGCTTTCGGGCATAGGGCTTTCAAAGGTGATATCCAAAATGGCAGATGTGCCTGTGGCTATATCCACACCGGCAATAATCATTGCAGTAGCGTTCTCGATGCTTGTGGGAATAGTTTTCGGGCTTATCCCCTCGGTAAAGGCCGCAAGGCTCGACCCGATAGATGCCCTCCGCTACGAATAGCCAGGTGTGTACACCTGGACCCAATTCCCCCACCCCGCCCGGGAGCGTGCAGGCTATTCAAGAGCCGCCGCCCTCCCCGGAGGGGAGGGGGTAACATCGTCTTAA
>DFEO01000083.1 GCA_002368715.1 Ruminococcus sp. UBA3800
GAGATCGGTATCAGAGCCGCTATCACAGGACACCTTGTGCTCTCCACACTTCATACGAATGACGCCGCTTCCACAGTTACAAGACTTGTGGATATGGGAATAGACGCTTATATGGTGGCAACATCGCTCATCGGTGTCGTGGCGCAGAGACTTGCTAAGGTGCTCTGCTCGGAATGTAAGCAGAAGGTAATGTCTACACCCGAGGATAATGAGCTGATGCAGATAGATCACTCGGTCGAGATATATAAGCCCTGCGGCTGCCCGAAATGCACTAACGGTTATACAGGCCGAACTGCTATCCATGAGATCCTTCTGGCTACACCTAAGATGAAGGAGATCATTTCAGCAGGCGCCAAGTCCGAAGAGATACAGGTGCTGGCAAGGGAAGAGGGCTGCCTGCTGCTGCGTGACAACGTTTCTAAGCTCGTTCAGGAGGGCAAGACCTCGATGGATGAGCTGGTGCGTGTTACTTACCAGGTCTGAGTTTGGGATATTCCGCAGCTTGTGCGGTGATATATTTGAAATTTACGAAATCACTTTTTATATGGAGGTAGATCACAATGGCAATTAACATCAACAAAATTCTTGACGAGGCAAGAGCACTGGGATGCTCCGACCTTCACTTTACTGTCGGTATCCCCCCTATCGTTCGTCAGGGCGGTAACCTCAGAAAGCTTTCGTCTTATCCTGATATGACCGAGATAGAGATCCAGGGTATCTGCAAGGACATATGTAACGAGAAACAGCTCCAGCAGGTAAAGGATCATATTGATACCGACCTTACTTATGTATCGAGCAGAGGCTTCCGTCACCGTGTTAACATCTATCGTCAGAGAAATAACACAGCTATCGCTTTTCGTCTGCTGAGAAACGATATCCCGACTCTTACAGACCTCGATCTGCCTCCCGTTCTGGCAGAGTTTGCTATGAGACCCCGTGGTCTTGTGCTCGTTACAGGCCCTACCGGTTCAGGTAAGTCTACAACTCTTGCCGCTATGATCGACCACGTTAATATCCATAAGTCGGCTCATATAATCACTATCGAGGATCCTATCGAGTATATGCACGCTCATAAGAGATGTATGGTAAACCAGAGAGAGATAGGCCCCGACGTTCCCAGCTTCTCGATGGCGCTGAGAGCTGCCCTCCGTGAGGACCCGGATATCATACTCGTCGGAGAGATGCGTGACTTTGAGACTATCGAAGCTGCTGTTACCGCAGCCGAGACCGGACACCTTGTTATGAGTACACTTCATACAACATCCGCTCCTTCGACTATCGACCGTATCATCGACGTTTTCCCTGCACACCAGCAGCATCAGATAAGAACTCAGCTGGCATCGGTACTTGTTGGTATCTGTACGCAGACACTTTGCCGTACTATGGACGGTACGAGCCGTGTGGCTTGCTGTGAGATACTCAACGCTACCGACTCTATCAAGGCAATGGTCCGTGACGACAAGGTACACCTTATCGGCTCGGCTATGCAGACAGGTAAGGCTGTGGGAATGCAGACTATGGACCAGGAGCTTGCAAAGCTTGTTCGTTCAAAGACTATCTCTATGGATATCGCACTCGAGAAGTGCGTAAACCCTGCTGACCTCAAGAGATTTATCGCAGGCTGATAATTAGTATTCCAATTAAAGGGGAACGGTTTTCGTTCCCCTTTTCTATCGGGAGGAAATATGGAAAGAATAAAAAAGCTTTTTCCGCAGGATAAACACCTGAGATTGAGTGTCATATTCTTTGCACTGGGGTTGATAGTAAGGGTGGTTCTGTTTATCTTGTCAGATATATCTTCTTTTTCGGTTGATACATATGAAAGACCGGATAAAAACCTCGGTGGGATGGCAACATTGCTTGCCGTCGGGAACCCGATACTTGTTTTTATATCAATGTTTATTATCAACGCAGTGGGAAAGATTATTGGAACAATAGTTTCGACATTGACCTCAACAATTATATGCCAGCTCATTAACCTTGCTGCTGATATTCTTATTCTGACAGCATTTTATAAGCTTGACAAGTGTTTCAGCCCGACTGTAAAGTTGTTCTCAACAATATATGCGCTAAGCTATATCATAGGTCTTGTATTTGGCGGATTGATCTTTTTTCAAGTGCCGTTTAATATGCTTACTTTGATAGCGGCGTTCACATTCTATAGGTACAGAGTGCCCGAGATCGAAGCTGAAAATGAAGAAGGACTGAGTGAATAACTCAGTCCTTTTTATGTGCCCTTTCGGGGTCGTGCCAGACGTTATTATAAAGGAACACTATCACCGCCATAGCGATAATGATAAAGTATCCGAGGAAGCTCCATACATCGGGGACATCTCCGAAAAGGAAAAAGCCGATAGTGGTGGAGAAAATGAGCTGCGAATAATCGTAGACCGAGATCTCTCTCGGGGGGGCATGAGAGTAGGCAGCCGTTATCGAGAACTGGCCGCCTGCCGCCGACATACCTGCGCCCAGCAGGAACAAAAGCTGCTTTAAGCTCATCGGTGTGAAGTTCATCATCATAAACGGCAGCGTCAGCATACACGAGAACACCGAGAAAAACGCAACTATCAGCGGCCCGTTTACATTATGCTTGCCCATATATCTTACACACGCATAGGCAAGGCCTGCGCCCATGCCGCCGAAAAAGCCTGCCAGCGCAGGAAGAAGGTCGGCGTTTGAAAAGCTGGGCTTGATGATGAAAAGGCTTCCGCCAAAAGCGCCAAGGACAGTCAGCAGCTGTATAAGCGACAGCTTCTCCTTGACGACGATGATAGCGAACACCACCGCAAAAAACGGCGACATCTTATTCAGCATCGAAGCATCGGAAAGCTTCAGCCTGTCTACCGCATAGAAATTCCCTACAAGTCCGAGCGACCCTGCAAGGCACCGCACGAACAGCGCTATCTTTGGCTTTGTGCCCTCAACACGGATAGGTGTCTTGTTTTTGATAAGCACCGCCAGAGCGAACCAGAGCGCTACAAAATTCCGGAAAAAAGCCTTCTGCATAGTGGGCAGGTCGCCCGAAAGGCGGACGAACGCCGACATAAAAGCAAAGCAGAAGGCAGATATGATTATATAGATGACGCCGAGGTATTTCTTTTTTACTTTCAAGCTATCACCCTTTTCTCTGAACGTCTTTCATATATTCGTGCTCTGCTGCAAGCTCGCCTGCCAGCTGAGAAAGTGTCCAGCTGCGGTTAGTCTCGGTAAGCGCTGCTTTCAGAGCTATCACGACCCCGTTTTGTCTGAGCCCGCCCACGAACGAGCGAAGCTCCTTTTCATCAAACCCTGCCATGACCAGAAGCTCACTGTTTACGGTTATTTCAGCGCCGGGGTTTCTGCCGCCGGTGCTCCCTTTAAGGAGCGCTTCCAGCGTCTCGCCGCCCTGGGAGGGCAGAGCCTTTATAAGTGCCACACCCTCGTCACGGCAGAAAGCTTCCAGCTTTAAAAGCTTCTCGCCCTCAACATTCAGGCAAAGCGCCTGCTTTATTTCGGAATGAGTTCTTACTCTTGCTTTCATTTGTTTTTCTTCGAGTCGTTCTCTCTTATCTCAACACGTCTTATCTTGCCCGAAATGGTCTTAGGCAGCTCCTTGACGAACTCAACTATCCTCGGATACTTATAAGGAGCGGTGGACTTTTTGACATAGTTCTGAAGCTCCTTTGCTAAAGCCGGTGTTCCCTCATAGCCGTTTGCGAGCACAACAGTAGCCTTGACGACCTTTCCTCTTATCGGGTCGTCGGCCGCTGTGATAGCGCATTCGAGCACGCTCGGGTGCTCCATAAGGATGCTCTCTATCTCAAAAGGTCCAATGCGGTAGCCCGAGGCCTTGATAAGGTCATCGGTCCTGCCGACATACCAATAATATCCGTCCTCGTCACGGTAGGCTGTATCACCCGTATGATAATATCCGCCTCTCCAGGCGTTGTCGGTAAGCTCCTTATTGCGGTAATACTCCTTGAAGATAGCAGGGTGTTTTCCACGCTCCTCCAGAAGGACGATCTCGCCGGTAACATTCGGGGGCACGCTTTTGCCGTCCTTGTCAACTATATCCACATGATAGAGCGGCGACGGCTTGCCCATAGAGCCGGGCTTCGGCTTCATACCGAAGAAGTTGCCAACGACCACGACAGTTTCTGTCTGTCCGAAGGCTTCCATAAGGTCAAGGCCTGTGTATTTTTTCCACTGGTTGAAGACCTCGGGATTCAGGGCCTCGCCTGCGATAGTCGAATATTTAAGGTTTGACAGGTCATAGTTTTCAAGCCCTGCCTTGATAAAGAAGCGGTACATTGTCGGCGGAGCACAGAAGGAATTGATACCGTATTTTTCAAGCACTCTTAAAAGCTTGTCGGGGTCGAACCTGTCAAAGTCATAGACAAAGTTCACAGCGCCCAGTGCGGTAAGGCCGAACATCTTGCCCCACGCACACTTGCCCCAGCCGCTTTCCGAAACGGTGAGGTGAACGCTGTTTTCGTCCAGGTGGTGCCAGTGCTTTGCGGTGATGATATGGCCTGCGGCATAGGAAAAGGTCTGCACAACCATTTTCGGATAGCCGGTAGTGCCCGAGCTGAAATAAGCAAGCATGGGGTCGTCCTTTTTGGTGTCGGCACGCTCAAAGCCTTTGGGATATTTATCAATCTCGGCAAGCAGGGGAGTCCAGCCTTCCTTCTCTCCGTGACAGACAAACTTTTCACACATACCGTCATATTCTTCCAGCGCAGAGTCGATATGCTCGGTAACGCTGTCTTCGGTGGTTGCGACTATGTATTTTACGCCTGCCGCCTTGAAGCGGTATTCGTAGTCTTTTTTCATAAGCTGGCAGGTGGCGGGAATAAGCACAGCCCCGACCTTCATAACGCCGTAAGCCACGAACCAGAACTCATAATGGCGCTTGAGCACTGCCATTATCATATCGCCCTTTTTAACGCCGTGGTCTATGAGCATATTTGCGACCTGGTTGCTTTTTTCGGAAAACTCCTTATAGGTAAACTGTTTTTCCTCGCCGTTTTCGCCAAGCCAGCGCATTATCACCCTGTCGGGCATCTGTTCTGCTATAACATCAAGGATATCATATGCAAAATTAAAATTATCTTCAAGTGTAAGCTCGGCATAATTTAAAATGCCATTCTCGTCAAAGCCGTCTTTAAGAAACTTCTTATAAAATGTGCTTAAACAAAATCCCATAGTTTCATCTCCATTATATGATAAGGCCGCTCATCTCTTCGGGCGAGCCGATGATGAAGTCTGCTCCGGCTTTTTCAAGTTCTTCTCTGCCTCTGAAGCCCCATTCACAGCCTATGCACGCAAGGTCTGCGTTATGAGCGGTGAACACATCCACATCCGAATCTCCTGCGACGACCGCCTGAGAGGGGGGGATGTCCAGAGCGCTGA
>DFEO01000048.1 GCA_002368715.1 Ruminococcus sp. UBA3800
CTTTGAGGCTATCAAGGCTAAGGTCGCAGAGAAGATGGAGATGTTCGGCTCTGTCGGCAAGGCTTAAACCACAGCTTGGAAAAACATTTAAAAAGCTTAATGACACCTCTGCCGAGTGCGGAGGTGTTGTTTTGTGACGGCGGTGAAAAGGTATGAAGATAAGCAGCAAAACAATAGCCGGGATAGGTGTGTCGGCAGCACTGTATGTGGCACTGACTCTTTTATGCGCTCCTCTTTCTTATGGACAGGTGCAGTTTCGTTTTTCGGAAATGATGATCCTCCTTTGCTATTTCTCGAAGGATCATATCGTGTCGATGACACTGGGTTGTGTGATAGTTAATCTGTTCAGCCCTCTTGGACTGGCGGATGTGCTTTTCGGGACAAGTGCCACACTTGCGGCGGCGGTCCTGATCTATCTTACAAGAAGGAAGCTGCCGCTGGCTGCGGTATCGCTGTTTCCTGTTGTCACAAACGGTCTTATCGTCGGCGCCGAGCTGACGGTCATTTTCGCAGAGGCACCGTTCTGGGTCAATGCCGGATTTGTAGCGTTGGGAGAATTCGTGTGTGTCACGGTTGTGGGTGTTATTACTATGAGACTCCTCATGAAAAGCAGTGCGTTTATGGGTCTTGTCAGCGATGAAAAAACTGTCGGAAAAGAGCAATAATTTGTAGGTTGTGCTATTGACAGGAATGGATGAATAGTATATAATAACTGTGTATGAGTCGTCGGTAACAGATAGATAAAGACGGCTGACAAGAAGAAAGAAGACAAAAACAAACAGGAGGATATTATGAACAGGATAGTTTGTTCTGCAATGGCTGCTGTCGTGGCGCTTGGGATACTGGCGGGCTGTTCCAACCCTTTTTCAAAGAAAAAGGATGACGATGATACGATCTCGGGTTATTCCTATACGGCCGACGAAAATGTTAAGGAGCAGGCATACAGCTGGATGATAAAGCCGTCGATAGATGCGGACAATATCATCACCTTTGATGCGAGCCAGGTGGACCCCGACAATCAGAAGAGCACGATGTGCGAGAACTATTCGGTGATAGTAATAAACGGCAAATACGGTCTTATCGACTACGATGCGAACATCATTGTCCAGCCTGAGTATGACGGATATTATTCCTGCTGGTGCGGACAGATAGTTCTTTACAGCGAGGTCGAGACCGATTATTTCGAGTATTGCACGCTGGATGACGAGAACAAGGTCATAGATTATGTTCCCGACCACGAGGACAAGGCACCGAGGTATTTCTGGAACGAAGACGAGGGCCAGGTCTATGTCATGTATCCGGATGATGACTATGCCGAAAAGTATGACGGAAAGAGGACCGTTGTTGTGGCAAAGGCAAGCTTTTCGGATGCCGGAGGCGGAGATGTTGAAGTCACTGCCGATGAGGAGCCGCTTTACGGACTTGCCAAGAAGGATGAGCTGATAATAGAACCCAAGTATAAGGATTTTTATGCGCCTGCTTTCAAGGGCGCAGGAAAGACTATGATAGCATTTGAGGATCAGAACGGCAAGTGGGGTTATGTCGGTTCGGACGGAAAGGTGATAGTTGATTTCAAGTGCGGCCCTGACCTTAACGCCTATTGCGGAGATGTGATAGACGACATTGAAAAGAGCCACCCCTACCTTTTCTCGGCAGATTATGTTCCCGTTCTGGTGGATTCTTTCTACGGCTATTACAGCAGCGATGGCGAGTGTGTGGTAACTCCGGGAGAGTTCGAGCAGGCAAGACCCACTCACAACGGCAGAGCCTGGGTGCGCTCGGGCGGACTGTGGGGAGTTATCAACCTTGGTGAATATGTGGAGCCGCCTGTGACGACCACTACGACCACCACGACCACCACTACGACCACATATTCCTGGACCACCGAGGAGACCACCACCAGTGAGGAGCAGACAACTACTGCGGCTCCCGTTGTATCGGTAACGGATACGACACCGGTCGTGAGCGACCCTGTGGCACCTGTTGACACTGCTGAACCTTTGACACCTGTGGATCCTGTTGAACCGGCAGAGCCTGTCGATCCGCTGACACCTGTTGATCCTGTGGAGCCTGTCGATCCTGTCGTTCCCGTTGATCCTGTGGATCCGGTCGTACAGTGATGTCAGACACCGTGAGGATGAAAATAAGTTATTTCAAAGACACTTCTGTTCATTGAAACAGAGGTGTCTTTTGTTTTGGGATATACTTTACTTTTTTGTTATTTTGGGTTATAATAGTAGTGTACTTTATAGTTTCACAGATAGAAAGGTTGATATTTATGAGCGAAGAAAGAATACCAAAGAGAGATGAGGTGCCCGAGCAGTTCAAGTGGCGCCTTGAGGATATTTATGAGAGCGATGAAAAATGGAAGGAGGACCTGGAAAGGTTCAAAGCTTCGGCCGAAAAGGTGAAGGACTTTAAGGGCCGCCTTTGTACCGACCCTGCCGCACTGCTTGAATACTGCCGTCTGTCAGACGATATCGACGTGCTTGTGGACAGCCTTGCAAACTATGCGCAGCGCCGTGCCGACGAGGACACCGCAAACACCTATTATCAGGAGCTTATGGGACAGCTGATGAGCGTCTATGTTGACTTCTCGTCCGCAAGCAGCTTTATAACCCCCGAGATAATGTCGGTAGACGATGAGACTTTTGAGGGATTTTATAAGGCACAGCCGGATCTGGAGCTTTACAGACTGGCCTTTGACAGGATAAGAAGAAAGAAGGAGCATATCCTTTCCGAGGAAGCCGAGCGTGTTATGGCGCTGGCGGGAGATGTGACAGGTGTTCCCGAGAACGTGTTCTCTATGTTCTCCGATGCCGACCTGAAATATCCCGATGCCGCCGACAAGGACGGCAAGCTGCATCAGGTGACCGACGGAAGCTATGTGCCTCTTATGCAGTCACCTGACAGGGTGCTGAGAAAGAACGCCTTTGAGTCGCTCTACCACACCTATGACAAGTTCAAGAACACAGTTGCTGCCACGCTTTCGGGACAGACAAAGGCTGTCAATTTCCGTTCCAAGGCAAGAAACTATAACAGCGCCCTTGAAGCGGCTCTGGATTCAAACGAGATACCCACCGAGGTCTATACGAACCTTATCTCTGCGGTACACGAGAATATGCACTATATGTATGACTATGTGAAGCTGAGAAAGGAGCTGCTCGGAGTAGATGAGCTGCATTTTTATGACCTTTATACACCCGTGGTGGCGGATGTGGATATGAAGATAACCTTCGAGGAGGCCAAGCAGACCGTTTTAAAGGCGCTGGAGCCAATGGGCGAGGACTATATAAAGATCATAAAAGAGGGCTTTGAAAACCGTTGGATAGATGTTTATGAAAACGAGGGCAAGACAAGCGGAGCTTATTCCGCAGGCGCAAGGGTCCACCCCTATGTGCTGCTAAACCACAAGGACACCCTCAACTGTATGTTCACCCTTATCCACGAAATGGGTCACTCTGTTCATTCCTACCTTTCAAACAAGACCCAGCCCGTTGCCTATGCCGATTATTCTATCTTTGTGGCAGAGGTGGCTTCGACCTGCAATGAGGCACTGCTTATGCAGTATCTGCTGAAAAACACCGAGGACAAAAAGCAGAAGGCTTATCTTATAAACTATTTTCTCGAGCAGTTCAGAACGACGCTTTACAGGCAGACGATGTTTGCGGAGTTTGAATTGAAGATAAATGAGATGACCGCAAACGGTGAGGCGCTCACTGCTGAGAATATGAGCAAGATCTACGGCGAGCTCAACAGGCTTTACTTCGGTGACGGGATAGTCCTTGATGATGAGATAAAGCTTGAATGGGCAAGGATACCTCATTTTTACTATAACTTCTATGTTTATCAGTATGCTACGGGATACAGCGCAGCGATAGCTCTTTCACAGAGGATACTCAGAGAGGGAGATGCGGCTGTCAGAGACTATATCGGTTTTCTCAGCGGCGGCTGCTCGAAGGATCCTATATCGCTTCTGCGCGGAGCAGGCGTTGACATGGCATCTACCGAGCCTATCACGCAGGCGCTTGCACTGTTCGGTGAGCTTATTGAGCAGATGAAAGAACTGATGAGATAAGGAAAAACTATGACAGGTTTTAAGGCAGGCGAAAAAAAGCTGACAGCGCCCCGTGCTGTCGGTGATATACTGATCGGAGCCATCATCGCTCTGGTCTCCATACCGATCTCTATGGGCTATACCCAGATCACAGGGCTGCCTGCGGTCTATGGCCTGTATGGGTCTGTGCTTCCTATTTTCATTTTTGCCCTGTTTTCCAGCTCTCCGCAGTTTATTTTCGGCATAGACGCAGCCCCCTGTGCGCTTGTGGGCGCATTTCTTGCCGAGGAGGGCATAGCTCTCGGGACCAAGCAGGCCGTAAAAACGGTCCCTGTGATAACGCTGGTCACGGCGCTGTGCCTGCTGATATTTTATATCTTCAAAGCTGACAGGCTGATATATTATGTTTCGACGCCTGTTATGGGCGGCTTTATCAGCGGCATATCTTCAACGATAATCCTGATGCAGATCCCGAAGCTTTACGGTGCTGATGCAGGCACGGGCGAGCTTGTGCAGCTGGTGAGCCATATAGCCGGGACCGTGACAGAAAGCAGCGCAACGGCTGTCCTGCTGGGAGTTTCGGCGCTTGTACTGCTGGTCGTTTCAAGAAGGCTGATACCCAAGTTTCCTATGTCGGTAGCTGTTATGGCAGGGGGCATAGCGCTCGAAAAATTTGCAGGGCTCTCGGGCAGGGGAGTCAGGATGCTGGGCGATGTCGAGAAGGGACTGCCGAAGTTCATCCTGCCAGATCTTGCCGCTGTGGATATCCCTGCGGTGCTGAGAGTGAGCCTGACGGTCGCTCTGGTCATAATGACAGAAACGCTTCTGGCTTCAAACAGCGTTGCCGCAAAAAACGGTTACCGTCTGCAGCCGAGACGTGAGATACTTACATACTCGCTTGCAAACTTTGCCGCAGCATTCACAGGCTGCACACCGGCAAACGGCAGCGTTTCACGTTCTTCGATGAACACACAGTTCGGAGGCAGGACAAAGCTTGTGTCCTTTACAGCCGCCGCTATGATGTGCGTTATCCTTTTGTTTTTCACTCCATTCATAAAGCTTATGCCTGTTCCTGTTTTGACAGCCATTGTCATTTCGGCGCTGCTGTCAACTATCGAGCTCGATCTTGCGGCAAGGCTGTGGAAAAGCGATAAAAAGGAGCTCGTCAGCTTTGTGGGCGCTTTCCTGGGCGTTCTTATCCTGGGAACAGTGTTCGGCGTTCTGATCGGCGTTATCTTTTCCTTTGCCGAGGTCATCTCGAAGACCACCAACCCCAAGCGTTCTTTTCTCGGGGTCATCCCCGGCCACGAAGGCTTTCACAGCCTTGAACGAAACACCAATGCGATACCGCTCAGGAACGCTGTTATCTATCGCTTTTCGAGCAATCTGTATTTTGCGAATGTGAGTATGTTCACAAACGAGATAACCTCGGCTGTGAACAGTGACACAAGGGCTGTCATCGTTGATGCGGGAGCGATATGCTCGATAGACCTGACAGCTGCGACGGCGGTCGCAGAGCTGAGAAATAAGCTTGAAGCTAACGGCACAGCGCTGTATTTCACCTGTCAGATAGCAGAGCTCAATGACCGTTTCAGAGCGCTCGGCCTTAATGATATGATAGAGCAGGGCAGATGCCGAAGGTCGATAGCGGCTGCACTTGACGATGCAGGGCTTGGGAGCGAGGGTCATTACGAGCTTGAAAGGGAGCCGGTCTTTGCACAGGCGGAGTCGGGCAACCTGAGCAGGCCTGAGCTGGAATGGGCGTTTGGCAAGGATGCCGACAGAGAGATCGAGCTGCTTACCGAGAGGAGCATTTCAAGCATACCGAGCGAAGCTTCGCCCGAAAAGATCGACAAGGACATCACAAGAACGATCAACATCTGGAAGGATCTCAGCCCCACCGACCGTGTGGATATGCTCCACCACCTTATAGGACATTCAGCGGAGATATCGAAAAAGCTTGGAATGGAGAGCGCCAAGGTGGATGAGGCTATCGCCGCCAGAAAGATAAGGCTGATCCTTGCGGTGAACAAGGGGGGCGCCCAGTCTTGGGACGCTATGAAAAAGCTCAGCGAAAAGTATGAAAAGCGCCTTGGAAAAAACTCGCCCGAGCGGCTGGAGCAGATATACATCGCAAGAGAGCGTGCGATCTCAAAGCTTGATGATGCTGACAAGGCGATCGTCAGAAGGTTTTATGGGATAAAAAAAGAGGTGTGACCTTTTGGGGTCATACCTCTTTTTGTGTGCTCAGGGAATAAATGTCAGATACTCCGAAACGTCTTTTCTCACGGGCTCTCTCGGGGGCTGGTCTGCATAGCCGATCGCTATGAGCGCCGAGACCACACGGCTTTCATCAAGCCTGATAAGCTCTGCGGTCTTTTCGTCACTGAAGATGCCCATTATAACACTTGCCACACCAAAGTTGTAGGCTGTTGTCGTAAATGCCTCGGCAGCTATACCTGCGTCGAACATCTGCCACTCGTTTCCCTTGTTTGTGGAAAAAGAGCCGTCAGGCTCATAGCCGCAGATGCCCTTGACCGAGGTGAGAACTATAAGCGTCTGACAGGAGCGTATGATGCTGCGGTTGTGCTCTCTGCCCATAGTGGCTTCGTCGGCGATCCTGTCGATAAGCGCTCTGTCCTCAACAGCCACATAGCGTGGGGTCTGTGAGTTTTTCCAGGTGGGCGCAAACCTTGCCGCTTCAACTATCTTTTCAAGTGTTTCACGGCTCACCCTTTCGTCAGTGAATTTTCTTATGCTTCTTCTGCCCTTCATCGCTTCAAGATATTCCATACAAAAAGCTCCTTTCAGTTACCCTCGTTCTCATAGTCTTCTATTGCCTTGACAAGCTCCATAGGAATGCTCCGTGGTCCTCTCACCGCATTCACACCGTACTCCTTCAGCCTGGCAAAAGTGAACACGCTCTCGTCGTAGCGCCTGACAAAGCGCATAAAGACCGCTTTGTTCCGCCCCTTTGTCTCGTGCTCCAGTATCTCCGCCTTGTCGATATGGAACTTGTATTTTATTGCCGAGGTTGGTGCGGTGACATAAAGATATACAGTGTCCCCCTGAGAAAAGTTATAGCGCTGGTGCCATTCAAGCGGTTTGTCGGGCGAGCGCTCTATCGCTTCCTCGATGTCGTAATAGTCGTTGTTTATGGGAACTATCCAGTAAGGGGTCCGCATTACAGGGCGTGTCTTTTGTCGGGGCGCACCCAGCTGACAGCTCATATCAAGCAGCATCATTATCTCCTCGGTGGGAACGGTCCCGTCGAGCAGGACGGTTATCCAGTTTTTCTTGTTCATATGATAAGCCGGATAAATGCCCTCATTGGTAAGCATGGAGCCTGTCATCAGCGGGTCGCATTTAAGGTCTATCACAAAGACCTCTCCCGAGGGCCCCATAATTATCTTTTCTTTTTTTACCTTCATTATCACAGCGAACCATTTGCCTGTGTCCTGTCTGCGAAAAACACAGCTGTAAGGGTCTCTTGCCCACAAAAACTCAGGCTTTACGCCAAAGACCCGTTCGGCATTTTCAAACACCTCGTCACGCTGCTTCGTTAAATTTTCCATTTATGCGTCCTCCAGATACTTGTCTTTGAGTGCCTGACGCATCCTGCTGTCGGCTCCCAGTGCCTTTTCAAGGTAGCCCTCAAAGGATCCGAAGGTCTTGTCTATCTCATCAAATGCCGCTGCAAGAAACTGCTCCTGTGCTGTGAAAAGCAGCATCACCGCTTTCTCGGAAACGGGATTCTCACCGCTCACAAACTGTCTCAGCAGCAGATCCACTTCTTCTTTTATACATTCATTGGTATAAAGATAGTCCTCGAATATATCGTCCCTTGAAACACCGAGGATGCTCTCGGTTATCACGCTTGCAAAGCCTGCCCTGTCCTTTCCTGCGGTGCAGTGCCACAAAACCGCCTTGCTCTCGTTTTCAAGCAGCAGCTTCAAAAAAAGCTTATAACCGGCCACAGCCGATGCCGCAGATGGAAAGGAGCGGTAGATGCTTATCATCTGCTGCTTTGCCACCTCCGGGTCGCCTGCCGAGCGGATAAAGGCTTCTTTGTCAGACTCTTTTTCTCTTGTTATACCTGCGGTCAGGCTCCCGAGCACAGGGATATGGAGCTGTTTTACCCCCGAAAGCTCCGGGTCGGGCTGACGGCTCATCTCCGAGTCTGTTCTCATATCTATAACTGTGGAAACAAGCTGCTCCAGCTGTGTTTTGTCGTTCTCGCTTGCGCCTATGAGCTGACCGCTTCTTATAAGCCTGTTTTTCTTTATCCGCCTGCCGTCCGCTGTCATCAGTGACCCCATGTCACGGGTATTATAAAGGTTTTCAAACCCTATTCTTTCACATCTCATTTTTGCTTTTCCTTTCCGTTCGCAGCCGTCATATTCAGGAGCTCAGCGCTCAGAAAAAAGCCGGGTCAGTCTTCCCGGCTTTTTCCTAATATGCCACCATAAAGGGAACTCTTTTTCTGAAATAGGTCAGAAACTCAAACCCTGCCTCTCTGGCAAGCTCTATGCCGTCCTCGATACCTGCACCTATCTCGGCACAGCTGTGAGCGTCGCTGCCTATGGTCACCAGCGACCCGCCCATATTGTGGAACAGCTTGATATATCCGATATCCGGAAGCGTCTTTGCTATCGGCTGCCTCAGCCCCGAGGTGTTTATCTCAAGCGCCTTGTCGTTTCTTATCAGTGTTTTGAATATCTCCCTCACTATCTCCTCATACCGTGACATATCTATCTCACGTTCACAGCGTTCGGCAATATAGCGAAGCGGATAGGTCAGGTGCCCCAGCACATCAAACCCGCCCCAGACACACATATCCAATACCTCGCTGAAATAGTCCTCCAGCAGCTTCTGCACATCTTCTTCGGACATTTTCCCAAGCTCCAGCCAGTAAAAATCGTCCATGCCCCTGTTCATATGGTGAGAGCCGATTATCATATCCAGTCTTTTGTCGGAGACTATCTTCTGTGCCGCCTCGATATTCTGCAGCGGCTGTGCCAGCTCGGTTCCGCAGATAAGCTCTATCTGTCCCGAATAGATCATTTTCAGATCATCAAGTCTTGAGATGCTTGCTCTGGCATAATATCTCGAGCCGTACATATCGGCATCTCTCACATCGGGCGATGGCGCCAGATCCCAGAAATTGCAGTCGCAGTGATCCGTTATGGCATAATAATCTATGCCCATTTCTATCGCCTTGAGCAGCATAGTCTGAGCCGTGTCCTTTGCGTCCGGCGAAAAAGCGGAATGAGTGTGAAGATCACAGATCATAGTTATCAGCTCCTTTTGTCCGGAGCCATAGCCCCCGGTATCAGTTCTTGAGCGAATGGAGCGGCGCTGGTATCTGACCGCCTCTGTTTATGAATTTTGCCGAGCTCTCGGTGTGAAGCGGCATAACGGGTCCCTTTCCGAACAATCCGCCCCAATCAAGAGACTCGCCAACCTTTTTGCCGATAGCGGGTATCACTCTTACGGCTGTGGTCTTTGTGTTTACCATACCGATAGCTGCTTCGTCTGCGATGATAGCGGCTATGGTCTCGGCTGTTGTGTCGCCGGGCACGCAGATCATATCCAGTCCCACCGAGCAAACTGCTGTCATAGCCTCCAGCTTGTCAAGACAGAGCGTTCCTGCCTCTGCGGCATCTATCATGCCGGCATCCTCGGAAACGGGTATAAATGCGCCCGAAAGTCCGCCTATACGGGAGCAGGCCATAACGCCGCCCTTTTTCACTGCGTCGTTGAGCAGTGCCAGGCAGGCTGTGGTGCCGTGTGTTCCGCAGCGCTCAAGTCCCATCTCTTCAAGTATATGCGCTACCGAATCGCCGACAGCAGGGGTCGGTGCAAGCGAAAGGTCAACGATGCCGAAGGGAACGCCCAGCCTTTCTGAAGCTCTCTGTCCCACCAGCTGACCTATCCTCGTTATCTTATAGGATATGGTCTTTATGACATCAGAGATCTTTGTTATGTCCGCATCAGGATATTTTTTCAATGCAGCCCTTACAACTCCGGGTCCCGAAACACCGACGTTTATCATACAGTCAGGCTCGCCCACACCGTGGTAAGCGCCTGCCATAAAGGGGTTATCTTCGACAGAGTTGCAGAACACGACAAGCTTTGCCGCACCGAAGCAGTCATTGTCAACTGTCTTTTCTGCACACTCCTTCACTATCCTGCCCATCACCTTGCAGGCATCCAGATTTATGCCTGCCTTTGTCGAGCCGATATTCACCGATGAGCAGACTCTCTCGGTGGTGGCCAGCGCCTCGGGGATGGAGTTTATAAGCTCTAAGTCTCCGTCCGAGAAGCCCTTCTGTACAAGAGCGGTATATCCGCCGATAAGGTTTACGCCCACAGCCTTTGCAGCCTCATCCATAGCCTTGGCAAAGGGCACCGGCGAACAGTTGCAGGCAGCGGATATCATAGCTATCGGTGTGACGGATATCCTCTTGTTTATTATCGGGATACCCAGCTCTTTTTCTATCTGCTCGCCCGTCTTTACAAGATCCTTTGCCTTCAAGGTTATCTTGTCATAGACTTTTTTGCAGGCCTTGTCGATATCGGGATCAATGCAGTCGAGCAGAGAGATACCCATGGTTATAGTTCTGATATCAAGACATTCGTCCTGAATCATCCTTATGGTCTCAAGTATATCATATTGGTTTATCAATTTATTTACCTCCCACACCCAACAAAAGCAGCCGGGTGTTTTTAAACCGTTTGCCCTCCCTCGCAGGGAAGAGCCACGCAAATATTATAAAGAAATGTTATGCGTTTGTTCATTAAAAATTGTTTTGCGCTATTATTCTAAATGTTCTCTCGCTTGCCTCCAAAGCAATTGATAAGCAGCGGAAGCAAAGCCCACAGTCCGCTCGATCTGCGGCGTGACATAGCCGTGCGGCGAGCACCGGCGAGCACCAAGCACTCAGATGTGGTGCATACAGTTGAAGATATCCTCGTGCATAACAAGGACCTTCAGTCCCCATTCGTTTTCGCCCTTGGCTGTGAGCGCATCTGCCATAGCGGCAAAATCAACGCTCAGCTGAGAGATATCCACCAGCATTATCATTGCAAAGATATCCTCGATAACAGACTGGGTCACCTCTATAACATTAGCATTGTACTCGGCGCAGGCAGTGCTGACCTTAGCAAGAATGCCCACGGCGTCCTTTCCGATAACAGTAACAACTGCTCTCATAATGATTCTCCTTTCAGATCTTACTTACACTCATTATAACACACAAAAGCCAAAATGTAAAGCAAAACGCTCATTATTCACTGTTTGTTTCAATATTTTTCCTGCTGCTTTGCAAACGGGCATAAAAACAGGCAGCCGATGTTGTCCGGCCGCCTGATATGTCACACTATTATGCCCACCTTAGCCAGGACCTTTGAAGTCAGCTCACGGTCCAGTGCATAGATACCGGTCTTGCCGCATTCACGCTCGCCTTCAAAGCGCAGAAAGCGCACATAATTCTCCTCCATATCCTCCGAGCTGTAAAGCCGTGCAAGGATATAGCTGTGCTTTATCGCATAGTAATTCACGGGCTTGAGCCGCATTATGGCTGCGGGGTCAGCGTTCATCTCCGCACCCAGGCTGTCAAAGCCCTCGTCCACATAGTTTATCTTGCGAAGCTTCAGTTCACGAAGCCTTTTCTCAAGCTCAGTTTCTTCGTTCTTTTTCCTTCTGAAAAACATATCATTTCTCTCCAAGAAGTCTTTCCAGCAGCACCTCACGGCACTCCTCTTCAAGCCTGTCGTTCACAGCCGCAGCAACGAACGGTTCTCCGGTCTTGCGTGTCATACAGCAGTTTATTATGTGGTCCGAAAGCTTGGGATTCTTTGAAAGGAGCGGACCGTGAAGATAGGTCGCCACAACGTTTTTCTCCATATAGCCCTCACAGGAGCCGGAAAACTCGTTACCGTTTCCTGCCAGCACCCGCCCGAAGGGAGTCTTTACGCCTCTTGTCTGCCCGCCGTGATTCTCAAAGCCTATCACCTTATAGGCTTCTCCGCCGATATCTGCTTCGATAACGATGTTTCCGATACATCTCTTTCTCTTGTCGGTGGATGCCACGGTGTAATAGTCGAACAGCCCGAGCCCCTTTATCTTCTCTCCGTTGGAGTCAAGATAATACTGTCCCAGCAGCTGATATCCGCCGCATATCATAAGCAGAAACGCACCTTTTTCGTAGGCAGCCCTTATGCCGTCGGCACAGCTGAGCAGATCCTGCGCCAGCATCTGCTGTTCAAGGTCTGCGCCGCCGCCCAGGTAGATAATGTCCATTTCCTCAAATTCGGTGTCCCTGTCGCCGATGATATGTCTGCTCACTTTAAGGTCTATCCCTCTCAGAGCACAGCGGTATTTTAATATCTCGACATTTCCGCTGTCGCCGTACAGGTCAAGAAGATTAGGATACATATGCAGAAGCTTCAGTTCAGCCATTTTTCTCTCTCCTCTCCTTGCAGCGCTTTATCGCCGCCCTTGTGGGCTGCACAGCGGTGTAGTTGGCTATGGCAAATTTGCGGCCTGTGTTTTTGAAAAGCTCATCCATAGCGTCGTCAAGGTCGGGTCTGACAACTATCCTGTCAGGGTCATAGCCCGAGCACTTTATCCTGATAGCGATATCATAGGCTCTTGTTCCCGATGTGACGACACGGGTAACATCTTTGAATATTGAGAAATTTATATCCCATATCCACGAAACGTCGTGGCCGTCGGCAAGGTTGTCATTGAGAACGAACAAGAGCTCCTTTTCTCCTGCCTGCTCGTTCATAACTCTCAGAGTCATATTTGCGCCGACGGGATTTTTTGCAAGGTTGACCATAAGTTCGCTGCCTGTTATGGTAAAGGTCTCGAGCCTGCCGTTATTCACCTCAAAATGTTCAAAGGTGTCATGGAGCGTTTTTTTATCAAAATCATAAAGCTTGGAGGCTGTATACACAGCTGCAAGGTTATACATATAGTAGATACTGTTATGTGCAGTCCTGAATGTCTCGCCGTCGGCTTCAAAGGACGGTGCGGCCAGATCAACGTTCTTTATAAGAGTAAATGGCTTGTCCTCGCCGAAATGACAGCCGGGACAGTGGAAGCGCCCCACATGAGAATACTGATAGTAGTCATACACAAGTTCTTTTGCGCAGAACGGACAGAACTTTCCTTCACCGACCTCATAAGGTTCGTCGGTGGCGCCGCTGTAACGCTCGACACTGAAATAAAAGATGTTCTTGTTATTCGGGTTCGCCCTGCCAAGTCTTGCAACATTAGGGTCATCGGCATTGAGCACCACATTGCCCTCAAAGGTCTCCAGAAACTTCCTGACTTTCAGGATAAGCGTTTCGACCTCGCCGTTTCTGTCCAGCTGGTCACGGAAGAAGTTTAAAATCACAAGAGTCTCAAGCTTGAGCTGGGAATAAATAACGGGAACATGGGACTCGTCTGTTTCCAGCACAAGGTAGTCGGCCTTGACTCTGCCTTTCATATCACAGTTTGCAAGCAGCAGCGAGCATATGCCTGTGTCAAGGTTGTTTCCCTGGGTGTTGGTGATTATCTTAGCGTTGTTTGAAGCAAAGATATGGCTCAGATAATTCGTCACCGAGGTCTTGCCGTTCGTGCCTGTTACGGCTATGATGGGACACTCCACCTTGAAGGCTTTGAGGCAGTTTTTGTTGAGCGTCCACAGGATGAGCCCCGGGGCGTTGCCGGCGCCCTTGCCAAGCAGCTTCATCACCTTGACGAGGAGCTTTCCGAACCATATGGTAAACGTGTTTTTTATACTCATAACAAATCTCCGTTATAATGCGCAAAGCACAGAATTCATACCTCATAATTATAAAGCAAAACCCGTTCAATGTCAAGAGCAGCCCTTTACAAAATCAGGCTTTTATGCTATAATATGTGAATAACGGTCCGCCTGTCAGGCGGCCGGCAGAAGAAAACGCAGAACAGGTAAAACAAAATGGAATGCAAGGCTTTTAAAAAATGCGGCGGCTGCCAGCTTTCAATGAGCTATGAGCAGCAGCTTGAATATAAACAGCAGAAGGCAAACAGGCTCCTGTCACGCTTTTGCAGGGTGGAGCCGATAGCCGCAGCGGAGAATGACTGCCATTACCGCAACAAGGTCCAGACCGTCTATAAGACCGCAAGGTCGGGGGCCATAGTCTCGGGTGTGTTCCGCTCCTCGGACAAGGGTATCACCGTCATTGAAGATTGCCGCCTGGAGGACAGGCGTGCAAGCGCTGTGATAGCGGCGATGAGACCGCTGCTGGGGTCGTTTCGGATAAACCCTTATAATCCTGTCAGCGGCAAGGGCGTTTTAAGGCATACGCTCGTTCGTGTGGGCTCAAAGGGGACTATGGTCGTTCTGGTCGTAAACAAGGCGGCTGTCCCCGGTGCAAAGGGGCTTGCGAGGGAGCTTGCAGGCAGATGCAGCGATGTAAAAAGCGTTATCCTTAATGTCAACCCCAGCGGTATGCCGCTGACTCTCGGCAAACAGAGCACTGTGCTTTACGGTGTCAGCTATGCCGAGGACGAGCTTTGCGGATGCACGTTCCGTATCTCTCCTGCGGCCTTTTATCAGGTCAACAGCGCACAGACCGAAAAGCTTTACAGTCTGGCGCTCGATGCCGCAGAGATAAAGAAGGGCACACGACTTATAGATGCCTACTGCGGAACGGGTACCATCGGGATCCTCTGCGAAAAGAGGGGAGCGCTGGTGGCAGGCTGTGAGATAAACGGCGATGCCGTTAAGGATGCAAGGATAAACTCGAGGATAAACGGCTGTGAGAACATAAGCTTTTTTGCAAGGGACGCAGGCGACTTTATGAAGGCGCTGGCACAGGACGGCGAAAAGGTGGATGTTGTTATGATGGATCCGCCCAGAGCAGGTGCATCAAGGGCGTTTCTTGAAGCTGTGGGCGAGCTCAGACCAAAGCGTGTGGTATATGTTTCCTGCGGCATCGACACACTGGCAAGAGATCTCGGTGTTCTCAGAAAATACGGCTACAAGGCAAATATCATACAGCCTGTCGATATGTTCCCGCATACCACCGGGATAGAGACCGTGGTCGGTCTGCGATCGCTGGAAGTGTGAGTTATTGCTCTTATGGAAAATGCGCTTTACAGGGTATGAAAAATATATTAGAATAAAAACGATAAGATAATAAATCCGGGAGGTAGTAAAATGAATGAAAAGGTAAAGCTTCTGGTGGAGAACATAGAGAAGGTCATTGTCGGAAAGACCGAGCCTGTTCTCAGGATAATCACGGCTATGCTCTGCGGCGGTCATGTGCTTATCGAGGACGTTCCCGGTGTGGGAAAAACACAGCTGGTCTCGGCGCTTGCAAAGTCGGTGGACGGCAAATTCAACCGTATCCAGCTGACCCCTGATGTTATGCCCTCGGATATCGTGGGCTTCTCGATGGTGGACACGAACACTCACGAGCTCGTTTACCGTGAGGGCGCAGCTATGTGTAATTTTCTTTTGGCCGACGAGATAAACAGAGCGTCGCCGAAGTCCCAGTCCAGCCTTCTGGAGGTCATGGAGGAAAGACAGATATCAGTAGACGGCACCACCCATGTTCTGCCAAGACCCTTTATGGTGCTTGCCACCCAGAACCCTGTCGAGACCTACGGCACCTATCATCTGCCCGAGGCTCAGATGGACAGGTTCCTTATGAAGATATCAATGGGCTATCCCGATTATGAGGCTGAGCTGGACATTATGTCCAGAGCTGAGGATGCGGATTTCGGAAAGAATGTTCAGGCTGTTATGACCCTTGACGATATAACGGCTCTTATGGGCTATGCCGAGGCTGTGACCGCCGAGCCGAATATAAGAAGATATATCCTTAGCCTTGTCACGGCAACGAGAATGTCAGACCTTGTAAAGCTGGGCGTTTCTCCGAGAGGAAGTATAGCGCTGCTAAGAGCGTCAAAGGCTTATGCTTTCACAATGGGAAGAAGCTTTGTTACCCCCGATGATGTGAAGGCTGTTATGACAGATGTTCTTGCTCACAGGCTGATGCTTTCGCCAAAGGGCAAATCCGCTTTTCCTGACGAAAGAGCAGTGCTCGAGCATATCGCTCTCAGTGTCAAATCTCCCGACGAGATAATGGCACGGTGACTTTTTACGGAACGTTTTTAAAAAGGGGTGAGGACGGATGAAAAATGCAATAGGCTATCTTGGCTGCGGCCTGATAGCTTTGTTCGTTGCATATTTTATAAATGCTTCGGGCGGCGTTCTGCTGCTGCAGCTTCTGACACTCGGTTTTTTGCTGTCCTGCCTCATATATGTGCTCACGAAAAAGCGTCTGCGCTGTTCTGTATCGGCCGCATCCGATGTGGCGAACAAGAACGAGCAGTTTGAGCTGGAGATAAGCCTCAGTTCGGGCATCTTCCCGCTCCCTACCGCAATGGCGGAGCTCACTGTCGGCACCACCGACAACCTTGAAGTGGTGGGAAGCAGACAGATAAGCGCTGTCGTTATGTCGAAGCGGCCCTCCGTTATAAAGGTCGTGATAAAGGCCGTGGGCTGTACCACAGGCTCGGTATTCATTGAAAAATGCGTTATACATGACTATCTGGGTATAGCCCACACCGAGGTGACTGCTTCACTTGGGGCGCAGCCCGTATACATAAAGGTGCTGCCGAATATCCCCGAAACGGGCGGTCAGAAAGAGGTGCTGCGCTCGACCGCCGAGAATTCTTCATTTGACGACAAGGACGAAACCGAAACGAATGAAACTTCGCTGACGCCCACGGGATTTCCGGGGTTCGAGCACAGAGATTACATCCCGGGCGATTCGCTCAAGCGCATAAACTGGAAGCTCTCGACAAAAAAAGAAGGACTGCTGGTGCGCCTTGATGAAAAGGTGGCGTCATCCAGCCAGATGTTCATACTGGATATACCCCGTGGAGATATGTTCGGCGGAGTGTATATGAAAAATATCGACACCACCGTGGAAGCGGCTCTGGCTATGCTTGATATGCTTGTAAGAGAGGGCTTTGAGTGCGGCTTTGTATATTTTTGCGGCGGCGTGTGGAAAAAGGCCGATATCAAGCAGTACGGCGATGTGACAGCTCTTCAGGAGGATCTGGCGCAGCTCACTGCTTATCCCGAGGATGTTCGCTTTGCCTATGGTGAACTTGGCAAGAGCACACCGCCTGTGTGCTTCTCCTCCTGTATGGAGAATATGCCCGGCGAGCTTGCGGCACTTCTGGAGCATACAGGCGGGTCGTATGTTTTTACAAAGCTGAGCGGTATAAAAAAAGTTGCCAACAATGTGTGGCTTGCAGATGATAACTATGAATTTGAAAGGCTGAGCTAACAGCCGCCAAAAGGAAAGGAGGCGGGCATATTGAACAGGATAAGGACCAACATACTTCAGGCACTGTCAAGATATGCTCTGCCTATCCTTTATATCACGGTCATAATGCGCCTTATCATCGACACCTATATGCCGGATGATATAACCTATTACACCCTTGTGTGTGTGGTGTCGGAGACAGCTCTTTTTGCGCTGTTTGAATGGCTGAAATCAAAGAAGATACTAAGAGCGGTCGTTTACTTGGTGATGGCGGCGCTGGTCGGAGCCGTGTTCACGATGTTTATAAATGCGGGCTTCGAGGCTTCACGAAAAAGCTATATGGACTGGTTCTATGTGGACGCACAGACCGTGGGAAGAGTCGATCAGTATTTCTACGGCACCACTATCTTCATGGCGTTTTTCCTGACCTCGATAGTCTATTACTTCACTATGGTGCGCTACCGTGCCTCGGGAACTATGCTGGCTATGCTTTATCCGCTGTTCATCTATGCCAAGCGTGCGGACTCCATCCCCGAGCTGGAGCTGACGGTGCTTATAACCGTGTTCCTCGCACTTATGGTCCATTCAAGGCTCATGACTGCCGAAAACAAGAGCAGGGTGATGGTCAACCGCCAGTATGCGGCGGCAGTTGCGCTGTTTGTGGCTGTGGTGGGTGCTGTCACGATGTTTCTGCCTTCAACGACGGCAAAGTCCAAGCTGGAGGCCGACAAGACCTATTTCGACCTGACCTTCAGAAACAATTCCAATTATGACGATCTGAGCGATCTGTCGTCGCTGCGTTTCGGATCCAATGATGAGGGTGTCGAGCTTTTCAGAATGGCGACCGACAGCAAGGACCCTATCCATTATCTCAGACGTCAGGGCTTTGACCGCATTATCGAGAACGAGCGCTGGGAAGAGGACAGAGACTTCAACGACAACTTCAACCTCGAGAATATGCACTATTCCCAGAACGAGCTCAATTCTTCTTACTTTATGTATGAGACGATGCAGAAGCTTGCAAAGACGGGAAGATATACCGATCTCGGGCTGGATGCGAAATACTATCCCGATGACCTCTATTCGGAGTCGTTCATGATGCACCTCTACACTATGGAGGAGTTCTCGCCGAGATATATGCCGGCACCGATAACCGTGGATTCGAGAACTATCGAGGAGCATTATAAGATACCTCACGGAGAGATCTATCCCAAGGCTATCTATGATAATCAGGAAGCGCCGGAGCTCAATTTCAGCTTTGACTATTTCTCCGACGAGGACGATGCGGGCCGCCTTGCACAGGAGCAGGGACTCAGCCAGACAGACTTTTTACACATACTCGATGCGGCTGTGGAAAACGGCGACCTTGAGCCCGAGGTGGCTTCAAATGTCACAAAGCTTCTAGGATACTATACCGACCTTAGCGGCTATGCTCCCAGCAAGAAGCTGACAAAGCTTTCCGAGGATATAACCAAGGACTGTGAGACCGATTATGACAAGGCTAAGGCTATCGAGCACTATTTCGAGGAGAGCGGCTTCCGCTATGACAAGGAATATGTGCCCAGCGATGAGTCGATAGACTATTTCCTCTTTGATTCAAAGCGTGGCAGCTGCACCAGCTATGCCACCTCGATGACGCTGATAGCAAGGCTTACGGGACTGCCGGCAAGATATGTCGAGGGGTTTGCGGCATTTGACCGTGACAAGAACGGCGAGTATATCATCCGTGACAGCCACGCCCATGCATGGGTGGAGGTCTATATCTCGGGCTATGGCTGGATGACATTCGACCCGACGCCTGCATCCTATCAGCTGGAGTCACAGGAGCAGGGCAGCAGCTATGACTTCTCGTGGATACTTAAATATCTTGGCAGGATAGCTGTGGTCATCGGCGTTGTTATAGTTATCGTGTTTGTGCTGCTGCTTGACCTTATCATTGAGATGTGCTTCAGGATATCGCTCAGGTTCAAAAACAACACCGAGCGCATCCTCAGGCTTTACAGGCGCACACTCAGGCTTCTGGAGGCTTCCTCAGGCAAGAAGCTCTCGGGCTTCACACCTCATGAGCTGCTGGAGTTTATGAAGGACAAGCGTGGTGCCGAGCTGAGCGTCGTTATCGAGCTGTTTGAGTACACCTGCTTTGGCGGCCACGAGCCGACCGATGAGGAATGGCAAAAAGCCTACTCGGTATACAAGGAGGAGTTCAAAAAGCTGAGAAGGCAGAAGACTCAAAAGCCGGACGAAGCCGTGACCTGATGACGGCAGAAATAATAGCAATAAAAGGTATCGCTCTTTTTGAACGATACCTTTTTTGTCTATTTCTGCGGCGAACACAGAGCTCCGGCCGCTCCGGCGACCACAGCGAGTATCACCTTGGTCGTAAGCGAAAGCGCTCCCGATGCGTGGCTCATAAGAGTCCCCGTTATCATCAGCAGGATCAGTGCCCCCAGTGCAAAGACTATCCCTATGACAGCGCTGCTCCTGTTCTCGAACGCGGCTCCCGCCGAGCCTGCAAAATAGCAGCACACACAGATGAACACCGCAGACACTGCTGTAAGTATGAGGCTGCCGGCGTCGAATTTTGAAAGCAGCCACCCGAACACAAAGACCGAGATGACCACTGCCGCCGCTCCGGTCAATGCCGCAGCGACAGCCTGGCCTGATGTTGGTTTTAATGCCTTTTTTTCTCTTTTATGTCGCATAATATCTCTCCAGCTCAGATTTGCCGACCTCGGCCGGCAATAGTATTATATGTGAATAATCTTCGGTTAATGACAATACAATGTTATCAGGCCAAGCGCCGAGAATCAAAAACGGAGGATATTATGAAAACTGCCAAACTTTTTATTTTTGCCATAGCGTCTGCTGTTATGCTTTCGTCCTGCGGACAGACGGCCGCAGCACCTGAGAACAAAACGAACATACCCCTTGCCAGAAGCTCGCCCCTGCCCACAGTGACAGTGTCCTGTCAGGAAAAAGCGGACGAGACTGTGCGTGCGGTGTGGATATCATATATCGACCTGGCGACCATACTTACCTCGGATGAGGCTGCTTTCAGGAGCGGCTTTCTTGCGATGTGTGAAAACTGCAAACGGACAGGGCTTAATACCTTGTTTGTCCATGTGCGTGCGTTCGGAGATGCGTTTTACCGCTCTTCGCTGTTTCCGCCATCTTATCTTGTGCCAAGGGATGAAACGGGGGACATCCTCTTTGACCCTCTGGAAATAATGACCGACACCGCCCATTCGTGCGGACTGAAGCTCCATGCCTGGATAAATCCGCTTCGATTGCAGACCGAGGATGAGCTTGCGGCTTTGCCCGATGATTATAAGACAGCACAGTGGTATGCCGACGGCAGCGGCAGGGTGGATGCTGCGCAGGGTGACACCCATCTTTGGCTCGACCCCTCCCACGAGGATGTTCGCTCGTTTATAGCCGAGGGTGCTGCCGAGATATGCAGCGGCTACGATGTGGACGGCATTCATTACGATGACTATTTTTACCCCACTACCGATGAAGCCTTTGATGCGGAGAGCTTTGTGCCCGGGGACGAGGATAAGTCGCTTGACGAATACCGCCTGGGGTGCGTGTCAGATATGTGCTCACAGATATATAAGGCGGTCAAGGCTGTTGATGAGGACATAGTGGTAAGCATATCACCGCAGGGAAATATGGAGAACAACTATGAATATCTCTATGCAGATGTGAAGCGCTGGCTTTGCGAGGACGGCTTCTGTGATTATCTTGTCCCGCAGATCTATTACAGCTATGACAACAGCGTGAAGCCTTATCTGGAAACACTGCTGCAATGGCGTGATATCAACAGGGACAAGCCGCTCATCATAGGTCTTGCGGCATATAAGGTCGGCACCGAGGACGGCTTCCCAAGCGGCGAGGGCATACTTTCAAAGCAGGCACAGGACGCTGTCGGGAACGGTTGTCAGGGCTATGCTCTTTATAACTACATAAGCCTGTTTGACGGCTCGGAGCAGATGGGCGATGAAACGAGGCGTCTTTCAAGCCTTGCAGACAAAAAAGAACAGACCGGAGACTGAACCGGCCTGCTCTTCTGATAAAAGGAAATATGTATTTATGAATAGCGTCATCCGCTTTGTTGTTAGACGGAAGCTTTTAAAAGAGTCGGGGCTTTTGCCCCTGAGCTTTCGAGGTGCTCCTCTGACCTTGTATATATAATACACGGCAAATATGTTGGATTTATGAAAGCAAGCAGAAAACGGGCTGAAAAGAAGATGCGCTCCGTGTGAGGACCTTCACGGAGCGCAGATCTTATTTATTGAATGAAATATCCAGAACAGCTATCTCGGCTATGGAGCCGACCCTCATAAACGGGCCGTAAACGCCGACTCCTGAGGTGACGAGGGAATACATATCGCCTTTTTTTATCATTCCGTATGGGTTTTCCCACATAAAGTGTACAGGCACTGTCAGCGGGAAAAACTGTCCGTCATGCGTGTGTCCCGAAAAGACGATGTCTGCACCTGCCTTTTCGGTCTCCTCCAGTTCGTTTGGTTCATGGGCGATAACGAACACGGGCTTTGTTTTGTCAATGTCTTTGGTCAGGTCTTCGATGCTTTCTCGTTTGCCGTCGGGAGTACCGACCTTTTCGCCGTCACGTCTGCCCACAAGATAAAACTTGTCGTCGACAAGCACCGTTTCGTCAGTAAGCAGCTTCACGCCGCATTTGTCCATAAAGTCATACATACCCCTGGCATTCTCCTGCTTGCCGTCATAGCGGAAGGTAAAGCCCATAAGTATCTTCTCTTCAATGTCGTGGTTGCCAAACACAGCATAGGTGCCATAGCTGCTCTCTATTGAACGAAAGGCTGCGGCTATCCTGTCGGGGTCGTCAAGATCCTTATAGCTGTTGTCAAAGATGTCGCCTGCAAACAGGACGATATCGGGGTGCTGTTCGTTGATGCGCTGAGCCATCTGTTCTATCTGGTCGGCACCGATAGCGTAGCCCATATGTGTGTCTGCGATAAGGACGACCCTCAGTGCAGGCAGGTTGCCGCAGGCTTTATCCACCTCGGCGGTGTAGGCGGTGACACGGATATGTCTTGCGTTCATAAAGCCGTAAACACAGGTCACGGCAGCCGCAATGGCTATTATCCCACCCACGGAAACTATCCCCACACGGGAGAACAGCTTTGTGTTTTTAAGCTTTGTGTGCCTTGCGATAAGGCTGATAATGTCAAACAGCGCTATGAACAAAAGCAGATACAGAAGTATCCCTATCCAGTAAGTGGAGTAGCGCCTTATCACAACAGTAACCGCATTCTTCGGCAGAACGAACACTATCAGAGGAGTGAGCGACGACACGCAGAACCACAGCGCAATAGGATATTTGAAGCGTTTCCAGTCAAAAACATGGTGGCAGTTTTTTATCCAGTAGAAAAACCGCAGCAGCACATAGACAACAGCTGCCAGATAAAGCGGCAGCAAAAACAGAAAGATCATAATCAAGCCTCCGTAAAAATCAGACATATAGATTATATCACAGATTTTTGCGATTGTAAATAGAATTATTAGGCTATGCTGCAAATTTCGCCCTGTTGTGCGCTTTGTTCGGGTTATAATCTAACCATCAAGGCAAACAGGAAGTGACATTATGAAACAAATGGTTAAGCTGACTCTGGCATTTGTTCTGCTGACAGCGCTCCTGCCGCTGCTCGTTTTTACGGTAAAGGACAAGCAGAGCGTTCAGCCGGCTCAGACAAACACAGCAGGTGCAGGGCAAAAAGTAAAGGTGCTTTATGAAAAAAGCGGCAAAACCGTCAGCTATGACGAAACACAGTTCATAGCGCTGTCGCTTATGGCACAGGTGCCGCAGAGCTATGAAGATGAAGCGATAGAGGCTCAGGCGGTGCTGGTGAGGACGTATCTTCAGCGGCGCAGAAACTCAGGCGAGAGCCTCAGGGGCGGCGCTCTTGTGAGTGACGACAAGACAAGGTTCCAGGCGTTTTTCTCAAAGACTCAGGCAAAGAAGCTTTTTGCGGATGAATATGAAGCTGTGTTCTCACGCTTCTGCCGGCTGGCACAAAGGACCGAAGGCGAGCTTCTGACATATGAAGGAAAACCTGTTCTCCCGGCATATCATGCGGTCAGCTGCGGCTTTACACGCTCGTCAAAGGATGCCTGGGGAGAGGACATACCTTACCTTGAGAGCGTCAAGAGCAAGGCCGACAAAAAAAGCCCTGACTTTGTGCATAAGATAACGCTGACAGACAGAGAGCTTGAAAAGAAGCTGAAAAAAGCCTTCAAGGATCAGAACTTCGGAAAGGACAAAGGCAAAAGCCTTCTCGAGCTTGAATGCGACAAGAGAGGCATCATAAAGAGCGCAGAGATATGGGGAGAGGAGGTGCCCTGCGGCGAGCTGTGCCGTGCGCTGGGTCTTGATTCGCCCTGCGTGGAGGCGGTACACAAGAACGGAAAGTTCACGTTCACAGTAAAGGGCGTGGGGCATCTTGTGGGGCTTAGCCTTTACGGCGCCAACGAAATGGCAAAAGACGGCAAGCCCCACAAAGAGATACTGGAGTATTATTTCAAGGGTGCCGCCCTTGTGAAGGGATAAAAGATCGTCCTCCCCTGCGCAGGCAGGGAAGGACATTTGATATCTTTATTCCGTTTTATCAACTATCGGTGTTTCAGGGTCGAACTGGGGCATCATTTCCAGCTTGAAAAGGTTCATCTTGTGCAGGCGGTCGATACGCTTTTTCTTTTCGGCATCATCTATCTCGCCCGTCCTTATATAGCGGTCGAGCTCGGCATAGGTAAAGCCCAGGTTGTCCTCATCGGTTTTGCCCGAAAGACCGTCTATCGGCACCTTGTCCACCAGTTCATCGGGCAGCCCCAAAAGGCGGCCTATCTGCTTCATTTCCTGGACCGTTATATGTGAGCACGGACTGAAATCTCCTGCCGCATCGCCGTATCTTGTGGAGTAGCCGACCCAGTCCTCGGAGAGGTTGCAGGTGTTGGCAACACGGCCGTTGTGACTCTGTGCCACAGCGTAAAGGGTGGTCATCCTTATCCTTGCCGGCATATTTGTTGAGCTCTGCTTTGAAAGCTCGAAGGGCAGACTTGCTTTGAGCCCCTCAACAGCGTCCTTTATATTTACG
>DFEO01000149.1 GCA_002368715.1 Ruminococcus sp. UBA3800
TCGATCTGTCTGATACGCTCACGGGTAACGTTGAACTCCTGGCCTACCTCTTCAAGTGTTCTCGACCTGCCGTCCTCAAGACCGAAACGCAGTCTGAGCACCTTTTCCTCCCTGTCTGTAAGCGTCGAAAGCACCTGATTTATCTGCTCTTTTAGCAGCACCAGCGATGCTGCTTCAGCAGGTGCGGGAGCATCATCGTCAGGGATAAAGTCGCCAAGATGCGAATCCTCCTCCTCACCGATAGGTGTCTCCAGCGATACAGGGTCCTGCGCTATACGCATTATCTCTCTTACTCTTTCAACACTCATCTCAAGCTCCTTGGCTATCTCTTCGGGAGAGGGATCATGGCCGTTCTTGTGGAGCAGCTGAGAGGATGCCTTCTTTACTTTAGTTATTGTCTCCACCATATGGACAGGTATTCTTATAGTTCTTGCCTGGTCAGCGATAGCCCTTGTTATTGCCTGTCTTATCCACCATGTTGCATAGGTCGAGAATTTGAATCCCTTGGTATAATCAAACTTCTCCACGGCCTTGATAAGACCCATATTTCCTTCCTGGATAAGGTCAAGGAACGAAAGCCCACGGCCGACATATCTTTTTGCGATAGAAACAACAAGACGCAGGTTTGCTTCAGCAAGACGCTTTCTGGCTTTCTTAGCCTCGGCCTCGTTGCCGCCTGACATCTTCTCGGCCAGCTGTATCTCCTCCTCGGAGGTCAGCAGCGGCACACGGCCGATCTCTTTAAGATATATCTTCACCGGGTCGTCCATAGCTATACCGTCGGTCGAGAGCGAGATATCCACTCCGTCCTGGTCCAGCTCGTCATCGGGGTTCACAAGCTCCAACGTGTCATCAACTGTTACGTCGTCTATTATCTCAATGTTGTTTGCAGCACACGCATCATAGAAGCTGTCCATCTGCTCAACGTCAAAGTCCAGCTTTTCCAGAGCATCAGTGATCTCCTTGGTAGTCAGCTTTCCGGTCTGCTTACCATGCTGCATCAGGTTGTCCATAATAGATGATCTTTTTTCACTCATATTAAATAATCCCTTCTGTCGGGCCTCTGACCCGTTATTTATTAACCTTTTCCTGCCTCATTTTCTGAACGCTCGCAAGAAAATCGTCATCGTTTTCTATCGTCTCGGTGCCTGCCTGACTGTTTTCTTTGAGCACTTTTATATAGTCTTTTGCCACAGCCTCATCTATCCCGAGATCTCTGCCTCTTTCGAGTAGTGCTGTCAGGTGTCCCATCTCGTCGGGCGAAAAGTCAGCATTGAAGCTTGACACCGAAATATCCGAAGCCGTATCTATCCTCTGTATCAGGCTTTTATAAAACCGCTTGTTAAGCTCGGTCACAAAGCTTTCCTCTCCAAGCTGCGGCTTTATTTCATCGCACCTGTCGGGGTTCTGGAACAGATAATAAATGATGCCCTCTTCGGCAATGACTTCCTTGCGGTGACCGGCTGTCTTTGGGTCACGCAGGTCACGGCGCTGATAGGTGTTCATCACTGTTTGCCGCCATTGTTTTTTATCATAGGCTCTGCGCTCCCGCTTGATAAAGGATTCAAGCTCTGTGTTTATTGAGTTGCTGCTTATTTCTGTTTCCTTTGCCAGCCTGTCGATATAGACCTCTCTCTGAGCCCGTGAAGACAGTTCTGAAAGCACCCTGCAAGCTTCTCTTATGTATTCATATCTTCCTGCCTCTGTGTCAAGGTCAAACCCTGCCTTGCACTCGTCGAGCCTGAAGCTCACAGCATCCTTCGAGCCGCTTATCAGGTGGCGGAAGCGGTCGGCACCGAATTTATTGATATACTCATCGGGGTCCTTTGCTCCGTCCATTTTGATAACGGTGGTCTTCATCCCTGTCTCCGAGATAAGCCTTATAGCTTTTTTTGTGGCCTTCTGTCCTGCCTCATCCGAGTCATAGCATATTACAACGCTGTCAGCGTAGTTCGATATCATCTTGACCTGCTGAGGTGTCAGTGCTGTTCCGCAGGAAGCCACTGCGTTTTCAAAACCCGCCTGATTGAGCGAGATAACGTCAAGGTTTCCCTCGCACAGCAGTATCTGCTTCGACTTGACGCAGGCGTTTTTGGCAAAGTTCATCGAGAAGAGATACTTCTCCTTGTTATAAACTGCGGTATCCCGGGAGTTTAAATACTTTCTCTTGTCATCCTCCCCCAGCGCCCGTCCGCCGAACCCGACGATATGCCCGGTCAGGTCAAAAAACGGGAACATTGCACGGTTCACAAAAAAATCAAAGGTTTTCTTTGTGTTGTTCTTCGAGCTGGATATCAGCGACCCTTTCAGAAGCTCGTCCTCGGTGAACCCCTCGGAGAGCATATAGCTTTTAAGCTCGCTCCAGCTGTTGGGCGCAAAGCCCATGCCGTATTTTTTTATCGTCTCAAAGCTGAGCCGCCTCTTGTTGACAAGATAGTCAAGGCACTGTCTGCCCTCGGGGGTCTTGAGCTTCGAGTAGAAGAACTTAGCGGCTGTGCGGTTCATCTCATATAGCCGCTTCTTGAACTCGCCGCTGCCTTTCTTCTCGCCGAAAAAGCTGTCCTGCGGCATAGGCACACCGCCTCTCTCGGCCAGGAGCTTCACAGCCTCCATATAGTCGAGATTATTATATTTCATGGTAAACGTTATTACATCTCCGCCGGCGCCGCACCCGAAGCAGTGGAAAAATTCTCTGTCAGGGTGGACATAGCACGACGGTGTTTTTTCATTATGGAAAGGGCACAGACATACATAATCTCTGCCGGAGCGCCTGAGCGACACATAGCTCCCCATAACATCCTCGATAGGGTTTGCGGCTTTGAGCCTTTCTATAAAATCAAGTGGAAGCGGCAAAGTTTCACGCTCCTTTCGCTGTTGCCTTTAAACTGTCCTGTAAACTTCCGCCGGGTATCAAAGACTAATAAACTATCCAGCTCTTGGGTATGAACAGGCTTTTGAATGTCTCCACAGCGAAGCCGTCGGACATCCCGGCTATGTAGTCGCACACAGCCCTGTCTGCTCCGTATTTATATGCCAGCGTCAGATACTGCGCCGGCAGAAGCTCGATATGAGAGACAAAATGCTCATAGAGCTTCGATATCATATCCTTGGCCTTTGCTTCCTCGGACTTGCACTTGGGATTGAAATAAACGCTTTGGAACATAAAGGCGTGCAGCTCATCAAAGGCCGCCCTTATCTCAGGTGACATCCCTATCTCGCTGCTCCCGTGGGCTATAACGTCGGAAACAAGGCTCGTTATCCTCTTCGACTTAGTGTCTCCAAGGGTCTTTCTTATATTCTTCGGTATATCCTCCTCGCAGAGGATATCCGCTCTTATCGAGTCGTCGATATCGTGATTTATGTAAGCTATAACATCGCATATACGCACCACGCAGCCTTCTTTTGTATCTGCTGTCATGTTGGTGTGCTTTAGTATCCCGTCCCTGACTTCGGCTGTCAGGTTCAGTCCCTTGCCGTTTTTTTCTATTATATCGACCACTCTCAGACTCTGCTGATAGTGGTGAAAGCCCTCTGGCGCCAGCACATTGAGCGCTCGCTCTCCGGCGTGCCCGAATGGCGTATGCCCCAGGTCGTGGCCGAGAGCTATCGCCTCTGTCAGGTCTTCGTTCAGGCGCAGGGCTCTCGAGACCGTTCTGGCTATCTGGCTTACCTCCAGCGTGTGGGTGAGCCTTGTGCGGTAGTGGTCTCCGGCAGGGGAGAGGAACACCTGGGTCTTGTGCTTTAATCTGCGAAAAGAATTACAGTGCAGTATCCTGTCCCTGTCACGCTGAAAACAGGTGCGGATATCGTCGTCTTCCTCGGGGCGAAGCCTTCCGCCCGAGCGTTCGGACAGCGCCGCATCCTCACAAAGCGTTTCACGCTCTATCTTCATTGTCAGCTCTCTTGCCGTCACAGGAAGCACCGCCTTTCTTCGCTCTCTGTTTATATATACACTTTAAACTGTCAAAAATCCTCTTTTTTCACAGCCCAATTTCAAAATTTTGTCATATTTCACAAGTCTGCACCGAAATCAGCGCTCAGTTCTGTGGTTTCTGACAATGAAACCGAGCCGTTCGTGGCGTCGATAAGCTTAGCCTTGAGCTCTTCAGCCCTGTCAGCGCAGACCAGCAGCGAGATATTCACCTTGTCGGCAAAGTCCTCCTTCTCCATTATCACTTTATAGGCAGGAAGCAGGAAGCTGACCTTGCCGTAAAGGGTGTAGTCAAGCGAAAACTCCAGCCTCGAGCAGTCCTTCATATACATTTTCTCGGCGTTGTTCACCGCCTCTGCGCAGGCGGAGGAATAGGCTCTCACAAGGCCGTTCGCCCCGAGGAGGATCCCTCCGAAGTATCTTGTCACCACGACGCAGACATCAGACAGGCCGTTTTTTTTCAGCACATCCAGCACAGGCACACCGCCTGTTCCCTGGGGCTCGCCGTCGTCGCTGTAACGCACAGCCCCGTCCTCACGGACGATATAGGCATAGACATTGTGCCTTGCCTTGCGGTTCTGTGACTTTATAAGCTCCACAAAGGCCACGGCTTCCTCAGCGCTTTTTACGGGAGCGATATGCCCGATAAACTCCGAGCGCTTCTCCTCATACCGACCCTCGGCCTCTTTTTTTATCGTGATATAGTCCAAGTTTTTATACCTCCCCCACCCCTACCGGCTGGGTGCATACTATTACAGAGCCGCCGCCCTCCCCGGAGGGGAGGGGGCAAGCTTCGACGATACTTTTCATTTTGTGACGCTTTGCGAACCTTTTAAAAGAGCTGAAATATCCGTTTCGCAGCAAAGCGATGATGATTCGCCAGGGGCAAAGCCGTGCGGCGAGCACCTCATTTTTTTAACACGAGCCTCGACTCTCCCTCGCATCTGTCAAAGAAGATGTCGGCATACACTCCTCTCAGGCGGTTGAATGAAAACCCAAGAAACTCGTCACGCTCTGCCATCTGTGCAAGCTGTGAGGGCGTCACCAGCCGGCTGTCCACAGTCTCGCCCTCCTGCAAAACGATATCCTCTGCCGAGAAATCCCCCTCAAAAAGGTAAAAGAAGTGAACACAGCCCGAAAGCTCTCTGATTATCTGTCCCATATAGCGAAGCTCAGCTGGGTCGGCTTTAAGCCCCGTTTCCTCGAAAAGCTCCCTTGCGGCACCGTCTTTGGGCTTCTCACCCGCTAATACCGAGCCTCCCGATATCTCCCACCAGCCGCCGAATGGCTTATCGGGGTGGCGCCTGGTTATCAGTATAAGCCCGTCACGGTTCACAGCCAGGATATTCACAACAGCGTGAAACCTTCCCACTGGCAGTCTCTTCGTTTCGTCTCTCAGCCACTTTTCACCCGTGGGCATAAGGTCACGGTCATATAGGTCAAAATATTCTGCCATATCATCAGCTCCGAATCAAAAGGATACTCAAAGAAAAAAGGGAGCGGCGCAAACCGTTCCCTTTGAAAATTAACCAAGATTGAATCTCTTCTTGAATCTGTCTACACGTCCGCCGGTATCAACAAGCTTCTGCTTGCCTGTGAAGAACGGATGACACTTCGAGCATATCTCGACCTTGATATCCTTCTTTGTCGAACGAGTCTTGATAACGTTACCGCAAGCGCAGGTGATCGTTGTCTCCTCGTAAACGGGATGAATATCCTTTCTCATCTTCAGGCTCCTCCTTCCAAACCAAATGTTATGACTCATAGAAGCCCATCATTTCAGTTTAGACAGTAGTTCTATGCAGCAATTTTTATCACGTTGAAATAATCAACTTTGATATTATACCACGTCCCAAAGCTTTTGTCAAGGGGTTTTGAACAGTTTTTTATATTTTTGGAAGGGTCAAGACCCTTCCTGCGGTTTGACAAGTCGGACGAAATGTGCTATAATTATTTGGTATGACAAATTTTCTAAAAGGAGGTACGCTTATGTCTTTGCCGACAGTTGCCGTTGTAGGCAGACCAAATGTTGGAAAATCTACCCTCTTTAATAAACTCATCGGTCAGCGCCTTTCTATCGTCGATGATACCCCCGGCGTTACCCGTGACAGGATCTACTCCGAGTGTGAGTGGACAGGCAGAAAGTTTATGCTCGTCGATACAGGCGGTATCGAGCCCGAAAGCGATGAGGTGATCCCCGTTCAGATGCGCCGCCAGGCCGAGATCGCTATCGCTTCCGCTGATGTGACTATCCTCGTCACCGACGTTACCTGCGGCGTTACCGCAACAGACCATGAAGTTGCTTCTATGCTTTTAAAAGCCGGAAAGCCTATCGTTCTCTGCGTTAATAAATGTGACAGAGTGGGCGACCCGCCTATGGAGTTCTATGAGTTTTATAATCTTGGCCTTGGCGATCCGTTTGCGGTCAGCTCCGTTCACGGTCACGGAACAGGTGATCTGCTTGACGCTATTGTTGATATGCTTCCCGAGGAGCACTCGGAGGAGCTTGATGACGGGAGCATAAAGGTGGCCTTTATCGGCAAACCGAATGCCGGAAAATCTTCGATAGTAAACCGCATATGCGGCGAGGAAAGAACGATAGTTTCCGATATTGCAGGAACGACCCGTGACGCTACCGATTCGTATTACGAGAGCGAGCAGGGTAAATTTGTGCTCATCGATACCGCAGGTATCAGACGAAAGTCCAAAGTTTTGGACAGTATTGAAAAATACTCAGTGCTCAGAGCCTATATGGCGGTGGACAGAGCCGACGTAGCTGTGGTGGTCATCGACGCACTTGTGGGCTTTACCGAGCAGGACTCGAAGGTTGCAGGGTATGCTCACGAAAAGGGCAAGGCGTGTGTTATCGCTGTGAACAAGTGGGACGCACTGGAGAAGGACACGAACACGATGAACGAGTTCCGCAAGAAGCTTGCGGACGACCTCAGCTTTATGAGCTATGCGCCTGTGGTGTTCATTTCGGCTAAGACAGGACAGCGCATAGACAAGCTGTTTGAGATGATAAAATACTGTGCCGAGCAGAACGCTGTCCGCATACCCACGGGCAGGCTCAACGAAGTTCTGGCTTACGCTACCGAGCGTGTTCAGCCGCCATCTGACAAGGGCAGAAGGCTGAAGATATATTATATGACTCAGATATCTACAAAGCCGCCTACATTTGTAAGCTTTGTAAACAGGGCAGAGTTGTTTCATTTTTCATATCAGCGATATATCGAGAACCAGATAAGAGAGACATTTTCGCTCGACGGAACTCCGATAGTTTTCAAGGTAAGAGAGCGGAGCCGTGATGATACGAAATGATCCTTTGCTTTGTGCGGTCATACTCACTCATATCATAATCCGAAAGGACAGGTCAATTTGAAAATTCTAGCTATCGTATTCACAATAGTTTTTTCCTACTGCCTTGGCAGCCTGAATTCCGCAATTATCGTTTGCAGAGTGCTGAAGGGCAAGGATATAAGAGAGTTCGGCAGTAAAAACGCAGGACTTACCAATGTCCACCGTGTATTTGGAAAGGGGCCTGCTATTGCTACCCTTGTCTGCGACCTTCTTAAAGGTATCCTCGGTGTTGTTATCTGCCGCATCGTTGTTCACAAGCTGTTCGGCGTAACATTCTTCGATGATCCGCATTTCATAGGCTATGTCGCCGGACTTTTTGTAAACCTCGGACACTGCTTTCCGGTTTTCTATGGGTTCCATGGCGGCAAGGGAGTGCTTATCGCTGCGACCACTCTTCTTGCTATCGACCCGCTAACCTGCGTGTTTTCGCTGGCTGTTTTCTTTCTGCTGGTCGCTCTTACAAAATATGTCAGCGTGGGTTCTATCTGCGCCGCTATGGCATATCCTACATTCACCTTCATCGACCAGAGGTTTCTTTACAGCGGACACTATGCCGTTTTGCCTAACACACTGGTCGCTCTTATGATAGGGCTTCTTATCGTGTTTTTGCACAGACCGAATATCAAGCGTCTGCTCAGCGGCACCGAGAACAAGTTCGGACAGAAAAAGGCAGAGCCCGGAAAAACATCCGGTCAGTGATCTGCCGAAGGAATAAAACACAACACAAATTCATTCTATCCTCACATAGTTTTCACAATGCTGAGGGATAATATTTCCATGCTCGGGAGAAGCATATCCACAACAATGAGGAGGACAAAACAATGGCTTGCAACATCACAATTCTCGGTTCGGGCGGTTTCGGGCTGGCTCTGGCTATAATGGCGGATAACGCTGGACACCACGTTACAGTGTGGTCGGCCTTTTCAGACGAGATCGAGACCATAAAGAGGACAGGCGGCCTGAAAGCAAAGCTGCCCGGAGTTATGGTAAACAAAACGATCAATCTTACCACAGATATCTCCTGCGTAAACGGCAAGGATATCGTTATCCTCGGTATACCCTCGCCTTTCCTGCGCTCGGTCTGTGAGCAGGCTGCGCCTTTTATGAGCAAGGATACAATAATCATCAACACGGCAAAGGGACTTGAGTCTGACTCGCTCAAGACAATGTGTCAGGTGGCAAAGGAGTGCTTTCCCGACAACCACGTTGCTGTGCTGACAGGGCCTTCTCATGCCGAAGAGGTGGCAAGGGGCATACCCACCACAGTCTGCACCGCTTCCCGTGACCGTGAGGTGTCCTTCTACGTTCAGGAGACCCTTACAAATCAGACCTTCCGTGTCTATGCCACCGACGATGTCATGGGCTGCGAGATCGGCGGCTCTCTGAAAAACGTCATCGCTCTGGCGGCAGGTGTGTGTGATGGTCGCGGACTGGGAGACAATACCAAGGCTGCTCTCATGACCCGTGGCATCAGGGAGATCAGCAGGCTGGGTATTGCCATGGGTGCCGAGGAGGAGACCTTTGCGGGACTCAGCGGCATCGGCGTTCTTATAGTGACCTGCTGCTCAATGCACAGCCGCAACAGAAGAGCGGGTATTCTCATCGGCAAGGGTGTTGACCCTGAGGAAGCTGTGCGTCAGGTGGGCACTGTTGAAGGCTATACCTGCACAAAGAATGCCTACGAGCTGGCAAAGAGAATGAACGTGGAAATGCCCATAACCACCCAGCTGGCGAAGATCCTGTTTGAGGGCGAGTCTGCCAGGGACGCTATCCGCAACCTTATGGGCAGACCCCCGAAGAACGAGACCGAGAACGATTTTCTCAGCTGAGGGAGGTATACTATGCTTAAAAAGTATTACATCAACACCGATGCCCAGGGGCTTTACAATATTACCAGCTATGTGAGACAGGCGGTGAATGAATCAGGGGTGAACAGCGGTATCGCCGTGGTCTTCTGTCCCCATACCACTGCGGCTATCACCATCAATGAAAACGCCGATCCCGATGTCCAGACAGATCTTCTTTTCGCTCTGGATAAGACCTATCCCGACAGACCTCAGTTTCGCCATGCCGAGGGAAATTCCTCAGCTCATCTGCGCTCCAGCTGCGTGGGTGCCAGTGAGACCATCATCATCGACGACGGCTCAATGGTACTGGGAATGTGGCAGGGCATCTATTTCGCTGAGTTCGACGGTCCCAGACAAAGGCACTTCTTTGTCAAGGTCATCAAAGGTTAACATGGTCAACAATATGAAAAAACTTGCGTTAGTTGTAAGAAATTTGTGAAAATCTCTTTACAATTGCGCCGAAATATTGTATAATTTAATATGAAGGTCTATGACTGTAAAAGGTTTATTAAGGAGTGTGTGTTATGAGCCCAAAGTATAAAAGGATACTGCTCAAGCTCAGCGGTGAGGCGCTGGCAGGCGATAAAAAGATAGGTCTTGATTATAACGTCATCAACACCTTTGGCAAGAGCATCAAGAAGTGCGTAGATGCAGGCGTTGAGGTCGGCATAGTTGTGGGCGGCGGCAATTTCTGGAGAGGACGTTCCAGCGGCGCTATGGACAGAACAAGAGCTGACCATATCGGTATGCTGGCAACAGCCATGAACGCCCTTGCTGTTGCAGACGGACTTGAAAATCTGGGCATGGAGGTCAGGGTGCAGACAGCTATCTCAATGCCCCAGGTGGCTGAACCTTATATCAGACTCAAGGCTATGAGACATTTTGAAAAGGGAAGAGTGTGCATTTTCGGCTGCGGAACAGGCAACCCCTTCTTCTCCACCGATACCGC
>DFEO01000063.1:0-8551 GCA_002368715.1 Ruminococcus sp. UBA3800
GTACGTTTTTACTGGGGCGGTTCAAATTGGCAGTGCTCGTTTTTTATGCCTGCATCACAAAACCGCCTGTCGGAAGCCCGGCAGGCGGTAAGTGTTTTACCTATTCGGTATTATTCCTGATCGGAGTCGTCATCACGCTTTTTCTTGCTGCTGATAACGGCTGCCACAACAGCCAGAGCCGCAATGCCTGTGGAGGCTGCCATACCTGTTGCAGGGTTGGAACCGCCCTCGGCAGATGTGGACTTGGTTGAGTTTGCATTGTCTGTGCCGCTCTTGGATGTGTCCGTTGAGGAGCTCTGATCCTTAGCGTTGTCAGATTCAGCCTTGGAGTCGGTAGAATCGGTGGACTCACCGGACGAAGAAGAATCTGTGGAATCGCCGGACGAAGAAGAATCTGTGGAATCGCTCGAATCTGTGGAATCGCTCGAATCCGTGGAGTCTGAGCTCTCCTGAGAGGAAGCATCGGAGTCATCCGTGGAATCGGGAGTGTCGGTAGAATCGGTAGAATCTGTACCGTCGCCGCTGATATCGCCCTCGGAATCCGTGGAATCTGTGGAGTCGGTTGAATCCGTGGAGTCGGTTGAATCCGTGGAGTCTGTGGAGTCGTTTGAATCTGTCGAATCATCGCCGGATGTATCGGAATCATCGGTCGAGTCGTTCGTGTCGGTGGAGTCGGTAGAATCGGTACCGTCACCGCTTATTTCGTCTTCCGAATCGTCCGAATCCGTGGAGTCCGTGGAGTCGGTTGAATCCGTGGAATCTGTGGAGTCATCATCAACATCGGAAGAAGCGGTCGAGTCATCGGTTGCCTGCGAGTCATCTTCCGAGTCGCTATCCGAATCATTTGTGTCGGTAGAGCTTGTGGAATCGGAATCGTCGCCGCCGATCTCTTCTTCCTTAGCTGCATCGTAGATCGTGAATGTTCCGTTGTCGCTGAATGCAACATATCCGTTGTCCGACTCGGTAAAGGCTTCTGAGCTGAAATCGTAGTCGATCTCGATCTCTCCGCCCTCGATAGTGAACTTGACCTGAGACTCGAGTATCTTATAGGTAGTCTCACCGTAAACGAACTCGTCGCCTGCCTCCCAGAGGATGTAGGTGCCGTCGCCGAGCTCGAAGCTCTTGGGGCCGGCATTTGCATCGGATGTCCACTCGTGGATGATCGTGCGGCCTGTCTCATCGGTTATTCTCAGCTGTGCGTTGGATATCTCCTCAGAACCGCCGATAGCCTTCTTGGAAACGGTTATGGTCTTTGTCTGTTCAGCATCGTGGAAAATAAACTTGTTGTCGTTTTTCTCGACATATCCGTTTTTCTTTTCGGCATCGGTCGAGCCTGTGCTTACGTTCTGTACGCTGTCTGCAACGATCTCTCCGCCCGAAACTGTGAAGGAGATCTCGGAGTCGATGATATTGTATGAGAGCTCGTTCTGTGTGTTGTCAATAGCGGTCTCTTTAAGAACATAGCTGCCGTCGGGAAGAGTGAAGGTGTTATCCTCGGTCCCTGATACCCAGGTGAAGGCTACGCCGTTGTTGCCTGTGATAGTTATAGTAGCGCCCTTTACCTCGGATGAGCCTGCGATATCGGTCTTTGAAAGCTCGATCTCTGCCTGCTTCTTCTCTGCATCCCTGAAGGTGAACTTAGCGTTTGTGGAAGCTGTTGCCTCGGTGTAGCTAACATAGCCGTCGTCCTCGTTCTGAGTGAGTACGGTCTGAGTCCTGTCAACTGTTACCACGCCGTCTTCAACAGTGAAGTAGATGTTGGAAGCAACGATATTATACTCGGCTGTATCGTTCTCGACAGCAGTTTCTTTGAAGTAGTAGCTGCCGTTTTCGAGTGTGAAGGTCTTTGTTGTTGCGTCGGAATCCCACTCGTTTATCTTTGTATAATTATTATCCGCATCAGCCTTATAAAGCTCGATGTGTGCGCCAACGACCTCAGTATCGCCTGCGATATTTGTCTTGGAGAGGTCTACCTTGGTCTTTGTCTCCTCGTCATCGGGTTCAAGCTCGCCGAGCTCGGAGTAAGGGAAGTGCCACTCACCGCTCTCCTTGTGGAAGAAGCCTGCGGTAGCTATCCAGCCTGTTGTGGTGCCTGCCATCTTGGCAACGGACTCGGGATCCTTGATAATGAACAGACCTGCTGTGCCGCCGATATCAACATGGGTAGCCTTGTTCATATTGAACACTACGTTTCTCATTACGTACTGATCCATCCATTTGTTGAAATCAGATTGATAATCCTGATTTTCATCGGTCTTTCCATAGTCAGCATTCGGCACCCACTCGCCGTCAACCAGTGTTCTTAAATAGAACTGGCCTATTTTGACATTTTCAGCTTCCTTGAAGTTGAAGATCACATTCTGACCCTTTCTGAGGCTGATAAGCATAATGGGCAGTGCGCCGTCTTCGCCGAGCATACTGTCGGCATCGATGTAAAGGGTAACATCCTCATCGTATGCGGTACCGTCAACTACATACTTGTTGTCAATGTATACAGGAGTGAGGTTTGCGCTCTTGCCTGCAAGCTCATCCGACATAGACTGGATGTGGCTGATCGCATTGCCAACGACAGCAGCAATCTCATCAGAGGACTTCTGCTCACGGATAACATAATGCTCCGCTGTTGCAGGTGCATCGCCGGTGACATCTCTGTTATTGGTATAGATATCATCGTCAGTGCTGAACGGTGTATAAAGCTTTACATAGTAGTCATCGCCGTGGGGCGGATGTTTGATCTGGTCAAAGCTTATAAGGTTATTCTGGGGTTCTGTGATCTCCTCAAAAGACTCTGCGGATCTGTCGTTCGGGTCGGTAAAGTTGCCGAAGTGACCGATATAGATCTCGCCGCCGTTGGGGTCCGAAAGGTCAGGTCTGAAGCCCGAGCATTTTACGCCGTCTTCATTGCCGTTTCCGTCAAAGTAATTGGTCAGGAAGTTTGTCTGCATATGGCCTTCAAACATGAGCCTGTCTGCTGTAATACCGAAGTTCACAGCAACACCGCCAAGGATATCCTTATAGGTATAGTCCTTTGAAGGGCTGCTCTTTTTCAGCTCTATCTTCTTGGTATAGATAGTTGTGTGTGTGTCATCGTTAACGGCCCTCTCCTGATCCTTGTAAGTGACCTTATAGGAGCCGATATAGCCGCCGTCGGGGATGAGCGCACATTTTGAACCGCTTGCGATCATGGATGCGGTAACATCCTGAGAAGCCTGTACGAGGTTTACGGTCACGCTCTCGGTAGAGCTTCCGTGATATCTCTGACCCTGGTTGTTGTTCTGGTCCTTCCACTCATTCGTATTGGAATCCTGAAGAACGAGATCAAGCGTAGTGCCGGTGATATCTGCAAGCTTTGCGCTGTAATATGTATTACCGCTTGAGTGCTCTGCTTTGGCATAGACATAAATGTTGTCCTCTGCCGTAAAGTCAGGTGCCTCGTCAAAATCAAGAACGAGGTGATACTCTACCTTGTTCTTCTTGAAGGTAACATTGGTCACGCCGTCAGCAGTGGTGCTCGAAGGTACATAATCGGGGATACCGTCATATATCTTGTCAGCATCGCTGGGCTTGCAGTCCTTGAGGGTGGCAAGGGTGCTTCCGCCTGTGCTGAACACACGGAACTTGAGTTCCTGTCCCTGTGCGGGAGCTACCAGCTCTGCGCTCGTGTCGGAACCATCAGTGCCGAACGGATGGAACTTTGTAAAGCCGGCAGTAACATTTGTGTTGTTTGTAAGGTCTATCTCCTCGATGTTCCATGCCTTTACATTAGGACCGGAGTAGCTCTTGTCGGTAGCACTGCTGTCAACAAGATAGCCCAGAACAAAATATCTGCTCGAGGACTCGTTCTCTACAACGGAAGGATTTCCGTCATAGTCAAGAACATTAACATTCACAACGTTTGCCTTTGTTGCCGAAACACGGAAAACGCTGTTGTTGGGGCTCACTGTCGGAACAGTGTCGCAGGTGACCTTGAGGTCGCCTATCATATTCGTTACGGAATATGTATTCGTTGCCCAGCTGTATGAAGGGTCGTTCGTCATTCTTGCAACCAGCGAGGAAGGCGCTTTCCATTCGTCCTTGACGATGAGACCCTCCAGGCTCTGTGCATCGGGCGAACTCCACTGTCCGGGGCTTGTCTGGCTGGACGGAACTACATTGAAGCTTCCCGAATTCCAGCTTCCGCCGCTGTTGGAGATAGGAAATACCGCATAGTGGTTATTGTCGGCGCCCTCGCCATAGGTAAAGCTGTTGCTGTTCTTGCCCACAGCATGGACAACAAGGTAGTATCCATCCGGGATACTGTTTGTGTAAGCAGAGCCGTCATCGTTCTTGAACGTGAAGCTTGCAGACAGATTGTTTGTATACTGCCTGTTGTCACGCAGAGCGTCGAGCTCAGACTCACTGAGAGAGAAGATCCCGTTTCCGATCTCTTCCTGTGCAGAAACGATCAGGTCAGCAGCGGGAAAAGCTCCCAGACCCAGGCTTGCCGAAACAGCCAGAGCTGTCAGCGAGCTGAGAAGTCTGCCTTTAAGTCTTTTTCTCATACTCTCATCCTTTCATAATTCTCTTTGGTTTTGCCCATTCATATAAATACCCACATATCGTGCCGACTCACCCTAAGCCAACAAGATGTTGTGCTGCTTTTCCAAAGTTCACGAAAATTTCGTAGCTTGAAACCTGATTTTTGTTCACAATTCCAGAAACTCGCAGAGCTCGGAAAATCGGTACTTTCGGGTATAATTATATACATTATCATTATAACACCAACCCGTCAACTTGTCAAGAAAAAGTAATTATTTCGTAATAAAGTTTACAAAAAGTTAATAAAAGTCCCTTTTAAATTTTCGTACTTTAAAGCTTTTATTTCATAAAGTTTTCGATGGAGGTATAAGACGGCTTTATCATGTTGTCAACAATTTTTCTTTTTGACTTTACAAGAGCGTTTTTTTGTGGTATAATAAGGCTTTAGGAGGGGATCGGATGGATAAGCAGCTGCTTGGCAGGTTTTTTGACTTCGGTGTCAGCTTTGCCGTTATAATGATCCTGATAGTTGCTGCCTGCCTTGTTACGCCAAGGATCGCACGGGCTATCGAGAAGCGGCATCCTTCGCTCAGAGAGAACGCAAAGCCGCAGTCCCCCGAAGATCTTGAGGTCAGGGATCCTTATGAAAAGCAGGAAAGACCCGAAGGGTTTGATCCCAATTACAAGATCTATAACGAAGATATTTATGGAGTTGATTTTAAGCATGGCAAAAAACAAAAAAATGGTTGATGCGATAACCTCTATGGATGAAGATTTCGCAAAATGGTACACCGATATCTGCATGAAGGCAGAGCTTGTGTCTTATACCAGCGTTAAGGGCTGTATGGTGATAAGGCCTTACGGCTATGCGATCTGGGAGAACATACAGAAAAATCTCGATCAGCGTTTCAAGGCGCTGGGGCATGAGAATGTTTGTATGCCTATGTTCATTCCCGAGAGCCTTCTTCAGAAGGAGAAGGATCATGTCGAGGGGTTTGCGCCCGAGGTCGCTTGGGTGACTCACGGCGGAAACGAAAAGCTCGAGGACAGGCTTTGCGTAAGACCTACCTCCGAGACGCTTTTCTGCGAGCATTATGCCGATATCGTTCATTCTTACAGAGATCTGCCAAAGCTTTATAACCAGTGGGTGTCTGTTGTAAGGTGGGAAAAGACGACAAGACCCTTCCTGCGTTCGAGAGAGTTTTTGTGGCAGGAGGGACACACTATCCACGAAACGGCTCAGGAGGCTATCGACGAGACAGAGCGGATGCTCAATGTCTATGCTGATTTCTGCGAGAAGGACCTTGCTATGCCTGTTGTAAAGGGAAGAAAGACCGACTCCGACAAGTTTGCGGGCGCCGAGGCGACCTATGCGATAGAGGCTCTGATGCACGACGGAAAGGCGCTTCAGGCAGGAACGTCACACTATTTCGGTGACGGCTTTGCAAGGGCTTTTGATATTCAGTTTACAAGCCGTGAGAACAAGCTGGAGTATCCTCACCAGACATCGTGGGGCGTTACCACACGTCTTATCGGCGCTATCATAATGACACACGGCGATGACAACGGTCTTGTGCTGCCGCCGGCTGTTGCTCCTGTTCAGGCTGTTATAATCCCTGTTCAGCAGCACAAGGAAGGCGTTCTTGAAAAGGCAGCCGAAGTGGCTGACAGGCTGAAGGCCGCAGGCATCAGAGTGAAGATAGATGACAGCGAGCAGTCTCCCGGCTGGAAGTTTGCCGAGTATGAGATGAAGGGCGTTCCTGTGAGAGTGGAGCTTGGACCCAAGGATATCGAGAACGACCAGTGTGTAATAGTTACACGCCACAACAGAGAAAAGACCTTCTGTTCGCTTTCAGAGCTGGAAGAAATGGCTGCGAAGAAGCTTGAAGAGGTAAGACAGGGCATCTTTGAGAAGGCGCTGGAGAACAGAGAGAAAAAGACTTACAGCTGCAGGACCACTGATGAGATCATCAAGGCTCTTGAAGAAAAGGGCGACGGCTTTGTAAAGGCTATGTGGTGCGGCGAAGAGGAATGCGAGGACAAGGTAAAGGAGCTGACGGGTGTCGGTTCGAGGTGTATTCCGTTTGAGCAGGAGCAGATAAGCGATGTCTGCGTTTGCTGCGGCAAGCCTGCGAAGAAAATGGTTCTCTGGGGCAAGGCGTATTGATCGCTTTGCAGATCAATAATGAATAGTGAATAATGAATAATGAATAGTGAAGAATTAAGGTATCGCCTGCGGCGATGATATTTAAGATCATCGCCCGCAGGCCGATACCTTTTTTTATTCCCGGTGCTGCGCCGGATAACTTAAAGGCACTCCCGTCAGTTTCTGACAGAAGTGCCTTGAAAAAGCTTATTTATTTGGCCTGAAAAATATCAGATCACTTGCTCCTCTTTTTGCTTACAGCGATGCCTGCGGCTGCAACTGCAAGGATACCCATAGCTGCTGCTGCACCTGTTCCGGGATTTGTTGTGGAAGCTGTGCTTGCAGCCTTGGAGCTTGTGTCAGCCTTTGAGCTGTCAGCGGAGGAGCTTGCGTCTGCTGCGGATTCTGTCTCGCTGTCAACTGTGCTCTCGCTCTCGGGAGTGCTCTCGCTGCTCTCGTCTTCAGCTGTGATAGTGAAGGTTGCGCTGTCGTTAGTGCCTGTTACATAGCCGCTGCCCTCAACAGCGGTAACAACTACCTTGTACTCGCCGGGCACGGTGGGGAACTCTGTTCCTGTAAAGTCGTTGTCAACGCCGACGAACTCAACAGTGTATTCACTCTCACGGATATCATTTCCGTTGTGTCTTACTGTGACCAGCTTGTCGTTCATATCGACATTAACATCACAGTCAGCCAGATCAATGATATCTGCTGCGATATCTATGGAGTTGACAACACTTCCGTTTTCAGTGTAGATGGTGCCGTTCTCGAAAACTGCGCCTTCGGGAGAAACGATGCTGCAGTACTCAAAGGTTACATCGGTGAATTCTTGGATAGCCTTCAATCCGCTGTTGCTTTCGATATGTGCGTTTGTGCCTATGAATTTTAGATATGATTCATTGGCATATTCGGGAACGTTTCCGCAGATGCAGTTTCCTGGGCCGCCCAAAATATCGATATCGGAGTCCTCAAATGTCAGAGTCGCAATGTTAGCATCATCTATGTTATCTGCTCCGAAAAAGAATGTGTAAGTATAAGATTCAGAAGTATCGATGGTGATCTTGTGGCCTCTTGTCTTGAAGGTTGTGTCCTGGTCGATCCAGAAACCAGGGCCGGAGAGCGAAAGTGTAACATCCTTAGTGGCTGTTATTGTAAGGCCGGGGATAGCGCAGGTTATAAACTCGCGTTCTGTTTGCTCTCCGACAGCCCACTCGATATCATCAGCGAACATGAGGAGATTGTTCTCCTCGTCATAGATGACCGAACCGTCACCCAGGACGTCATCAGCGTTTTCGGATGTTACTCTTGTGCCTGCAATCCAGAGATCATAGGCCTTATCGGGCTCTGCTGCAAAAGCAGTGGGGCAGAGGCACATAGCGGCTGTCATAGCCGAAATACCAAATGCCGAGATTTTCTTCATTATCATATTCTTTTCCTCCATATAGTCTAAAACAGGTATGCGTCCATACCTTTGCATAAGCATTATAGCACAGTTTTTTCATTTTGTCAACAATCTGTTCACTTTCAGAGCCGGAAGAAATGGCTGCGAAGAAAATGGTCCTCTGGGACGGTCATTTTTTTGCACCAAAAAAAGCACCCCGACCTTAGCCGGGGTGCTTATCATATCACAATGCGGATATTACTTAGTTCTCTTCTTGCTTACAGCGATGCCTGCGGCTGCGATAGCAGTGATGGCCATAGCGGCTGCTGCTGCGCCTGTGCCGGGGTTTGTTGTGGCTGCGCCGTTTGCTGCCTTGGAGGAGCTGTCTGCCTTGGAGCTGTCAGCCTTGGAGCTTGAATCAGGCTTCGACTCTGTCTCGCTCTCGACAGTGCTCTCGGACTCGCTCTCAGACTCGGACTCGGACTCCTGAGGTACGAGCTTCGGTA
>DFEO01000063.1:8620-9806 GCA_002368715.1 Ruminococcus sp. UBA3800
TCGGTATCACTTCTTCCTGAACGTGGGTCGGGTCGTTCTTGCAGACTCTTCTTTTCAGACCGTCTGCCTCAGTGGTAGCTTCGGTGACTACCTCCCACTCGCCCCAGTCATGGTCGGTCGCAGGGATAACGAGATCCTTCTCGTCAACAACGCCGTCCTCGTTCACGTCCTCGACCTCGTAAACTGCGTACTGGTCATAGAAAAGCTTAGCTGCTTCCGGAACATAATCCTCGGGAACTATGCCGTCGGGGAACTGACCCTGGTCAACAGGCAGGGGATTTGCGAGCTTGTAGTAATCCTGAACGCCGTCCTCCTCGCAGGCAGCAGGTGTGCCCTCGACCTTTGTGGTCTCTCTTACGTGGTAGTAGGTGCCTGCGCCAAGACCAAGCTCAGCGTATTCGCCGTCGCCGCTGATGATGCCGTCATCTTCGGAGCCTAACTTTACCCAGCCGTTATAATTTTTGTTTTTGTTATTAAGCGCTATATCGCTGTCGGCAGGGAAGTTTTCCGGCAGAGTAAGTACACGTACTTCGGATCCATAGAAAATATAAAAGTTATCAACATTAGCCTCTTCGTCCCAGCTGAAGCCGCTGAGATCGATCTCTTTCATGGATGGTGTATATTGGAACATCTTGTAAAGATTAATAGTATCGCCTTCGCTGTTGATCTCAACACTTTCGGGAAAGATGACCTTCTCCAGAGCATTGCATTCATAGAACATATAAGTATAAACATAGCAGCTTGACAGATCCCACGAAGAAAGGTCTATCTCTTTGATAGCGTGGCAGTACTCGAACATATCATCGCAGCTTGCGTTCTTGGAAACATCCATACCCTCAACATTCAGTTTTTCAAGCCGTTCGCATACTGAGAACATATCCTCCATAGAGGTGCAGTTTCCGGTGTTGGCTCCTGCCATATTTATCTCTTTCAGGTTATCACATCCTGAGAAGAACTCGTACATATACTCAACTTCTGAAAAATCAGCCTTGGAAAGGTCTATGCTCTCAACATAATCCCAATCGTAAAAACCATCCGCCCAATTGCTGTCTGTAAACTTTGCGCCCTCAACAGCTACGATGTGCTTGACGTCATCTCTTCCTTTGTAATTCCACAGTTCACTCTTTGTGATAGGGCCGCTGATAGTCAGGGTGCCTGTTGTCTCGTCGAACGAGAACGAATCGGT